>NZ_JBFUJN010000008.1:0-310423 GCF_056401335.1 Rhodococcus sp. P4_F3_2
GGCAAGGTCCTCGTTTTGAGAACGGCCCCAGGCTGATACGACGACAGCGGTGCCGAACCGTCGTACTGATAGAAGGAATCCGCCGACGGTTGCGCGGCGACAGTAGGTGCCGTGATGCCTGTGAGTGCAATGGCTGTCAGCGCCACCGCTCCCTGAAAGAGAATCCTCGATGCCACGATCGACCCTTCGGTTTCGTATGTCTCTCGGTACTTGACGGGCTGGTGTGATGACGACCACACGCTATCTTACTTTTGAGTAATAAACGAGAGGCTTGCGCTGGTTGTTTGAATCATGCGCGGACGCAATCAGATTGGGCTTGTTGTTGTGACCATGCTGATTCGGTCCAGGGCGCCATGTGTACGATACGACTAGTAGCTATCGCGACAAGTTGCTGCCTTGGGCTGTGCCGGGTCCTCCGATGCCGGGAAATGCTCTGTGCTGCAAGGTCTTGAAGGACTAAGGAGTGGACATGGGTAAGCGCGCTCCCGACGACGGCGTGTTTCGGGGATCGGGTGATGCCGAGACGGGATTGCTGACTCCTCCGAGCGGTGCACGTAGTGAGGCGGCTCACGAGAAGGCCCTCAGATCAGCAGAAGCTCTTCTGAAATCCGGTGGAATGAAGGCCGCGACCATCGATGCGATCTCCGAACAATCCGGTGTCAGCAAGGTGACTCTGTATCGGCACTGGCCGTCGCGGCAAGCTATCGCTGCTGAAGCATTCGGCGTGCTCATGGCTCGTCATCTGACATTTCCCGAGACCGATAGTGCGCAAGCCGATTTGAACGACTATCTAGGTGACATCGGAAAGTTCTACCGAGGTCCACTCGGGTCGATCTTTGCCGAACTTGTCGGCGCGTGTGCCAACGATCCGACGACGGCGGCATACTTCCGCACTTTCTTCCTCGACGAACGTCGTCGGGGTTTCGCCGCACTGATTCGGCGGTGTGTGGATTCCGGCTACTTTCGCGAAGACATCGACACCGAGGAAGCGATCGATCTGTTCTTCGGGCCGTTGATCTACCGGATGTTGGTCGGGCACGCGGGTATCGACGACAACACTGTGCGCTCGATCATCGATCACGCAGTTCGTGGACTCCGCAGTGGTGCATAGACGGGTTCTCCGTTGAGAATCCGCAGCGCAGGGAGGGCGAATTGCCCTCCCCGCACTGCGATGTGCCTCAACACTCGGGTGTCAGCTGAGCATCTTCAGTACTAGCTGGTACTCACCGTTGATCTCGGCGTTGCGAAGCGGCTTGGCGGCGTCGACCACGATTTCCGTGGCGTCGTCGTGCGCCTTCAGTAGGCCGATGGTCTCGGCAATGTAGTCATCAAGTGGCAGAGCTGATTCCGAGTTCTCCTGACCCATCAGCGTGGTGCGGACTCCTGGCGGGATGAGTTCGATGCACCGGATCGAGGTATCGGCGAGTTGTACGCGCATGCTCTCGGTGAAGAGATGAACCGCCGCCTTTGTCGCGTTGTACGTGGGCGTGACGGGCAGCGGGACGAAGCCGACGGCGGATGAGACGGTGACGATGGTGGCATTGGGCTTCGTCATCAGATGCGGGATGAACTGGCCGGCCAAGCGAATTGTTCCGAGAAGGTTTGTCGTGACCGTTCTCTCGGCGATGTCGAGGAAGTCCGGGTTCTTCAAGTCTTCCGGGTACATGATTCCCGACATCGTCACGAGGACGTTCAGATCGGGAAATTCCTCCGTGACGGATTCATGTGCGGTTCGAATGGATCTCGGGTCGTCCACGTCGATGACGACCGTGCTGATGCCCGGGTACTTGTCCGAGATCTCTTGGAGCAGAGCGGATCGACGCCCTCCGACGATTACCTTGTTCCCCTCGTTCTGCAATCCCACTGCAAGTGCGAGGCCGATACCGGAGGTTCCGCCGGCAATGAAGATGGTATTTCCCGAGATTTTCAATTTGTGCTTCCTTGGTTTGTCGTGGGCGTCGACGTGGCGACAGTGATGGATTTGAGTTGGGTGTATTCGTTGAGCGTCTCGAGGCAGAACTCTCGCCCCAGGCCGCTTTCCTTGAATCCCCCGAAGGGGACACCGCCTCCCAGATTGAAGTACTGATTGATCCAGACACAGCCCGCATCAAGACGATCCGCGGTTTCCATCGCGTTCTTCAGGTTGGAGGTATAAATCCCAGCAGCGAGACCGTACGGAGTGTCATTGGCTTCTGCGATCACGTGCTCGTAGTTGTTCCATCTGAGGACGCACAGGACAGGTCCGAATATTTCGTCCTGTGCGATTCGCATCGAGTTGGCGACCTCGAGAATCGTCGGCGCGACGAAGTTTCCGGCTTCGAATCCCGGCACTTCTACCAGATCACCGCCTGTAAGTAGTTGTGCGCCTTCGTCGATACCGGATCTGATCATGGAGATCACACGTTCGGCGTGTTCCTGGTGGATCAATCCGCTCAGTTCGGTGTCCTCGTTCAGTGGCGGCCCGACTCGCAACGATCGGAATCCTGCGACGAGTTTTTCCACGAAGGTGTCATAGATGTCCTCGTGGATGAAGAGACGTGTTCCGGCCAAGCAGGATTGGCCGTTGCACATGAGGACACCTGCGGTGGCATCGGCGACCACTGCATCGATGTCCTCGATATCAGGAAACACGATGCTGGGACTTTTGCCTCCGAGTTCGAGCGTGGTCGAGATCAGCCGTGAGGCTGCGGCGTGTGCCACGAGTCGGCCGACTTCGGTGCTTCCGGTGAAAGCGAGTTTGCTGACCTTCGGATGGTCTATCAGGGCTGCGCCGGCTTCCTCGCCAAGACCAGGGACAACATTGAAAACGCCTGCGGGAAACACGTCGGCGGCGATCCTGGCCAGCTCCATGACGGAAACGCAAGCATTTTCATCAGGTTTGAGGACCACTGTGTTTCCCGCAGCCAGAGCAGGTGCAATCTTGAACGCCGTCATTACCACGGGATCGTTCCAGGGAATGATCTGTCCACATACGCCCAATGGCACTCGCTTCGCGACCAGGTATCCCGATGCCAACTCGCGGCCGAAGCCATGGTGGGCCAACGAGATTGACGCGAAGTATCGCAGATGTGAGACGGCGGCTCGATAGTCCTCGCGCATCTCACTGATATGGCGCCCGGTATCCATACATTCGAGCTGGGCAAGCTCTTCGGCCTGATCCTCCACGAGCGCGGCAAACTGCAAGATTTTGGCGGATCGTTCTTCAGCGGTCAGGTTCGACCATGCAGGAAATGCCCGCCTGGCGGCTTCGACCGCGTCGTCGATCTCTGTGGGCCCGCACCGAGACAGTGTGGCGAGTAGAGCGCCGGAAGCGGCGTCACGCGCCTCGAATGTGGATGTGCCCATGGCTCGGAACGCTCCGTTGATGAACGCACCGTATTCACGAACTGCTTGACCCTCCATGGAACCTCCTAGATCGGTCAATCACTGACTGACAAAGTGTACTGTACGTTTCGTACACTTGTCGATGGTTGCCTTACCGCCCATGGATGGCGTCAGCAGAAAGACCAGCTAGAACAGTGTTCTGGTTACGTCGTCAAGGCGTAGCTGCAGCAATTCCAACCGCTTGCTTCATAGCCTGCGAGACATAACCGGTGCCGATCTTGACGCCACCCAGCCACTCGGTCAGGCGAACTGCCTCGGCGTCGAGCGCCCGTTGCGCATCCGCGGACACGGATTCGAGTACTCGAACGTGGACCACTCCGGCGGCGTCTTGGATCCAGCAGCCCACGACACGACCGTCGACCCAAGCTGTGGTGCCGGCATTACCTCGGGTGTCGAAGAGTTGGTTGCGGTGCGGGCCGAGATAGAAGTCACGGTTCTTCCACCCCATGATCGTCGGGTCGAGCACCGGTAGGAGTGCCACCCAAGGACCTGGATCAGGCACCGTGGCGACGTCATCCGGTAGTAACCAGCCGGTGTCGCCTCCGTCGAGTGAGACTGCAACGGCTTCGAGTTCGGCGAGGGCGGCCCGGACGACCGTCTTGGTCGAGCCCAGCCACCAGACGATGTCGTCTTCGGTCCCCGGTCCGAAGGAGTGGAGCCAGCGTCGGACTATTTCTCGGTATCCGTCTGCAGATTCGAGATCGATGGGGGCGTCGTCGAGCCAGTGTCGAGTGAGAGTCCACAGTGGGCGTGAGACGGGGAATCGGGCGGTGTTGGCGCCGCGCATGATGTCTGCGGTCGCCCCGAGGTGTGTGAGAACCCTGGGTGCCGACCAGATTTCGCCTGCCGAACCCTCGACCTTGACGTCTGTCATCGGTACTGCCTGACGGACCTCGAGTGCGGAAAGTCCTTCAGGGGCATCGGTGAGCAGTGTCAGAACCTCCGCCCGCGCGCGATCGAGCCAGTCGTTGCCGTCGACGGCGATTCCGGCCTTGACGACATCCTTGGCCATTCGTGTGCGCTCGGTGTTCGCGACGCGGGCGGACGCACTCGACCACGCGGCCGGCAGCAAGTCTCGGGGGAACGTGAAGAGCGTGCGGCGCATAGCCAATTGCTTCACGAGACTGCGTTGGTCGTACAACGCGTTGTCGACGTCGGCGGCGTCCAATGACCGAACCCTCGCCCAGCAAGACAGATAGACCGTCGCTGACTCGGTGGCGTGCAGTACCGTCATCGCCCGAGTGGCAGCTTCCGGAGAATCGACGCGGAACGAAGGCGCCAGCGCGTGACGTACTCCTATGCGTGCACGGCGTTCGTCGTCGGAGACATGGCGCATCAGGCCATCGTGCCACAGGCCAAGTGCGTCGTATCAGCTAGTTGCGCGAGAGTTCGATTGCGCCAGTAGTCGTCGTGTTGGAGATGTGTGATGGCCCCGGGCGTGGTCGCGAAGGTCGCAAACCCTGTGGCTTCGACGGGGATCTGCAGCCAAGCGGAGACGACGAATGTGTGTGCAAATCCGTGTGTTACGACCACGTGATCGTGGTCGAGTTCGGTCATCAGTTCGCGAATGCACTCGCCGACCCTTGATGCGATGTCGCGGCGGGTTTCGGCACCGGCAACGGGGCCACGGTGATCGAGGCGGTTGTCGTCAGGAGCCGGAACCTGCCGCTGGGCCAGCCACGAGTTCGGGCGCCCTTCGGCTTCTCCGAAGCTGATTTCGCGCAATCGAGAGTCTGTTGTCGCCGGAACATCGAGTGTCCGGGCGATGATCGCGGATGTCTCGGCGCACCGTTCGAGGTCGGAAGAGGTGATGCTGATCGGGCGCGAAGTTCCTGCGCGTCGACGTTTCAACTCTTCGGCGATCAACTCTGCATCGCGCCTGCCGGCGGGCGTGAGAACCGAATTGTGCCAACCTCCGACGATGTCCTGTGCTGTGTGTTCGGCATGAGGATGAGTGACGACGTAAAGATCCTGCACGAGACCCCTTTTTGTTTACCCGACCGTTTCGGGCAACAGTATTCCAGGATTGAGGATTCCACGCGGATCCCAGGACGATTTGATCAGCTTCATGGCGGTGATGTCGGTTTCCGTGCGCCCCAGCGCTATCCACGGTGACTTCGCGCGACCGATCCCATGCTCGGCGCTGATACTTCCGTGATGGGCGGAGACGAGTTCGAAGACCGTATCGGTCAGTTCGTGTGCGATGCTCGGTTCGGCGTCAAGAAGATTCACATGGATATTCCCGTCGGCGAAGTGTCCGAACAACATTGGACGCACATGGACGAATCGTTCGGTGAGTACTTCGCGGAGGCTCTCGATGAACATGCCCATCACGGACAAGGGGACGGAGATGTCGAGTTTGACCACCGGAGTCGTCGATGAAGCGCTGATGCTTTCGGTATGGCTTTCTCGCAGAGTCCACAGCTTTCGAGCGGGGCCAGGCTCGACTGTCGCGTCCTCGATGAGATCGGCAGAGGCGGAGAGAACTTCGAGGAGTGACTCTTCCGTCTCGCGCGGCGATGACACCTCGATCAGGGTGTACATCGGTGACGGTGTTCCGAACGGGCGACGGGCATCGGTGTGTGCGCAGACGAGGGAGATGCCGTCGTCGGTCATGATTTCGGCGGCTTCGACGGTCAACCCGCTCTGGCGCACTCGATTACACAGCTGCAGCGCTTGATCGACGTCGCGCACACCCGCGAGCACGACCTGGGTGTCGGTCGCCGGGGTGACCAACTTCATCAGGACCTTGGTGACAATCGCGAGCGTTCCCTCACTGCCCGCAAGAAGCCCTGGGATGTCGTATCCGACATTGTCTTTGACGAGTGGAGTCCATCTACTCAGTACCGAACCATCGGCAAGTACTGCCTCGATCCCGAGTATCTGTGCCCGTGTATTTCCGTATCGGACCATGCGGGTACCACCGGCGTTGGTTGCGACGATGCCGCCGAGGGTCGCGGATTCCTTTGATGCCAAATCGATTCCGAATCGGAGGCCGTGTGCGGAGGCCGCCAGGTCGGCGCGAGCGACGGTCACGCCCGCACCGGCCGCGATTGTCCGGCCGATGGGGTCGACGGTCTCGATCGAATCCAAGCGCCTGGTGCTCAGCACCACTGATCCAGCCGACGGTATTCCGCCACCGACCAGTCCGGTATTTCCACCTTGTGGGGTGATGGGAATCCCGGCCTCGAAGCAGGTCGTGACGACGGCGGACACTTCGGCGGTGTCGGCCGGACGGACCACAGCTATTGCGTCACCGATCCAACGTCCCGTCCAGTCGCGTGTGTAACCCTCGATCAGCTCTGGATCGGTGAGGACGTGCGCTTCGCCGACGATCTCTGCGAGGGCGTCGATGATCTCTGCGAGGGCGTCGAGGAACCTCGCGTCCGTTGCAGGTTCGCGTGCTTCGACGAGTGTTCGGGGGCTCATGTTCAACCTTGTGATCGTTCGGGGGACAGTTTTTCGGGAGACGAGCGGTGGAACAACCTGCACTCGATCCTCCGACCTCAGGTGATGCGCTGTCCAAGACCAAGTAGTGACACCACCATCTGTTCTTCTTATAATCGCCGTATGAACCTGCAGCGCGCACGCTATCTGATTGCTCTGTCGGATCACGGCAGCTTCACTCGCGCCGCCGCGAACGTCCACGTGGCGCAATCTGCACTCAGTCAGCAGATCAAGGTTCTCGAGCGCGAACTCGGAGTTCCTCTGGTGGACCGCCGAGGTCCGCAGTTCACTTTCACCGACGCGGGGCGGGTAGCGGTACGAGAGGCACGCTTCTTGCTCGGGTGCGCAGACCGGGCGGTCGAACGAATTCGATTGGCTGCACGCGGTGTGGACGGGGAACTGCGCATCGCGTACACCCGGTCGTGGGCGGGTGGCGCCGTCGGGGATCTGGTCAGCACTTATCGCAAGCTCTATCCAGGCGTCGAAGTTGTCGTGCACCGGGGCACTTCGGCGCAGACTGTCGACCTCGTCCGAACCGGAGCCGTCGACATCGCGGTTGTGCGACCGCCGCTCGATGACGACGATCGTGAACTTCCCCTGATCGTCCTCGACACCGAACCTATCCTGGTCGCCGTTCCCGTGGATCATCCGTTCGGGGATCGAACGACACTCGAACTCGGAGATCTGGTGGACATCCCCGTCGTATTCTGGCCCGAGGCGAATGCGCCCGGGATGTATTCGCGTACGCTCGAACAACTTTGGCCCGACAGCACTCCCAATATCGTTCGATTCGAGGCTGACGACGAGCAGGTTTTGCACGCCGTCTCGGACGGGGTGGGAATTGCGCCGATCCCGCAGGGGCGGGCCCGGATGCTCCGAATCCCGGGTATTCATCTGTGTGAGATCGCCGGTATGCAGCCGACTCTCGAAGTTGCCGTGACCTACCGTCCGGACAACCCGAATCCCGCGCTTGCACCCTTCGTTGCGCTCGCCGAACGCGAAAGATCGTCAACCACTGTGTAGCACAAGTGATGCGCGGTGGGCCCTATCCGCCATCGAGGACCAGCATCATGGCCGTTGCGCGTGCCCGGTTCTCGATGGTGTCGACGTGGAATCCGACGTGCTGGGACAGCTTCGCCAATCGGTGCGCAACGCTGCTGTGATGAAGATGCATGGAATCGGCTGCGGCCCTCAATGTTCCGGATTGCAGGTATGCCCTCAAGGTTTCGAGTAGTTCTAATCCCTGTTTGGTATCGCCGATCTCTTCGGCAAGAACCAGATCCGGTATTCGCGAGTGATCGATGTGTGATCCCGGTGCCAGGAGGTTGAGGGCGCCGAGATCGTCGGCGTTCACGATCGGTGTTGTTGCTGACGCCTGTGCACGAGCGAATCGTGCAGTGGTGAGTATTGTATTCACTTCGGAAGCGGAAGCAGCCAAAGATATTCCGGCGCGAATGGATGACGACAGTGCTGACTCGGACAGCTCGGGTGTCGGTGCAAACGAACCCGCCACGAGATTCAGATACTCGCCATCAGCTTCTATCCCAACAGCTTTGCCAGGTGTGCAATCTTGCGAAATAACAAGGTGTGCAGTGCCGCCGGCCGTGTCTGAGACTGCCTTGGTTGCCATGACGCGGACTGGGGTTTGGGGTTCGATACCGAGACCGGCGCAGGAGGTGAGCACCGCGAGTTCATCCATCGGGAACAACAGATTTCGAGTGTGCTCGGCTTCGGTAGGCAAGCGTCGGGGTTGCAGGATTATCGCCGCGGTCAGGGCCATTCGGTCGACGAGCATTTCGTCGAGCGGCAAGTGCGCACCAGGACGCTCGATCCATACTTTCCCGAGAACCTCGTCGTCTACAGCGATGTCCCTGGCCATGCTCGGAGGGAACTGGGGTTCGGGCGACCATCGGCCGCGTGGGTCACAACGGCGCAAATTCTTCTTGCTTCTACCGTGTTCCACGATCTCGATACCTACAACGCAGTCCGCCAACTGCGCGCTCGCGCGAAGCAGAGATGCGGTGTCGGAGCCGTGCCGCACGAGCGTGTCGAAGTAATCGATGACACGTACCAGGCCTGCCGAGTCTGCATCGAGCTCGGCAAGCCGGTACATCAGTCCTTGCATCTCGCAACGCTACGAGACAGGCGACAGCGAACGCAACCCTCTCCGGAGCGCAGTGAGGGCTTCGGCGGCACTTCTTTCGCTGACTGCTGCGGTCGCCACTAGTGCCGACCCGTGAAAGGTTCCGGGGAAGGAGTGCAATTCGACGCTGACTCCCGCATGCAGCAGTCGAAGGGCGTATTCGATTCCTTCGTCGCGGAGCGGGTCGAGTTCCATGGTGGACAGGTAGGTCGGCGGCAGACCGGTGAGGTCGGTCGCCCGGGACGGCGCAGCGTAAATGGAGACGTCAGGATCTTCGGGACCTGAATACGACTCGCCGAGGTAGTACTTCCACGACAGGATGGCGTTGGGGCGGTGCCACAACGGTGTGTCGACGAAGTTCGTCATCGAGACAGTCGCCAGACGGTCGTCGAGTTCAGGAATTTCGAGGAATTGGAATGCCACGGGCACAACGCCCTCGTCGCGGGCTTTGAGGACAGTGCCTGCGGCCAATCCGCCGCCTGCACTCTGCCCGCCCACTGCGATGCGGCTGGGATCGACCCCCAGTTCCTCGGCATGGGCGTGGATGTAGAGGAGTGCGGCGTAGCAGTCGTTGACGGGACCGGGAAAGGAGGTTTCGGGGGCGAGGCGGTACTCCACGTTTGCAACGGCGAATCCGAGTTCGCGCGCTACCTCGACACAAAATGGATCGCTGGACTCAGCGGTGCCGATTGCAAATCCGCCGCCATGGATCCAGAGCAGAACGGGGACAGGGCCGGCGGTGTTGTCCGGGGTGAAGAAACGAATCGTGACTTCCGGATCGCCGTCCAGGCCAGGAGCGGACAGTTCCCGAAGCGAGACTCCGTCGAATGGCAGGTCGGCCAACATGGCGCCGATCAGAGCGTCGTAGGTGGCCCGCGCGTTGGGGAGGTCAGCGAAGTCCACCTTCGGGAGCATGGTGAGTGCTGCGGCGAGTTCGGGGTCGAGAGTGGGGAATGTTGTCATGCACTCATCATCGATCCTGAATGTGGCCTACGTCACCAGTGGTTTGTAGGAAATCGGAAAGTCTTCTTCCGACGCGCGTCGGATCTCCCTAGGATGACGCCGGTGGACAGCGTACATCTCGGGGTGGGTTCGAGCGATTCGGAAGTTGGGTCCAGGATCGGTGGACGCCCGCCGCAGGTTTTCGCTGGTCAGCCGATTTTGCAGACGCATGAGTATCTCTTGACGCTCGAGGCGCACACGGCTTCGTGGCTCGGTGCGCGAGAGCTTTCCGTCTTCATCCGTCGGGGATTCTCCATCGGCGACGACGACCTCGAATACCCGGACATCGGGTTCAGTGCAGTCCTGCACCCGCCGTCATCACGAAGTGCGGAATCGGCCGGCACTCACGAGGGCCTGGGGAGCGCGGCGTTGGTCAATCTTCCCGCAGACGACGAAGTGATGCCGTTGGTGTTGATCGCGCCGCAACCGGTACTCATACAAAATGAACCGTCCTACGCCGATACCGTCGAGGCGGACGGGCATCGCTTCCTGTTCCAGATCAATGAAGAGGGATGGCCGGTGGTTGCCGAGCCGCAACCCGAGTTCGTCGAGGAATACCTGTTTGGCTACGGCTCGGTGTATTTCTACGGGAGCGCTGACGCGGCCGGGCACGCCGTTGAAGTCGTGCCAGGATTTCTCGATTTCTGAGCTGCCAGACGACCTTTCTGCCGATACCGTGGGCAACGTATTCGACCGGCGGATTTGTCCTTCGAAAATTAGTTTCGGAAGTTTGTCGATCGGCGTCTTTGCCGTTCGACGTGTAGGCAGAGGGACCGAATGAGCGGTCCACAAACGAAGGAGATTCTCATGAAGTACATGCTGATCATGCGTTCCACCGACGAAGCCATCGAAGCATCCAAGGACATGGACTTCGACGAGATCATCGCCGCGATGGGGCAATACAACGAATCCTTGATCAAGGCCGGTGTCTTGCTGGCGGGTGAGGGATTGGCGATGGAGGAGGGATTCATCGTCGATTTCGAGTCCGATCCGCCGCTGGTCTCCGATGGCCCGTACGGCGAGACGAAGGAGTTGTTCTCGGGATTCTGGATCATTCAGACGTCGACCAAAGACGAAGCCTTGGAATGGGCGAAGCGCTGCCCGCTCGGGCCGGGAAGCAAGCTCGAGGTGCGCCGCGTGAGCGAGATGTCGGACTTCGATCAGGACAACGAGTACATCCAGAAGGAAGCCGGCTGGCGCGAAGAGCTCGGTACCGATCGTCCGGTCGCAGGCTGAACCATGACCGACGAGGCGGTGCGAGAAGAAACGAGAAAGGCTGTCGACGCGGTCTGGCGAATCGAATCCGCGAAGATCGTCGCCACGTTGACTCGCACCGTCGGAGATCTTGATCTCGCCGAAGACCTGGCAGCGCAGGCTCTGCTCGAAGCTGTCGAGCAGTGGCCTGCCACCGGAGTTCCCCGAAATCCCGCTGCCTGGCTGACTTCCGTTGCGACGCGTCGAGCAATCGACGGGTGGCGACGACGTGAGAGGTTGGACGAGCGCTACGCCCACTTTGCGCGTGAACTCGAGAACGACGCTTCGCATTTCGACGACGTCAGCTGGGATCCGGATCGGATCGACGACGATGTCCTCCGGCTGATGTTCATCGCCTGTCACCCGGTGTTGAATCGAAAAGCGCAGGTGGCCCTGACTCTTCGGGTGGTGGGCGGGTTGACAACCGAAGAAATTGCGAAGGCGTTCCTGACGCCGACCGCGACAGTTCAACAGCGGATAGTCCGTGCGAAGAAGGCGTTGACCGCTTCGAAAGCGGTTTTCGAAGTTCCAGGACGAGAAGAGTTTTCGAGCAGGTTGAGCGCCGTCCTCGGAGTCCTGTACCTGGTGTTCAACGAAGGTTATGCAGCCAGCTCGGGGGACGAGTGGATGCGGGCGGACCTGAGTGCTGAAGCTCTGCGGCTCGCGCGAATACTCGCCGAATTGGTCCCCGGGGAATCCGAGGTACACGGCCTTGTTGCGTTGATGGAGCTGACAGCCTCGAGATTCGGCGCTCGGACAACCTCGACAGGTGCGCCCATCCTGCTGGCGGACCAGGACCGGACTAGGTGGGACCGCCTACAGATCTCGCGTGGGCTTGCGGCGCTGGAACGAGCTGACGCCGTCGGGCGTGGACGTGGCCCGTACGGTTTGCAGGCAGCGATAGCCGAATGTCATGCGCGAGCAGCAACTATCGATGACACCGATTGGAAGAAGATAGTCATCCTCTACGAGGCTCTGGCGCAACTGGCGCCATCGCCCGTGGTCGACCTCAATCATGCGGCGGCGGTATCCATGGCATACGGTCCTGGCCCTGCGCTCGAATTCGTCGACAAGCTTGTCGCTTCAGGTGAATTGGCCGACTACCACCTGCTTCCCAGTGTTCGGGGGGAGTTGCTCAGTCAGCTCGGCCGATCCGAGGAGGCTAGAACCGAACTCCTCGAAGCAGCGAGGCTGGCCGGAAATGAGCGTGAGCGTGCAGTATTGGTCGCGAAAGCGGATGCGCTGCTGTCGGATCAGTAGTCACACGATTGGTAGTCAGGGCTGAGTCGGATCATCGTTCGGCACCATGGGCGGCATTCCGACTCCGTAAGGATCGAGCATGTCCGATACACGTCGACCCCACCGTTCATGCGCGGACTGACGGGTCATTCCGGCAGCGCGGCCGATGGTTGCCCATGTTGCGCCGAATCTTCGCAGGCTCATGACGCTTGCCGTCGAATCGATGCCTGCGGCGAGCTGGATCCGGAAACTTGCCAACTGCCAAGCCATCTGACGCTGCGCCGGGATGTCGGTGTCCTGTTCTGCCTCCCATTCGGGGCTGCCAGGTAATGGATCCGTTCCGACAATCTTGTCCGCCTGCGCGCCGGCCTCGGAGATTGCGACGTTAGCCGTCGAAGTTGCGGCGGTCTCGATCTTTGCGGTCAGGGCGGTCTCGATCAGATCTTGCATAAGAAATTCTCCATTCGTCAGGTTTAGCCTGACAGTTTCAATCGAATGTTGTCAAGAGGTACCTGACTGATTCCATTTGATTAATGCACGATCTATTTGTGTACTATCTAAATGGTCTCCGGTTCTGTTGGCCGACGTCGAAGGGGTTGCTGGTGAAGATCGTGGTTCTGTCATTCCTGATGGCGCTGACCTTGATGACCGTCGGGATCATCGCGGCGCGCAACTGCAGCACTCGACCTGCCGTGACCGGGGCAGTTACTGCGGCGTCGACGGTTCTTGCTGCCGCCTGGACACTTTTTGCCGTGGCCTTCGTACTGACCTGATCGCACTGTTCGACCCAATATCCGAGCTGGAATGTGGGTATGACGGGTTGCATGCCCCGTTGGTGAGAAGTCGCACTGGAACGGCCGATGCGGAATTCCCTCCGGTTGAGTGCGTTTCATCCAAGGGAGCGTTCGCCGGGGTTCCGTGTCTCGGGGTTCCTGGCTACGACGGTTCCTGAACTACGACGGTTCCTGACTACGACGGTTCCTGACTACGACGAAAGGTTGCGCGATGACAAAGCTGTTGTTTGCAGTCACTTCTGCAGATCACTGGACGCTGAACGACGGGACAGCCCACCCAACCGGATACTGGGCGGAAGAACTGGTCGAGGCGCATCGCGTTTTCGTCGAGGCCGGCTACGACATCGTGATCGCGACGCCTGGCGGTAAAGCCCCCGTTGTGGATGAGGGAAGCCTGGCGCCCGAGGTCAACGGCGGGCAAGAAGGCGCTGATCGTATGCGCAAGTACATCGCCGATCTGCAGCCGGTGCTGGATTCGCCGGAGATTCTGGAGAACGCCGATGCTGCCGACTACGACGTGGTCTTTGTGCCAGGTGGACATGGACCGATGGAAGATCTTGCAGTGTCGGCATCCTTCGGCGAGCTTCTGGTGAAGTTCTTGGACGCCGACAAGGTGGTTTCGGCGGTCTGTCACGCACCGGCGGCACTTCTGCCTGCCCAGAGATCCGATGGAAGCTGGCTGTTCGACGGCTATCAGCTGACGGCGTTCACCAATGAAGAGGAGACGCAGGCTGGTCTGGCGGACAAGGCTCCGTGGCTGCTCGAAACTCGGCTACGCGAGTTGGGCGGCAAATTCTCGAAGGCTGACGCCTGGTCGCCTTATGTCGTGGTGGACCGGAAGCTGTACACCGGCCAGAATCCGGCTTCGTCGAAGCCGCTCGCCGAGCGGATCGTCGCCGACTTGGGCTGAACGATCACCGGCTAGGCCTGAGCACGGCTTTCGGCACCGCATCGAGGACTCCTTCGATGCGGTGCTGGGCCGTGTTCTGTTGTGCCTGAGGTTCGTCCTCAGGTTTTGAAGGTGGTGTTCGCCGGTCGGGGGTGCTGCTGCGGGTCGATCGAGGGTGGTGGGATGAACCACGGTTTGTTGTCGACGCCGATGCGGATCACCCACTTCCCGACGAACCCGGCTTTGCGGTGCATCAATCGATGATGTGAACGGCACAGTAGGACAAGGTTGTTCATCACGGTCGGGCCGCCGTTGGCCCAGTGCCGGATGTGGTGCGCATCGGTCCACGCGGGAACACACGCACAACCAGGGAACGCGCAGCCTTTGTCCCGGGCGATCAACGCCACTCGCTGTTCGGCAGTGACCAACCGTTTCCCGGGTTTCGCATCGAGCGGCGCGCCGTGACCGTCGAGCAGCACCGTGGACAGGAAGCAGTCACACCCGAGGAGTCTGGTCTGCGAGACGGACAGTGGTCCGAGCCAGGGCATGTGCCCGACATCGAGATCCGACACAGCCACAGCAACACCATCGGGCGAGGGTGCGGCGGCGCAGTCCCGGTGCTCCGCAAGATCACGCGCGTTGATGTGCACGTTCACGTGCGGACGCTGACCACCGTCGGTGCCGGTTTTGGCGCAGTCGAGGTAGCGCCGAATCAGTTCGGTGAACCCGTCCGCGGTCCGCTTCGCTGCCGACCGGGCATCGGGGGTTCCATCGGGTGCCGGGGTGGGCATCGTCAGATTCGACAGGGCGGAGAGCAGCATTTCGCCGGTGAGGGCGTCGAACTCGCCGCGCACCACCACCCGGCCGTTCAGTGTCGATGCGATCCGCAACTCGTTGCGGTCGATGTCTTCGGCGGGTGGAATCTCATCGGATTCGAAGATTCGCTCCAAGGTCGCGATGACGTTCCGTACCTTCGTGGTCGTGGCCTCGACACCGGAAGCGGCGGCCAGCAACAAGTCGATACAGCGAGGGAGCGCTTCCTCCGGCATTCCCTTCGGTGGTGATTCGCAGAACGCCACGATCAGCACGGCGTGCTCGAAGGAGCAGTCCCCGACATCGAACCGTGCCGCCACCGCCGGAAACGGTCGTAGCGCTGCACCGAGGGCGGCGATCTTCTTCCCGTCCCGGATTTGCAGCATCGTGTTCGCCGCCAACCACACACCCACCCCGCGGCTGGCAATTACCTGATCATCGGGACGCATCGACAACTCGTCCACCACGGCCACTCGAACAGCCTCGAGGCGAAGAATCTCCGCACTCGCCTCGATAGCGGCAGCACGCAACTCAGAAGCAGGCAACCGCCACAGACGTCCGCGCAACCCCATCGCAGAACCAGACACCACATCCGACAACAGAACACTCATTGAATCCCCCGATCCCCACCCCCAACAATACTCGAACATCAGTTCGAGTCAAGAGGTTATGTGAGGGCGCGAATGAGTGGAGTGGGGTCTGCGACTACGAACAGATGACCGCCCCCGCTGACCTCTTCGAAGCGAGAGTGGGGGATCATCGAGTGGGCCCAGCGGGCAACTTCGATGGGTACGTTCCTGTCGTCGGTTCCGTGCAGGAAAACCGTTGGTACCGAGATGGATTGAAGCAACCCTGGCATCTCGTGGCGATACCTCGCCAAGTCGACAACCCCTGCGGATCCGCCCTGTGCGATCCCTTCGGATGAATCCAGTTGGAGAGCAGGGCGATGCGACTCGTCGGTCATGACGGCCTGATCGGCGGCCGGCCAGATCGAGACGGAGTCGCTGCGCAACTTGGAGAACACTCCGGTTCCCGCAAGCATTGCACCAGCCATGCGGGGAGCCCAGTTGGCGGCAAAGTACAGCGCGGATACCAGTTTTATCCTGCGCCGCAAAGTATCTCGTGGGGCTCCGGGAATCATGGCGCACGCCAGCACCAATTTCGAGACTCGTTCGGGTACGGCCGCAGCGACTGCGAGCGCGTAACCGCCGCCTCCGGAGAAACCCATCAGTGTGGCCGAGTCCAACTCGAGATGATCGATCAGAGTGACGTAGTCGTCGTCCCAGGAATGAAATCCCCTGTCCGCGTGTGGATCTGTGCGCCCGAAACCGGGACGATCGGGGACGATCAGCCGTAGACCCGCCGTCGCAGCCGCGTTGTCGAGCGAGAGCCCCTCGTATCGGCTGCCAGGTGATCCATGAACCACGACTACCGGCCGGCCAGTCGGATCGCCGTACTCGCAGAACGCGATACGGCGCCCCGAGGTGCCACGAATTTCGGTTGTCGTCACGCTACTTGTCATGTTGTGCTTCCTCGCTGCGCGATCGACGCCACGCCATCCAGAATGAGCGTGACTCCGAATTCGAACCTTCGGGCGGGATCGTGATGAAGCGCGAACACCGATGCCTCGCGTCGATCGGCGGGTGCACTGTCGAAAGCTCCGCGTCCCAATTGAATTGCGACGTGTCCGGTCACGAAATCATGCACGGCGCCGTACGCGTAAGTGGCCTGTTCGTCATCGAGGCCGGCCTGCGAAAGCGCTCGCACGACTCGGTGGGCGGTATCGTCGGCGCCGGGCGCTTCCAGTGATGCCTGCCGATGGGCTTCCAGAACGAGAGGATGCCTCATCAGAAGGTCATGTAGACCGTAGGCGAACGCGCGGGCAACCCCGCGCCAGTCGGTCGGCCAGTCGATCGACGAGACGGCTTCTCCCACGAGGGTGGAAATCAGGTCTCGCCTCAACGCGTCGATGCCGCCGGTAGTGCGGTGGACGGACATCGGCGATATGCCCAGTCGCTCGGCGAGCACTCGAAATGAGACCGCGTCCAGGCCGTCCGTATCGGCGATCTCGGCCGCAGCATCGAGTATCTGTCTGTGACTCAATGCTTTTGGTCGACCGGCCCTTGCGGAGCCGGCGGATTCGGATACCATGCTGACAACAATAGCGATACGCGTATCGAAATTACAAGTGCCGATTGACCTACAAGGAGTGCTGCCCCATGACTGATCTCCATCAATTGTCCGCTGTCGAACTCGCCGCAGTGATCGCCGCGAAGCAGGTCTCGATCCCCGAGGTGGCACGGTACTTCGTCGATCGTGCGACCACTTCCGATGACGTGGGTGCATTCACGACGATCGCCGGGGAACATGCGATCGAACTCGCCGAGCAGGCCCAGCGAAGGTTGGACGAGCGGGACGCCGGACCGCTTCCGCGCCTGTTCGGCGTCCCGACGGCCATCAAGGACCTCGACGCGACTCGCGGCATCCGCACGACATTCGGGTCGGCGCTCTTTCGGGACTTCGTGCCGGACGCCGATGACGAGATCGTCGAGGCGATCCGAGAAGGTGGTCTGATCGATATCGGCAAGACGACGGTGCCCGAGTTCGGGGCAGCGTGTTACACCGAGCCGGAAGTTGCTCCGCCCGCGCGCAGTCCGTTCGATCGCACACGAAGTGCTGCCGGTAGCAGTGGTGGCGCCGCGGCCGCCGTCGGCGCTGGTCTGGTGCCGTTTGCTCAGGGAAGTGACACCGCCGGTTCGTTGCGTTCACCGGCAAGTACGTGCGGAGTCGTGGGCCTCAAGCCGAGTCGCGGTCTGATCACGATGGGGGTGGCAGGTCACGACAACTTCGGTTTTGCGAGCAAGGGGCCGATCGCCCGAACGGTTCGCGATACCGCTGCACTGCTGGATGTTCTGGCGACGCGACCTGGCGCCGGGACGATTCACCCGCCCCGGCCGAAGTCGTTCGAAGAGTTTGTCGTTCAGGCAGAAGGATCGCACTCTCGCCCCCTGACCGTCGCCCTCGCTCATGGCTCGGTATCCGGCGGCACGGTGGACCCACGAGTCTCCGAGGCGGTATCGAGGGTGGGCGTCGTTCTCGAGAGCCTGGGACACAACGTGTTCGAACGACCTCAGGTCCGAGACGACGCCTTCGTCGATGCCTTCACCACGATGTTCTCGTCTTTGGCCGGCACCAAGCCCATTCCCGAAGAGTACGAACACCTTCTCCGTCCGATAGTGCAGCACTTACGTGTTCGAGCGAACGAAGTGCCGTCGGGCGATCTGGCCGCGGCAATCGGAGTTGTTCAGGCATGGGCGCGGCGGTGGAGCCTGGATTACGCCGACGCCGATCTTGTTGTCACCCCGACGGTGACAACACCGCCGTTGGCAGTCGGTGAGCTACGTAATGACGAAGACCCCGCGACCGAACTGATCGACATGGTCGCTTTCACGGGAAACACCATCGTCGCCAACGCAACTGGATTCCCGTCGATCAGCTTGCCACTCGGTTGGACGGAAGACGGTGTTCCACTCGGCGTGATGATCTCGGCGAAATGGGGTTGCGACGCAGAATTGCTCTCTGCCGCTGCAATGCTGGAGAACGCGATGCCGTGGAAGGATCGATACCGATTCGACCGCGCAACCGTGCTCTAACCCGGGAGCGACGTCCGCCCGCCGGCCGATGCAAACCCCAACCACGTGTGGCGGTTACCCCACCAACACCACCCGACTTTCGGGGCGTTGCGGTTGTCTTTGCCGTCCCGGCCGGTTCCGTTGCTGATCCACACAGCCGGGGTTCTGGTGTCGAAAGATCCGTCAGGCTTACGCAATCGGGAGCCGATCGTCATGAAGCACTTTCCGCGTTCGAGGACGTCGGGGCGCTGCAACAGCCAGTGAATGCCTTCGGTGAGGGTCAGCGGCGTACGGTCGGCATCAACGATCGCGGGAAGTGCTTCGTCCGGGCTCCAATTGGCCAGGTGATCCCCGCGGTCGACTTCACCGAGCAGATACATCGCGGTATCAGGCAACGCGGCCGGCTCGGTAGGAGCGAACAGATCGACGTCGGCCATGTCGACGACAATGAAGCCCCGCTTGTTCTTGTGCTCGAGCAGGGGAGTCAAAATGGAAGCTGGAGCGAGTTTTTCGTGCACGGTAAGCAGTCCCACCTCACCTTGTCCGGCTGCGGCGGCTGCCCTGACGTCGCCGGCAGAAAGCCCGGCCATCTCGTGTACCCCGAGTTCGATCAATCGTTCGGCCTGCTGATCGATGGGCGGGAGGTCGAAGTGCATACCTGCGATCCTACCGATCGTGAGCAGGCCGATCGGTGGGATCGGCGGTGAGGGAAGTCGGCCACGAGACGCCCAACGCGCGCATGATGAACGGGACGGTGGTCGCCACGACAGTGTCCACTCGGTCGCCGGCCATGAGCATCGGGCGACGGCTTTCCACGCAGGCGAGGATGAGTTGCGCGGACGCGGCAGCATCGGAATCGACAAAGACGCCGGCGTCGACACCTTCCTGGACGAGCTGTTCTACCAGAACCGACAGCGGGACAATATGTTCGAGGAAACTTTCGCGATCTTGCGCAGACAGCAATTCGACCAACGCGATTCCCGTGAATCGCTGCAGTGAGAACTCGACGAGCGTCAGTTTGACGAGGATTTCGATTCGGTCGACAGGATTCTCGCGATCCGCGAGTTCACGCTCGGCCAGGAGCAGGAATCTGTCCATCTCCCGGGTGGACCAGGCAAGCAGTAACGCAGATTTGTCGGGGAAGTAGTTGTACACCGCGGTCCGTGAGACACCGGCTGCCTGGGCCACAGTCTGCAGCTTCACGTTTTGCCAGCCCTGCTCGTGAAGTTCGCGAATGAACGCGTCCAACATGGCTTCTCGGGTCGCGATCTTGTGTTCTGCGGTTGTCGCGCCACCGGTCAGCTTCGGCATGGTCGATCCTCCTGTGTCTGATTCATGGTCACGGGGAGGTCGAACAGATCCGCAACAAGGCGTGGATCACCCTGCCACATCGAGACGGGTACAAGCATCATCTGCTGCGCGATCGAGCGTACGGATCGGCAGACTTCCTGCGCCTCGGCGGCGGTGAGCGTCGTGCGTTTGCGCAATCGCTCCATCTCCGCGGCAGTCAGATCGGTGATCCATTCTTCGGCTGCAAGTGAGAGAGGTGAATCCGGTGTCACGGCCGATCCAACTCGGCACTGGAGAACCTCGAAGTCATCACGGACAGCATGATGACGGCGACGACCGAAACGGCGTGTGCACCCGCCAGCCAGAGCGACTCGGGTGCATGTTTGTGGAGGGTCGGCGCCATCAGCATGGCCATGAGGAGGGCGAGACCCGACAACATCGCGGGGCCGTCGGGTCGGCCGACAAGCAGGCTGACCAGGAGAACGAGCGCGACAACGCTGCAGGCCACGTCTACAGGCGGGTACGTGGTCGGGACGATTCCGTGGACGGTGTCGGTTAGGTTCAGCCCGATCGACACCAATTGTGCGAGGCCCGTCGCGCCGGCCAGCCAGGCCGTCCACCGCAGTCCGTGAAGACCGGCTTTCCGCACCACGGTCAGAGGCTCCTCCGAAGATCCCCATGCTGCGGACGTCGGTGTTGTCACGGGCCTTCTCCTTTTTATGACGAGGTGTCGTCATAAAGTATCAGCGCTGGAAAAGTGGGTTTCCGAGGGTAGGTAATTGGCTAGTCCTGAGGAGACAGACACGGCAATATCAACAGTTGAATATCCGACGAGGCGAACTGCGGGAGGTGGCTCGATGACGACCCCTGTCCGCACGGATCGGCCCTCGTCGAAACAGAGTTGGTTGGCGCGCGCGGCATTTGCTGCGCTGGTTCTTGCCGTCGTGGTGCTCCTGATTTTCGCCGGACTGAAAACCTTGACCATGCTGATCCTGGGGATCGGTGGGGTGGTCGTGTGCGTCGTAGCGGTGTACTGGTTTCTGACCACCCGCGGATTCCTCCGCTGGATCTCGTTGGCTGTGGCGGTTCTGACGCCGATCGTGGTGCTCGCCTTCCTGATCCGAGAACGCCTCTTGTGGGTGGTGCTGCTCTCGATCGGATTGTTCGTCATAGCCGGTATCTGCGCCCGCGCCGCTTTGGAGGGGGAGGAGAAGGAACTGCCGGTGGTCGAGCGACCGGCGCCGCCGCCCGCCAAACCGTTCTTCGTGATGAATCCGAACTCCGGCGGTGGCAAGGTCGAGAAGTTCGACTTGAAACGCAAGGCCGAGGAACGAGGGGCCACGGTCGTACTGCTCGAGGGGCCGGAGAAGATCGACGTGACGGCCTTGGCCAGGCAGGCGGTCGCGGACGGCGCCGACCTACTCGGTGTTGCCGGTGGCGACGGAACTCAGGCGTTGGTTGCCGCTGTCGCGGCCGAACACGATCTGCCCTTCCTGGTCGTCAGCGCCGGGACGCGCAATCACTTCGCCGCGGATCTGGGTCTCGACCTCGACGATCCGTCACGGTGCCTCGACGCTCTTGTCGACGGCGTCGAGGTGACGGTGGATCTGGGTAATGTCGGCGGTCGAACCTTCGTCAACAACGCATCGTTCGGGGCATACGCCGAAGTTGTCCAGAGTCCGGAGTACCGCGACGCCAAAACCAGCACCTTCCTGCAGAAACTCCCGGATCTGCTCGCCGGACGCGCCGGAGCGGTGCTGACCGCGCGCTCCCCGAGCGTGTCCGCGGTGGGTCCACAGGCGGTTCTGGTCAGCAACGGACCGTACGAGATGAACGACTTGGCGGGGCTCGGTCATCGCCCGCGATTGGACCGGGGCACTCTCGGGATCGTGGCGATCTCCGTCGGCAGCGCCCGTCAGGCCGTCGGGTTACTCCATCGGGCGCATCAACGAGGCCTGGCTCAGGGCACCGGATTCGAGGTGATCATCGACGCCGACACCGACGAGATTCCGGTCGGCGTCGACGGTGAGGCTCTGGTGATGCCGACTCCCGTCAGGTGCACGGTCAGCCCGCAGGCACTGAGAGTCAGAGTCCCCCGAGACCGTCCGGGCGTCCGTAGGCCCAGGCATGCCTGGGATCTGGTCCGATTGCGAGAGTTGGCTAAGTTCACGAAATCCGGCGCATGACCTGGCGATAGCCTTGCATGACTGCCAGCAGAGTGAATCCGGCAAACATGTCCGATTTGCACCGGATGCTGGCAGCATTGAGGGCCGGTACGGATCCTCGAGGAGCAATCGAATGACGATCACACCCAGCGAAGCGCCGGTAGTCGAGACAACGTACGGGCCGGTTCGTGGATCCACGGAAGGTGCGGTATCGAGTTGGAAGGGGATCCGCTACGCGGCACCTCCGGTCGGGTCGTTGCGTTTCCGCGCACCCGTTCCGCCACAGCCGTGGACCGAGATTCAAGACGCAACAGAATTCGGTCCGTGTGAACCGCAAAGTCGACTTGCGATGATCCCGCTCGGTGAGAACGTTCCGATGGATGAAGACTGCCTGTTTCTCAACGTATGGGCGCCGGGCCCCGTCGGCTCTGATGAGCCGGGTAAACCGGTCATGGTCTGGATTCACGGCGGTGCGTACTTTCGCGGAGCATCCAGCCAACCACTTTTCGACGCAACCACATTGGCTGAGAACGGTGACGTTGTCGTCGTCTCGATCAACTACCGCATCGGTGTGTTCGGCTTCGTCGATTTCTCGTCCTTCAACTCGGAAGAACACACCTTCGAACCCAATGTCGCTCTCCGCGACATGATTGCAGCGCTGCAATGGGTTCAAGGCAACATCGCGGCCTTCGGTGGTGATCCGAATCGGGTGACGTTGTTCGGCGAGTCGGCAGGTGGCGGCGCTGTGACGACGCTGATGACCGTGCCGTCCGCCCGTGGCCTGTTTCATCGCGCTATCGCCGAGAGTTCCCCCGCCACTTCGGTGTACGGGAGTGAACGTGGCGAGATCGTCGCGAAGCTGTTTCTGGAGATCTTCAGCGGCGGTGGCGATCTGGGTCTATTGCGGTCCACGTCTGCCGAAGACATGATCGGGCCGTCAGACGAACTGTTTGCTCGCGTCCCTCAGGAGACGCCCGGCACTTTGGCGTTCGCGCCGATCGTCGACGGTGATCTGCTCCCTGATTACCCGGTGCGCGCGTTCCGTCACGGCAGTGCACACCCGATTCCGCTGATCATCGGAACCAACAAAGACGAATCTTCGCTCTTCCGGATGATGAAATCGCCGTTGATGCCGATCGATCCCGTCGTGATCACGTCGATGTTCGCGGAGATCGCCGACGAGCACCCTGGGCTCGAGCTACCCGATCATTCGCAGATCGAAGGCGCGTATTCGGGGCTGTCCAAGCTGGGCGCTGGTCTCGGGCTGACCCGTGACTTCGGATTTCGTTTGCCCACGCTGTGGATTGCCGAGGCGCACAGCAAGATTGCACCGACCTGGTTGTACCGATTCGACTACGCGCCGCCGATGCTCAAGGCGCTGAAAATTGGTGCGACCCACGGGACCGAACTTGCCTACGTCTTCGGCAACATCAATCACGGAGCGCGGGACATCACCTACAAATTGGGTGGGCTGAGCGCGGCGCGTCACGTGTCAGAGCGCATGCAGGCTAGGTGGCTGGATTTCGCCAGAGCTGCAGGTGATTACGGCACCGGAGCCGATCGTGAACTGGGTGCGGACCCGGGGTGGCCCACTTACGACACCGACACACGCTCGACACTGTTGATCGACAAGCACGATGCCGTCGTCGCTGATCTGGATTGCGAGATCCGGGAGGCGTGGGGTGACACGGTGATTGCATTCACCTGATGGTTCCGGTCTACTGCAGTGTGGCGAGATAGTGCGAGACGGGTCCCGCTGTGAGCATTCCGCTTCCGGCGCCGGCAATTTCGGCGGCGGCAGGTAAGAGCGCCGCTCGAGCACGCTCCTTGACTCGACTGTCGCCGACTGCAGTTGCCGCCGCGGCAGTCAGGCACCACAGTGCCTCGGAGAGTAGGTCTTTGGGCGGGTCCGGCAATGCCTCGACGGCCTTCGCTGCTTCGTTCGCCTGCCCCTGTGCGATGAGCAGGTGTGGCCGGGCCCAGGGTTCGTACGGGCCCCACTGCGTAGCCGGGTCGAAAATTGCCGGCAGTCCCCGCCACACGCGGAGGGCGAGAATTGCGAGAGGGAGTATGCCGTCCTCGAGACCCGGCATACCGGAACCGGAAAGGTTCACCGCCGCAGCTTCGTACAGCTTCTCGCAGTGCGCCGCTTCCGCGCCGGTAGTGGCCGTTCGCATAGCGCGAAACCAGGTGGTGAACACCGCTGCCAACGGCCGTTCGTGACGTCCGGCCAATCGATCAACTGTCTCGGCGTGTAGCTCGGCTGCGTCGAATTGCCCCAGTGCGCCGAGCGCTTGCATACGGATGAGATGGCCGAGAATCTCGAAGGTGGACAGTCCGTGTCGAGCGGAGAGGTCGACCAGTTCACGGCCGATGCCGTCGCGCTCGGAGGCCAGACCGGTAGTCCAGAACGTCTGCATGAACAATCCGTTCAGAGCGAAAGCCAGGAGACCTGGATCGTCGAGAGCGCGACTGATCTGCACTGCAGCGCGGGCACATTCGAGCCCGCGCTGACCGGACAGTCCGCGCGATTCGAGTGCAATTGTCGCCAACAGTCTGGCCCGAGCGGGTTCGTTGCCGACCGGAAGTCGATCGAGGGTGCGCTGAGCGGCCGCGACGATCTGTGCAGCCTGCCGAGGATCGTCGGATCGTGTCCAGATTCCGGGCACGTCGTAGTTGCCGATGATCCGTGCGGTGAGTTCGACATCGTCCAATTGTTCAGCGGCACCGATGATTGTCAGTCGTTGGTTTCGGGCAGTCTCGAGTCCGCTTCCGCCCGTAACTGCCAAACTTCGGAGCAGGCCGACGGTTGACTCCAATCTCGATTTCGATCCTGCCGCTACGGTCCGGTCGTACGCTGCCGAAACATGAGTGAAGATCTGTTCTGCCGCTACAGGATCCAGGTGGTTTTCGCGGCGGAGAATGTCCGACTCGAGGTCGGTCAGTCGTGGCCCGGGGTCGATGCCCAACTCTTCGGCGAGTAGCTCGCGTGCGCGACGTAGGACTGCCAGAGCATCGCCTTGACGGTTGGAGCGGTACAGCGCGAGAGCGAGTAGTCGCCAACCATCCTCGCGCCAAGGGTGTTCCATGACGTGGGCGTCCAGATCGGGAATCGCTTCGGCAGTTCGCCCGAGATCGAGTTGCGCGGATGCGAAGCGTTCTACGGCAGTCAGACGCAGTTCCTCGAGGCGTGACCGCTCCGATCGAGCCCACGGTTCTTCGGCGAACTCCGCGTAGGCCGGCCCTCTCCACAGTTGGAGCGCGGTTCGGAGCAGTTCGAGTGATTGCGCCGGCGTCGAATCGGCGGCTTCACGTACCAGTCTTTCGAATTCCCAAGCGTCGACCGCGTCGGGTGCAGCACGAAAGGCGTAGCCAGGGCCTTCGGTGACAATGACTTTCGGCTTCGTTCGCGGGGCACGATCCGGTTCGAGCGCGCGCCTCAGTGCGGAAACGAACGTACGTATTGCACTGGTCGCCCCGGCCGGAGGATCGACCCAGAAGTCGTCGACAATCACGTCCACCGGAACAACACGTCCTCGGGCAATGATCAGACGAGCGAGAACCGCTCGGTGTCGCGGGCCCTTCAGATCGATCAACCCTGACGAATTGTTCCACGCGACCACGGGTCCGAGAACTCCGAAAAATGTGTGGTCTCGCATTTCCCCACGTTATCGCGCTCATCGAATGCTCATCGACCACGGCGAGGCTGATTGCCATCACCCCGACAAACGAGAGCGACCGATGACGATCACCATTCCAGGCTTCGACTATCAGCAGATTTCCACAACAGACGGGGTGCGGCTCAACGTCGCGGTCGGCGGAAGCGGAACACCACTCGTCCTTCTGCACGGCTTCCCTCAGACTCACCTCATGTGGCGTCACGTAGCCACTGCCTTGGCGTCGGATCACACTGTCATCTGCCCGGATCTCCGCGGATACGGAGCCAGCGACAAACCGGTCGAGGAAAACCCGGACACCTACTCCAAAAGAACAATGGCTGCCGACATTGTCGAGGTGGCGAAGAAGCTGGGACACGAGAAGTTCGCCCTCGTCGGCCACGATCGTGGTGCGCTGGTTGCCGTCAGAGCTGGGCTGGACCACCCGGATGTGATCACACAGCTCGGTTCGCTGGACGTGCTCCCGACCTTGGATATGTGGGACATCCTGCACGGATCGAATGCTGCTGTGGCGTTCCATCTCTATCTCATGGCTCAGCCACCTGGTCTTCCCGAGCAGATGATCAGCGCCAGCGCCGACGCGTTCTTCGAGCACTTTCTCGACGTGTGGACGCAGAACCGCGAAGCGATTCCGGCAGACGTGCGGGCGGAATACCTGCGCGCCTCACGGGAGGCGGTGCCGTCGATCGTTGCCGATTACCGGGCGTCGGCAGGCATCGACATCGAACACGATCAGGTCGATCGGGATGCTGGCAACCAACTGCATATGCCGGTCACGGTCATTCAGCAGGACTGGGGTTCGATGCTCGGCTACGACGCCGAGGCCCTGTGGAAAGCGTGGGCGCCCGATCTCGAGCACCGCACGCTGTCCGCAGGTCACTTCATGGCGGAAGAGGCGCCTGCCGAAGTGGTCGAGGCGATCCGGACCCTACTCGAGAGGTAGTTTTGACGCTTCTCGGCTGTCGAGGTACTGGCGAGCGCATCACGTGCGTCGCGAATGGACGAGGGGGATCGATGGGTTTCTCGCTGCACTTCATGCGTATGACGAAGGACGTGCAACTCGATGTTGATCGGGCGGCGGTCGCCGCTTTCCTCGATCAGCACGGGCTGCGCGTGGTCGAGAGCCCGTACGGAGGCGAGATCGTCGACCGTGACGACAGGGCATTGACGATCGACGGGGCCTTCTCCGACCTTCATCTCGACTCGCTCGAGCAGAGCGATCCACTCAGTGGTGGAATCTTCCACGCGACGCTGTCGCCTGCCGAGTGCGCGTTCGTCTACGACCTCTGCGCGGCCGCTGGGTTCCTGATCGTCAACCCTCAGGGTGACCCGACGTTTCTCGTTCCCCAGCGCAATCACGAGCCCGACGACGTTTCCGAGTTGGAGGACGTCGTCTGGGTCGAAAGCGCCGAGGAACTGGCGCGGGCGCTCACCGGTGGTTTCCAAGCGTTCCGCGAGTTTCGGGACCGCGTGACAGGACGAGCCGCCGGTGCCGAATGATCGGGGCCCCGTCGGGTTGACGAAGGTCGGATTCTACCGCTTGACCCCGGCCGCCAAGTCGTCGACCAGGACCTTGGCGGTCAATGCGTATCCCGCGGCCTTGTAGTAGTCGAACGGAATCACGCGACCGGCCTGTGCGGCGGGCAAGCGCTGCCACGTCGGCGAGGTGTACACGCTGCCGGAGGCGCTGCGATCCAAGGCGAAGATGACGTCGGCTTCTTCGAGACGGTTGAACTGCTCCGACCCGAGCATCACGCGAAGGTCGGGGCCTTCACGGAGCACCTCGAACCCGAGGTCCTCGGCGACGGCGGTGCGGAAATCGTTCTGGAACCACGCGATCTGATCCTCGGCGGCGGCGACGAAGGCAACCTTCTTGCCGGCCATCAGCGGTTCGACGGTCGGGCGGACCTGAGCTACATGGGCGTCGTACTCGGCGAGTACTTCTTCGGCGCGATCGCTGCGCCCGATGCCGGTGAGGAAGTCCGACATGACTTTGCGCCACTCGGGGGTGAAGTCCTTGCCGACGGGCAGGACCGGTGCGATCTGCTGCATCCGGTCGTTGCCGTACGACCCGGTGTCCCACCAGCCGGCGCTGAGGACGAGAAGGTCCGCGCCGAGGGTCGAGATGTATTCGAAGTTGGGATCCGAAGCACCTTCGGCGAAAATCTCGACACCGGTGGCATCCGGGACCTCGCGGCGAAGGTGTTCGGCGGCGCCGGTCGGGTAGGCGGTCACCGGGTACCCCGCAAGGATCGACAATTCGAGGCCGTCGCGTGGATCGAGGGCAACGACGTTCTGGGGGTCCGTCGGAATGATCAGCTTCTCGTCGCCGCGTGTGAACTCGAAGGTCTCCGCGTTATCGGGCGTCGAACTTTCCGTGCTGCTGCAGGCGGCGAGAAACGCGGCTGCAGCGACGCCCGCGCCGACGCCGAAGAAACCGCGCCGCGTCAGGTTGTCCACGATCGCCCAGTAGTCGCGATCGGTCGTGGAGGGAGAAAGAAGTCGAGTCATGTTTGTTAGGTTAGCCTTAGGGGCTGCCTTCGGGAATGGCGAAACAGCTCCCATGAGCGCCAAGAAATACGGCGAACACGCCAGCGCGCAGAGTGTTGTCGGCGTCACCGGCCCGCCTGAATCACAACCCACTTTCGACCTTTGACGTGCATGACGTCACAACCGGCCGCCTCCTCGATCGCGATTTGGCCCTGATGGCGCCGACTATGCTGGGTGCACCAGCAGTACGATTTCGGAGGTTGCAATGCAGATCACCAGCGTCGGCCACGCAGGATTTCACATCCAGACCGAGGCCGGATCCATCCTGTGTGATCCATGGGTGACCCCGACGTATTTCGCGTCCTGGGTGCCGTTCCCCGACAACACCGAGTTGGACTGGGACGCGCTGGGCAATTGCGACTACCTCTACGTTTCGCACCTGCACAAGGATCACTTCGATCCGAAGAACCTGATCGCGCACGTCAACAAGGACGCCACCGTCCTGCTCCCCGATTACCCGGTGCCGGACCTCAAACGTGAGCTCGAGAAGCTCGGCTTCCACAAGTTCTTCGAGACGGAAGACTCCGTCAAGCACACAGTCAGCGGTCCCAAGGGCGATCTCGACATCATGATCATCGCTTTGCGCGCTCCCGCGGACGGTCCGATCGGTGACTCAGGCCTGGTCGTCTCGGACGGGGAGACCACCTGTTTCAACATGAACGACGCCAGGCCCGTCGACCTGGACCCGCTGACCGACGCCTTCGGGAAGGTCGACATCCATCTGCTGCAGTACTCGGGCGCGATCTGGTACCCGATGGTCTACGACATCCCGAAGGGCACCAAGCGCAACTTCGGGAAGCAGAAGCGTCAGCGCGGCATGGACCGTTGCCGCAACTACATCGCCCAGGTCGACGCTGCCTGGGTTGTCCCGTCGGCCGGCCCGCCGGTCTTCCTCGACGACGACCTGCGTTACCTCAACGACGATCACGGCGACGAGGGAAACATCTTCCCCGACCAGATCACGTTCCTCGAGCAGATGCGCATCAACGGCAACGATCGTGGTCTGCTGATGATCCCCGGCTCGGCCGTCGAACTTCGGGGGAGCGAGAAGGTCGCCCTGACGCATCCCATCCCGGACGCGGACGTCGACAAGATCTTCTCGAACAAGGCCGAGTACATCGAGAAGATGGCGCAGAAGATGGCACCGGTCATCGCCGCGCAGAAGGCTACGTGGGCTCCGGCCGAAGGCGAGCCGCTGCTCGACGGTCTGAAGGCCAAGTTCGAGCCGATCATGGCGCAGTCCGATCTGATCTGCGACGGAATCGGCTACCCCGTCGGACTCGTGATGGGAGAGGAGACTGTCGTCCTCGACTTCCCGAAGCGGATCGTTCGCGAGCCCATCGACGGAGAAGGTAAGTACCGCTACGGCTTCCGCATTGCTCCCGAACTGGTTCGCACCGTTCTGCGTGACGACGAGCCAGACTGGGTCAACACCATTTTCCTGTCGACACGCTTCACGGCGTGGCGCATCGGTGGGTACAACGAGTTCCTCTACACGTTCTTCAAGTGCCTCACCGACGAACGCATCGCATACGCCGACGGCTGGTTCGCCGAGGCGCACGACGACAGTGCGTCTATCGAGTTGGGTGGCTACGAGATTCAGCGTCGTTGCCCCCACCTCAAGGCTGACCTGTCGAAGTTCGGTGTCGTCGACGGCACCAACCTCACCTGCGATCTGCACGGCTGGCAGTGGGATCTCGAGACCGGCCGCTGCAAGACGTCCAAGGGCCACGAGCTGCGCACCAGCAAGCTGAGCTGAACCGAGCTCGTCGGGTGACGGGATACAGCAGGTCGCTGATCGGCCTGGCGACAGCGCTCGCCGGGTTGGCCGGATACGTCGACGCGCTCGGATTCATCACGCTCGGTGGGCCTTTCGTTTCGTTCATGAGCGGCAACATGACGCAGGCGAGCGTCGCATTTGCCGACGGGGTGTGGTCGACCGCGCGGGTGGCAGGCGGCATCATCGTGCTCTTCCTCCTGGGAATCGCGCTGGGAACCGTCGTCACCCACTTCACGGAGCGGTACTCCGTCCGGACGCGCAAGGTCACGGTGCTTGCGGTTGTGGCTGGACTGCTGGCCATCGGTTCGGTGATGAGCAGCCTCGACGTCACCCCAGGCGCGATTTCCGCGATGGCCCTGGCGATGGGAGCCGTCAACTCGGTGTTCCAACGCGACGGTGAGGTGACGATCGGTGTCACGTACATGACCGGTGCGCTGGTCAAGATGGGCCAGCGTCTCACCGGAGCCTTTCTGGGCGGCCCGAAGTGGGCGTGGCTGCAGCACTTCGGGATGTGCGCGGGGTTGATCGCGGGCGCGGTAGTCGGTGCGCTCGTTCATCGGTGGATCGGCCTTCACGCTCTGTGGCCTGCTTCGGCATTCACGGTTCTTCTGATCGCCGTCGCGTGGCGGGTCTCGCCCCCGGCGCCGGCACAGGTGTAGAAAGAGCGGGGTACACAAGCCGGAGTGCGGGGGAACTGTGGATGCTCTGATCATCGTTGTGCTGGGACTACTCGGAATCGTCGCCGCCTCGACGCTGGGGGCGCGGATCGGAGTCGCGGCGCCGCTGATTCTGGTGATGGCCGGGATCGTTGTCAGCCTCCTCCCCTTTGTCCCAGCAGTGGACATCGATCCGGAATGGATTCTCGCGGGTGTGCTTCCGCCGCTGCTGTACTCAGCTTCGGTCTCGATGCCGTCGATGGAGTTTCGGCGTGAATTCGGTGCTATCGGTGGGCTCTCAGTTCTCCTCGTCGTGGTGAGTGCGCTTGTTCTGGGTGTGTTCTTCTCCTGGGTGATACCAGGACTCGGCATCTGGTGGGGCATTGCACTCGGCGCGATCGTGAGCCCGACGGATGCCGTCGCGACGTCCATCGTCAAGAAACTCCCGGTCTCGCCGCGGGTGGTGTCGATCCTCGAAGGCGAAAGCCTGCTCAACGACGCTACCGCTCTGGTCCTGTTGCGTACTGCCATCGCCGGAGCGGCCGCGTCGGTATCGCTGTGGAGTGTGTTGGGCAAGTTCGCTTTTGCCGTCGTCGTGGCCGCGGTCATCGGTGTTGTCGTCGGCAAGGTCAACCTGATGGTTCGTGCCCGTGTCACCGACTCGACGGTCAACACGGTCATCTCGTTCACGGTGCCGTTTCTGGCCGCGATCCCCGCCGAAGAGTTGGGTGCATCGGGGTTGGTTGCTGCCGTTGTGGCCGGGCTCGTCACCGGCTACGACGCTCCTCGGAAGCTTTCGCCGCGTCATCGGTTGTCGGACTCCCAGAACTGGCGCACAGTCGAACTGGTCCTCGAAGGTGCGATCTTCCTGGTGATGGGCCTCGAACTCTCGTCGATAGTCGACGATGTCCGGGTCGACCACGAGGGAATACCTACCGCATTCTTCGTCGCTGCGGGTGCACTGTTCCTCACGATCTTGGTTCGGGCTCTGTACGTCGCGCCGCTACTGCGAGCACTCCAGGCGCGGGCGAACTTTCGCGAACGCATGAAACCCAGACTCTCCGACATCGCGAATCGTCTCGAAAATCCAGAGGATTACCCACCGGACGAAGGGCGGCGTAGCAGGCGCCGGGCGCCTTCGGCGAATCAGATGGAACGGTTCAAGATTCGGGTGCGGCGGACGGTTGCCGATATCGATTACTACCTTGCCGCGCCGTTGGGATGGCGTGAAGGGACGATCGTCATCTGGGCCGGTATGCGCGGAGCGGTCACTCTGGCTGCCGCGCAGACTCTTCCGGAAGACACTCCGAGTCGATCGCTTCTGATCTTGGTGGCGTTCCTGGTCGCAGCCGGCTCGTTGATCCTTCAGGGTGGGACGTTGAAGCGCGTCGTAGTGGCGGTCGGTCCGGCAGCGCAGGACCTCACCGATTCCGAACTCGACGAACATCGACGTTTGCTCGCTCTACTCGAGGATGCTTCTGCGAGTTTCGTTCCACCCGAAGGGCAGTCGAAGAAGAAGACCCGGCTCGATGTGATCGACGCGCAGCGCCAAGCGCTACTCGACGCGCGGGACGACGGCCTGTTCGACGCACGGATGCTCGGATCGGCACTGGCCGCGCTGGATGCCGATCAGATCAGCCTCGAACTCAAGGGCGGTCCGGACGGTTGATCACGTGCACAGTCTCTTTCGAGCAGACGTCATCATTGCCCGCGTGATCACGCCGTGCAGTACCTGAACTGGTGCGAAGTAGATTCGGCCCGCGCGGTTCTTCAGCTCCACGGCAGTGACGACGTGCAGGAGACCGGCGTCGTTGTCGGCCTGAACCGAGGCGACGAATCGTAGGTGTTTCTCGTCCGCCTCGATGAGGGCCTCGCCGTCGGCGATCTTGTCGACGGTAAAGGTGTCCGGGCGTCCCTTGGCGATGCCGAGCAGTCCGACTACCCGCTCCCTGAGCCAGAACATCGCGAGGACTGGTGCGGGGACATTCCTGACGTCGAAGACGGCCTGCGCCCACTCCTCGGAAGTATGGGTCGGAACAGACGGGATGGTGATCGTGGTGGCTTCTGCCCAGTCCGGTGCAGACATTGCCTTGAATGCGAGTGTCATTTCATCCTCCGTACGGTGCCGTATGGAACTTACCCATACGGTACCGTACGGAGGTGACGAATGCCCGCGCCCGACTCTCCCGCGATCAATGGATCGATGCTGCTTTCGAGGCTCTGACCAGCCACGGGCCAGGTGCCGTCGCTGTGGAGAAGGTGGCACGCACGCTGGGATCGACCAAGGGTTCCTTCTATTGGCACTTTGCGAACCGTGACGAATTGCTGCAGGCTGCGCTCGATCGATGGGAAGTTCTGGCAACCGAGCGACTGATCTCTTCCGTCGAGGCCTCCGGCGAACCGGCAGAGGTGAGGTTGCGTCGCCTGGTCGACGCGGTCACAACCGGACTGGCCGGTCGCCGTGCGGAGTTGGAACTGCTTGCCGGGATCGACCATCCTGTGGTTTCGGCGGCGGTTCGACGTGTCACCGAGCGTCGAGTCGCCTACATCGTGACGTTGTTGGTCGATCTGGGGATGGACAGGCAGAAAGCGGAACATCGTGGCGTACTTGCCTATTCGATGTACCTGGGGCAGATGCAATTGGTGCACAGTGCGCCAGATGTGGTTCCTGGCAGCGGTGCGGACGCTCACGCGCTCGCCGACGAGTTCGTGAGCATGGTTCTGGCCGGGTAAGTCCGCCATCGAATGCAGCGTGATCTGCGCATCACCCTGCGCTTTCAGGTGAGGGACCACACATTGCGCGTAACCCATAGTTACAGATACTTTGAGGTCAGCTGAAGTGGGGTGCCGGGTATGTCGGCATTTCCCGGAGGCGCAAAACCGTTTCACGACAGGAAGAAAGGTGACTCACCATGAGCGTTGTGCTTATTTCGTTGCTGGTCGCCGCTGGACTCACCGTGCTGGCCACCAGTGACGGTGCCGGTCTGGACTTCGGGAGTCGGCAGCTGAACCGCCAGTTGAAGACCCGCACGCACCGGTAACCCCGGAAATCGGCCGGCTCCACGCGATACTTCGCGGAGCCGGCCTTTTGCGTTGTCCGGTCAGTTCACCCCGAGATCTGCCAGCCAGGCCCGCGTGCTGCGGGCAGTGATACCCAAGGCAGCAGTAGAACCCGTCGCGGAGTCGAACGCGACGCTGTCGGCAGATTCGAGTCCCGTGTAGAGCTGGGAAACCCCGGCTGCTGCACCCGCTCCGATGATCGGCGCAATCGATGCACCGAAGGCATCGGGTGTTACGGCTTCGAAAGTTACCGCGCGCGAGAAGTGTTCGGCGAATGCCTCGGCCAATTCGATACCGGTGATCGCCGGAATCTGTCCGATGTCGACCGCGTCCGGTGCTACGTCGAGAGTCAGGGCCGCGACGGCTGCATCAGCGACGTCGAGATGTGAACTCCATGTGACCGCGAGATCGGCACGCAGTGGGTAACGCAGGACGCCTTCGTCTTTCACTCCCGACAGCACAGTGGGCAGAAGAAGATTCTCGAGGAACAAACGTGGGGTCAGAACGGTCACCGCGATGCCTTCGGCGCGAAGTCCGTCGACGAGCTCGGAGAGAACGGGTGTGTTGGGACCGGCAAGCGGCGAAGTAGCGTCGCCGATCACCGTGCCGCTGGTAGAGATCACGAACCGCGAAGGGCGCGCCGCTCTCGCTGCAGCCAGAACATTGTGGGCATAACCAGCTAGCGTCTCGGTGTCGCCGGCGAGTGGCAGGTGAAAGAACACCCCGTCCGCCCCGCGATAAGCGTCGGCGAGAGAGTCGACTGACGCATTGTCCGCGACGACGGTGTTCGCACCCTCGAACGTCTGGTCAGGGTTACGGGTAATTGCTCGGACTTCGGCCCCTGCCGATCCGGCGAGAGCCGCGACCAATCCTGCGAGAACGGGAGAGCCCTGTGCGCCGGTGGCGCCATGCACTGTGTAAGTCATGACGCCTATAGTTCACATCGGGAACCAGTTACTTCAAGTGAACTAATGGGGAATCGATGAGTGAATCAGGTCACGTGCTTCCGGAGTGCGGCGTCGCGCGCTTCCTGCTGGTCCTGGACGGACCGTGGGCAACGCTGATCGTTCGTGAGCTCACGCACGGCCCCATGCGCTTCACGGAACTACGACGCGCTTTGCCCGGCATCAGTCCAAGGACACTGTCGGCCAGGCTCAAACGTTTCGAGGAGTTCGACCTGGTGACCCGGACTGCTTACGCCGAGGTGCCGCCGCGAGTGGAGTACGAACTCACCGCGACGGGGATGGAACTGCGCTCCGTGCTCGAAGCGATGGTCGAGTGGGCGGATCTGGCACTCCCCGTTTCCTGAGGTGCCCTCAGCGCGGGCCCGAAAGTCCAACTCGCAGAGCGCCACAGGACTCGAACATCGCGTCTTGTCCGGTGTGGCCGACGCCGGTGGTGTTGACGAAGGCATGGATCAAACCGCTGTGACGCCTCAGTGCGACCGGGACTCCGGCCTCTCGCAGCCGGTTCGCATACGCTTCGCCCTCGTCGCGTAGTGGGTCGAAACCGGCGACCGCAACGTACGCGGGCGGTAGGCCGGCCAGGTCCGGAGTGAGCAGCGGTGAGACTCGCGGGTCGAGAGCCGAAGTGCCGCCCGACAGGTAATGGGCTGCATACCAGTCGAGTTGGGCGTCGGTGAGAAAGAAGTCGGTGCCGAACATCTTGTGCGACGGGCGCTTCGACGAAAGGTCCACCCAGGGAAAGAAGAGCAGTTGGAATGCGGGTTTGACGTCGTCTTCGGTCGTGGACTGCGCGACGACGGCAGCCAGGTTCCCGCCGGCGCTGTCTCCGCCCACTGCAATGGATTTCGGATCGACGCCCAGTTCCGCGGCATGTTCGACGCAGTACCGGAATGCGGCGACGGCGTCGTCGACCCCGGAGGGAAAGGGGAACTCCGGTGCCAGCCGGTAGTCCACCGACAGCACACTGACTTCGCCGTGGCGGGCCAGGAAGCGGCACACACTGTCGCCGCTCTCGAGGCTGCCGAGGACGAACCCGCCGCCGTGGAAGTACACCAAAAGTGGAGCGGGCGTGGAGACCCCGGCCGGGCGATACAGCCGAGCGGAAATCGCGTGGTCTCCGGCCGGGATCTCGAGGTCGCGAACCGTTTCGATGTCGATGGGCGTACCGCCGAACAGTCGCGATTCGGCGTCGATCTGAGCTCGTCCCTCTTCGACCGGAAGATGCTCGAAGCTCGTACCTTCCACTGCCGACAGCAATCGCAGTGCAAGCTGGATCTCGGGGTGCAGAGTCTGTCCGTCGATCTCCTTCGGCTTGCCACCGAGAATGCGCTGCGCGCCGGTCGGTAAGGCGCCAACGACATCGAGCACCACCCGCGCAACACGATCTTGGACAGACATCTTCTCCGTGGACATACTCGCCTTCCGTCGGCTGATCACCCGTCGCTTGTACGTTACGAAAGAACTGGACAAATATCCAGGAACTTCGACGCTCGCGATCAGCTTGCCGGCGTCACCGTGACTGTGACGGGGCCCGCGTCGTCCGCGGTTTCCACTGTGAGAAAGCCGGCTTTGGGGATTCCAGTTCACGATGTCGGCGCCTGCGACGTCGACGCCGCCGGGAAAGCCGCTCTCGGGTAGGTAGATCTCGGTCGGTGCCGTCACCGCGGGGTTCGGGGTGAACGTCAACTGAAGGCGGTCGACGCTCGAGGACCATTCGGTGGGTGTGCCAGCGACGGCACGCGGATACGGCTTGTTCAGGGTGTCGACGAGGAGTGTTTGTGTTCCGTCCGGCAGGTACGGGCCCCAAGGCCCGGGATCACTGGACCAGTACGAGACGCCCGCGCCGAGTTCTCGGGCGGTCGTGTAGACGCGGTCGATGTAGTCGGTTGCGCCGGGCAGTGTTGTGTCGAGCCCGAATTCGCCGAGAATGACCGGGACGCCGCCGAGTACGTTTCCGGCTATGTGTTCGACGCTGTCGCGCCAGGTGTCGATGGTCGCGTCGGTGAGTGTGCGTGAGAGGCCGGAGTATCCGTCACCGAGGTCGAGGGGCAGTGGGTACAGGTGTGGGCAGTAGGCGATTCGCTGTTCGCCGGCTCGTGGGTCGTTGATCTTCGTCAGTCCGCTGGGGACACCTTGGTTGACGCCGACGGCCTGCGGGGCCACGCACACCCAGCTGTCCTGATCGACTTCCCTGATGGCGTTGGTGGTTCGCTGATACAGGGCAGCGAGGGGCCCGCCTTCGAATGCGGGGCCTTGGAGGGAACCGCCCCACGGCTCGTTCATCAGGTCGTATGCCACGACGGTGTCATTGCCTGCGAAACGTTCGGCCACCGCCTGCCATGCCTTCGCGTAGTGCTCGACCAGTTCGGGGTGTTGGCCGGTGGTGTTCCAGAAGTTGTCGAATGCGCGCATCACGCCGGGTTGGATGTAGTACAGCTCCCAGCGGTCTTGAGGGCTGACCGGAAGGCCGTCCATGTATGTCGCCCAGGCCGGTGCGCCGTTGCCGATGTTGCCTGCGCCGTTGCCGCTGTTGCCCTCTGGTGTGATCGCGCCGGAGTAGACGTCTTGATGCATGTCGAGCATGACCTTGTAGCCGCGCTCGGCGTACCAGCTGACCCGGTCCTCGACGCGGTCGAGATACGCCTGGTCGTACTGTCCTGGTTCCGGTTCGACCGAACGCCAGGAGATCAGGAACCGCACGAAATTTGTTCCCATGTCGGCATGTTCGCGTTCGAGGTCGGCTTCGGTGAACTTCGGCATGCCGTCGGGTGCGCTTTTTGCGCTCGACGCCGTGTTGAACCCTCGCAGGATCAAGGAGCGGCCGGCGTCGTCGGTCAGGTACGACGGCGGCACGTCCGTGCCGCCGGCGCTCCCCGACGTGGGCAGGCTGCCCTGAGCCGCGGCAATGCCGCCGCCCAGTATCAGTGAGCCCGCGACTATCAATGCTGAGAGCGGGATACGGCGCACGGAAACTCCTCCTGGATGTGTGGATGGATTGACTTGTCCGACTGAGGATTCAGCCCTGGTCTTGATCACTCGGTGTCGATTCACGTCGGTTGGCTTACGCTGGTACGCCCGTTTTCGATGTGTCCGACGAGCACGCGCTTGAATTCAAGATCTTCGTCGACCGTCACGGTGGCCTGATACCAGCCGTCCACCGACGCCACCGCCCACCGGCCGCGTGCGCCGGCAGCGAGCTTCCGTCGGTCTCCGTCGACGTCGACGGAGAGTGCACGACTTCCGGAATTGTTCGCGGTCAGTACAAGCGCGCGCGACCCTGCGTCGATGGTTGTCGAGACGTCGAGCGAGGCTGCCGCACTGTCTGTAGCTCCACTGAACTCGCGCCTGAAACCATTGGGACCCACCAGGGTCAGGCTGTAGACGCGATCACTGAGCGCAACGGTGTCATCGACCTCGCCCAGGAGGTCGTAATGCCGTGGCTCGTCGAACTCACCTGCGTACGGGTACAAGGCCAGGTGAGTTGATGCGGCACCGGCATTGACCAGATGGACCGTCAACGAGCCGGTTTCCGGGTTCACCGTCGTGTAGGCGTCGGGCTGATAGGGAAGGGCCCGTGCTGGTCGAGTGCCGCTTTCCTGCAGGGGCATTCTCTGTTCGGTGGGTGGGGTCGGTGTCCACCGCGGTTCCAGAGGCGGAGTGGGCTGCGGGCGCGCCAAAGTCGGTCGGCTACGCGGGTTGGCGAAGTCGAACGCCGACGTCAGGTCGCCACTCACCGTGCGTCGCCACGGGTCGATTTCCGGCTGCGTGATTCCGAACCGCTTCTCCAGGAATTGTGTGACGGACGTGTGGTCGAACACTTGTGAACAAACGAAACCGCCAACAGTCCACGGCGAGATGATCGTCATCGGCACCCTCGGGCCGAGGCCGAGCGGCTGATTGCCGACCCATTCGGTTTCGACCGAGCGCGGTGGTCGAGGTGGCGGTACATGGTCGAAGTACCCGTCGTTCTCGTCGAAGTTGACGATCACGGCCGTCTTCGCCCACAGATCGGGATCGGAGGCGACGGCGTCGAGCACTTGATATAGCAGTGTTGCGCTCGCCGCAGGTGACGATCCCGATGGGTGCTCCGAATCCACTTCGGACGGAACGAGATAACTGACTTGCGGCAGTCGGCCCGACTCGACGTCCTTCCTGAACTCGGCGGCCAGTGTGCCGGGCCGGGATCGGTACAGTGCGCGATCGTAGAGTTGGCGATCAGCAGGCGACAGTTGGTCTGCAGCATTCTCGAGGGCCAGTACCGCTGCGTCCTGGACCGGCGCCGGCATCGACGGCAGGGCGAGATAGAACCCGGCCAAGGTCTGCAGTTCGTAGGGGAGCAGGCTTGGCCGACCAAGCAGCCCTGCCGCCACTTTCTTGAAGGCAGTGAAGTATTCGAGGTTGTTGTCTCCGAAGTTGTCCCACTCTTGGTAGGTCTTCCAGGAAATGCCGGCGGACTGCAACCGCTCGGGAACCGTCGTCCATCCGTAGCCGGCGTGCCAGGGGTTGTAGGCCGCATTGGTTACAGCTCTTCCCTCGGGGCCGGGCGGATCCGAAGGCAGGACGGACTCGGTTGGATTCGGCGAAAGTGGCTCGTATCCGGTGTATCCAGAGACCCAATAGTTCCGGTTGGGGCTCGTCGACGTCGGAACGGAGCAGTGGTAGGCGTCGCAGATTGTGAACGAGTCCGCCAGTTCGTAATGAAAGGGAATGTCTTGCCGGTCGTAGTACGCCATCGTCGTACCGGTTTTTGCCGCAATCCAACCGTCGTGCCAGCCGTCGGCGAGTGCGGCATGTCCGCCCGCCCAGCTGTGATCCAGCCCGGTGACGTTCTGGGTGTCCATGCGTTGTGCTGCAGCGGAATCGCGGATGGGGAAGGGGAGCACAGGACCGGTAGGTCCGGGTTGTTCGAAGACGCTTTGGCCGCTGCGTAGACGCAACGCATTCGGATCCCCGAAGCCGCGGACACCCCTCAGAGCGCCGTAGTAGTGGTCGAAAGATCTGTTCTCCTGCATGACGAGGACAACATGCTCGATCGAATCGAGCCCGCCGGAGTTTGCGGGTGTCGCCAGTGCACGTTGAAGCGACGGCGGCAGAAGGGAAGCGGCGGCGACTGCAGTCGCACCGACCCCGGCGGCGAGAAACGACCGTCGAGAAAAGGAATTCCTGGACACTTGTGCTCCATCGATCAATCAATCAGTGCTATGACTACGGCCGCGACATGCTGTTGCCGCTGCTCCGAATCGGTGCAGCGGCAACAGTGTCGAGAGAAATGCGATCAGGAACCGAAGAGACCGCCCAGCGAACCGAGGCTGCCCGAGCCGCCGTTTCCGCCATCATCAGGCGCAGCAGAAACCTTTACGACGGATTCGTCCGACGCAGACTGCGTGAATCCGCTTCGCCCGGCGTATGCCGCCTTGATCGGATGGTCGCCCGTCGATGCGAAAGTGTGCGTCAGTCGCGCCACACCATCGACTCCGACGACAACGGGTTGTCCGATGGGTTGGTCACCGTCGAAGAACTGAACCGAACCCCCGCCCGGATTAGGACTGACCGTTGCGGAAAGTTCTGCCGCGACATTCTGCTTGGCCGTCGCGGGAGCTGCCAGTGAGGTCGAGGTGGTGACATCGGACGGCGCGGGATCAGACACGGTGACCGTTTGGGCCGATGCCATCGACGGCATGAATCCTGTTGCGCCGGAGTAGTAGGCCGACACTGCATGAGATCCGGCCGAGGTGAATGCGTGTTCCAGAGTGGCTTTTCCGTCAGCGCCCACCGGGATCGGGGCACCGATGTTTGCAGCGCCATCCTTGAACTGGAGAGTGCCACCAGTGGGGGTCGGCGTGACCTGCGCCCTCAGCGACACCGATACGCCCGTCTTTGCATCGGTAGGAACGTTCACGGCAGTGTCGGTCTGCTTGACGACAGGTGCGGCAGTCACCGTGACCATCGTCTCTGTCGAGTTGGAACTCTGGAATCCGTTGACTCCCTGGAACGTTGCGGAGACCCGCGCGGTTCCGGCGGTGAAGAAGGTATGCGGTAGCCGGGCAGTGCCGTCGGCACCGGGCGTGACAGGTGTACCGACGTCAGCGCCGTCCACCCTGAACTGCACGTTTCCGTTGACCGGAGCCGGATCCACCTTTGCGACAAGCTCTGTCGGTGTGCTGGCTTGGATCGAGTCGGGCATCTGGATTGTGGTGGTTGTCGGTTGGCTGACGTAGATGGTGGTCAGGGCCTGCCCACCGGCGTTGAGGCCGGAGTTCCTGTTGTCCCGCGGGGAGCAGTTGTAGCGCTCCCAGTAGTTGACTGTGAAGACATCCTTCTCGCGCTGGACGAATGTGAGCGCATTTCGGTCGTCGTCGTAGTTGGCGGAGCCGGGATCGGAAACTCGCAGCGAAGGCTTGATCTCGCTACCAGCCGCACCGGCTTTGACTGTGACGTCGACTGCGGGGAGTCGGAACTTGGTGTTGGCACCGACGATGATGCCGTCACTCGATCGAACCGCGGAGGACGGACCGTTTCCGATGGTCCGATTCGATCCGGAGATACGCAGGTGCGTACCGGATGCCGATGGATTACCGCCGTCGTCGATCTGTGTGACTGTTGGAGTGGCACTGTCGGATCCGAGGCCGTACGCACTGTCCGCCACAAGCTGCGAACTCACGAATTCGACGCCCGACGGGATGTCGAAGTCGTACTTGATCCGGGCCCAATGCACGACTCCACGGCTGGCATGGCCGCCGCCGTTTGCCTTCATCTCGTTCGGCTGCACGCGGTAGGTGACGGTCTCACCTGGTGCCGCGGTGGTCGGCGCGGTGATGGTGACCCCCGAGCCGAGCGTCTCGTTGAACGTGATCGGGCTTGCCGCACCGTCCATCTCGCGCACATGGCATGCAGTTGTGAAGGCCACGCTCTTGGTCTCGGGGGCAGCAGAGGCGGTCCCGCCGCCGGCGATCGCGAACAACCCGCCGGCCAGTACCGAGACGGTTGCAATCGCAGAGCCGCGTAACAGTTTCGAGTTCATCGACGAATCCTGGTTTCTGTTCACAGTTTTCACGACCCGAATCCCGGGGTACCAAGGCTGCCGAGGCTACCGGTGCCCGGCTCGGGCTCGGACGGTTCGACGACGTTGATCGTCACGGCGCCCGACATCGACTCCATGAAGCCTGCAGATCCCGTGTAGTACGCCGTGATGTTGTGGTCGCCCACTGTTGTCATCGTGCGGTTGGCCTTCGCGACGCCGTTGACGACGGCCACCGGAGCGCCGAGGTCGACCCCTCCGTCACGGAACTGCACTGTTCCTCCCGACGGCCAAGGAGTGACCGTCGCCGTCAGTTCCACGGAGTCACCGACGACAGCTTTACCGGGTGCGTCGATTCGCGTCTGTGTCTGAGCGAGGCTGGAGTCGACATTGATCACGGCGAGCGGCTGGCCGCCTGCGTTCAATCCGGCCGAACGATTGTCGCGTGGTGAGCAATTGGTGGTCAGCCAGTATTTGACGCCGCCGAGCAGGGTTTCCTGTTGCAGGAAGGTCAGGTAGTTGGCGGCACTGTCGTAGGAACCGGAGTTGGTGTCGGAAACGCGGAGCATGGGCTTGATCTGGGTTCCCACAGCCCCTGACGTGACGGTGACGTCGACTGCCGGGAGCTGGAACGTCTTTCCTCCACCGACCTCGATTCCGCCGCCGCCGTTGTCGTCGGTGTTGGGTCCGTTGCCCGCCGTGATGTTGTTGCCGGAGATACGAAGATGCGTCCCATTCGGATCGGGTGAACCGGCATCGTTCACCCGCGTGATCGTCGGGGCGACCCCACCCAGATTCGAGCTGGTGCCGGCCACGATCTGCGCCCCCACGTAAGAGGTGCCTGCAGGGATGTCGAAATCGAACTTGAGACGTGTCCAGTTCACGACGGACCTGAGGTCGTAGCCGTCATTGGGGACCGTCATCGGCTTGGGGGCGAGTCGGTAGGTGAAGGTCGAGTTCGGCGGAACCACGGTCGGGGCACTGATCGTGACGCCGGAATCACGCGTCTCGTTGTGTGTGATCGGACCGGGGAACTGCCACCCGTGACACGATGCCGTGAACGGAAGGTTCACATCAGCGGCGGATGAAACTCCCGCTCCGCCGACGACCAGGGCAACGCATCCGGTCAAGGATGCGGCCACCCCTACTCCTCGGCGCATCAACGTCGACACCATTCACATTCTCCTTGAGTAGCGCTCGAAAAGATCGAGCTCTCGGCTTGAAGCCGGGTCCGGGAACCGGCCTCGAGCTGACAGAGAAGCGAATACGTCTTCGTCGTTTGCTCACCACCAGCTCAAACCCTGGAGAGGAGTAGAACACAGAGCGAGCCGCGAAATATGCGATTCGGACAAATTGTTGGACAAACGTCCAACCGGCGAAATTTCTCCACTTGTCTGACCGCTCTGCACTGCTTTGACGTGGCGTGAAGTGGGCCCGGTAAACGGTCAGGCGATCGCGCGGCGCATCAGTTCTGCCGTCTCCTTGTTGAATGCGACCAGTGTGACCGTCTCGACCTCGGTCTTCGCCGTGCGAATCGCTGAAACGGCCTGTCGGACCGCATCTTCCTTCGGCCAGCCGTAAACCCCTGCCGAGATCAACGGAAAGGCGACGGTTCGTGCGCCGATCGAGTCGGCAACGGCGAGACTGCGGGTGTACGCCGACCGAAGCAATCCGGATCGGTCCTCGGAGCGCGAATACCTCGGGCCGACGGTGTGAATCACGGCCTTGGCGTGGAGCTTTCCCGCGGTGGTGGCCACGGCCGCACCCACCGGGAGGCCGTCGGGAAGGCTGGTGTTGCGCAATACCTCGCAGGCCTTCAGGATCTCCGGTCCTCCGGCTCGGTGGATCGCGCCGTCGACACCGCCACCGCCGAGGAGCCTGGAGTTGGCCGCATTGACGATGGCGTCGACGGTCAGCGTCGTGATGTCACCTTCGACGACGGTAATAGCGGGCATGGATCCTCCTGTGTTTCCGACGGCTGTGTTTCCGACTGCCGTGTTCCAGAGTTCACGCTTCGGGCGAGCCCACGGCATAGCCGAGCGTACGTCGTAGGGGTCACGTCCGATCAACATCGAGTATCGCGCCGCAACCGACGGTGTGCGACTGTGCGCCTGAACGCAATGAAGGAGTACGCGCTTTCCCTCGGCCCGCAACGCCTGGACGGTGCGCGCTGCGTCGTCGATAACGAACTCGAGGTTGGCGTTGGAATCGTGACTGTCGTCGACCAACCAGAACTCGACGTGATCGGAGCTGACCTGCCGTGTTCCCATGCGGCACAGGCTGACCACGGCGTCGTAGTCCGCAGTGGACACCGCATCGACGCCGCCGAGCATCACGCCGTCGTCATGCGGATGTGTGGTCAGGTGGTGGGTTCCGCGGAATTTCGAGTAATCGAGTTCTGCGGTCGACGGCCATCCGTTCTTGTCGTCGGTACCGCCGCGAGCAGTCTTGATCGCCAGGCGAACCAGATCGGAGGAACGGTATCCCGGCCAGCCGTGCATGATTCGGCGCCAGCGGGCGGGAACCGCCGATGCTCCCCAGCGGGCGCCGAGGAGGCCACCCGCGATGGCCGCCGTCGTGTCGGTGTCCCCGCCGGCTCGTACGGCCGCTTCCAATGCGTACTGGAGGTGGCGAGCGTCGGCATTGTCCGTCGAAGTGATGGCCCACCAAGCAGTCTGAAGTGCATGCACCACCCAACCGTTCTTGGAGAAGTCCTGCGGATTCCCGGTTTCGGCCTGATCGAGCAGCGGGCCCCAGTATTCGGCGACGTCCTGATCGGCAACGGAGAGGAAGCCGCGAACACCGTCGAAGTTGCCGGCGACAACGGCATGGTGGATGGCATGGGTCCACAACTCGCACGCCTGTCCGGCACGCGGGTCGTCGTGCGTGAGTGAACTGATCCGGTGCGCTGCCGACCTGGCACCTTCTGCATCGTCCAAGTAGGAGAGGGCGACGGGAGCAGTCCGCATGAGCGAGCCGTTGCCGGCCTTGCGGCCGCTGATCGCCCGCGCACGATCCGCCATCGCCGCTGCGCTTTCGGAGCGGACGGACAACACTGCTCGCGTCTGGTTGCCGATGTCTGCGGGCGTCGAGTCGTACCACCGGATGAACTGTGCTGCAATGGCATCGAGACCGTCAGAGCTTCCGATGTCGATTCCGGTAGCGGCCACCTCGGCGATCGCAACTGCCATCGAGGTGTCGTCGGTCCATTCTCCCGGCGTCCAGTCGAACGGGCCGCCACCGATCATGTCGATCGTGACCTCGGCCTTCGGGTAGGTGAATTCGTAGCCGGCGCCGAGTGCGTCTCCTGCTGCGGTGCCGAGCAGAACGCCGGCCGCTCGATCGGACTGCTGTGCGGTGAGTTTCATAGCCACCTCTTCGGCTCGCGATGATCGTTTGATCAACTTTGCGCTAACCATAGATCATGTTTGAGATAACATGCAAGGGTGAATAAATGGACAGACACGAGCGGCAAGGGATTGACGGACTATCCGCGTCCGTCTGTGGCAGTGGACGTCGCGGTGCTGACGTACAGCGGTGGATCTCTGAAAGTTCTGGTGGTTCGGCACCGTCTCGGTGCGCTGGCGCTACCGGGAACATTTCTGCACGAACGCGAATTGCTCACGGCCGCAGCCGATCGTGCCCTGTCGGTCAAGGCAGAGTTGGCCCAGACGAGCTTTCACCAGTTGGCGATCTTCGACCGACCGGACCGCGACGACCGTGGATGGGTTTTGTCGGTCGCACACACGGCTTGCCTACCGGAATCGGCACTGCCCGATTCGGCGCTTCTCGTCGATGTGTACGACGACGAGGCAGTGAGCGGACTCGCGTTCGATCACGCCGACATGGTGCGACTCGCGGTCACGGACCTACGCACGAGGTATGCGTCGTACGTGGATCCGGACGGATTGTCGGGCGGGACGTTCACCGTCGCCGAACTTCGGGGACTGTACGAGGTGATCTTCGATCGTCCGTTCCAGAAGGACAGCTTCCGCCGACAGGTGTTCGACGCGCTCGAAAGTACCGGCGAGATGAGCAGACCAGGTAACGGCCGACCCGCCGAGACGTACCGGAGGCGGGGTGACGGCGCACTGGCTGCGCAGGCAATGGCATTTTTGACCGGATGAAGTGAAACGAATTCTTGCAGTTCTGCTGACCTGACGCGCTGAGCTGGGTAATGTCCGATTGATGGGTGCAGTTTCGAATGAAGCCGAGTCCAAGATTCCGACTGTCGTGTGGGGTACCGGCAACGTCGGGCGTGCATCGATTCGCGCTGTGACAGCCAATCCGGCCCTCGAACTTGTCGGCGTCATCGTTGCCAACCCCGCAAAGGTCGGGCGAGACGCCGGTGACCTCGCGGATCTGGGAGTGCACCTGGGCGTCGCGGCTACCGACGACGCCGATGCCGTGCTCGCAGCGTCCCCCGGCGCGGTGGTCTACGCGGCGTCCGGCGACATCCGGCCCGATGACGCGGTTGCCGACATCACGCGGGCGCTGGCCGCCGGAGCTGTAGTGGTCACGCCGTCGGTATATGCGCTGTACGACCCGAAATCTGCGCCTCCCGAACTTCGTGATCCCGTCGAAGCTGCAGCCAAGACGGGCGGCGGCGCTCTGTTCGTCTCCGGTATCGACCCAGGCTGGGGCAACGACATCCTGCCGATTCTCGTCAGCGGGCTCGCGGGGACAATCGACCAGATCCGGTGTCAGGAAATCTTCGACTACACGACCTACGAACAGCCGGATTCTGTCCGCTACCTGATCGGGATGGGTCAGCCGATGGACTACGAACCTCCGATGGTCGCGCCCAGTGTTCCCACCATGGTCTGGGGCGGGCAGATTCGGCTCATCGCCCGAGCGCTCGGGGTGGAACTCGACGAGATCCGCGAGACCTTGCTGCGCCGCCCGCTCGAGGAAACCGTGTCGACCGAACATATGGGGGAGTTCGCGGCCGGCACCCAAGGCGCACTGCGATTCGAGGTTCAGGGAATCGTCGGCGGGGAACCCCTGATCGTGATCGAACACGTCACGCGTATTCATCCGTCCTGTGCCCGCGACTGGCCGCTCCCGCCCGACGGAGGCGACGGCGCGCACAAGGTGATCGTCGAAGGGCGACCACGAATCGAGATCAACGTCGAAGCCACCGATGAAGGTGGAAACCGCGCGGCCGGTGGAAATGCCACGGCCGTAGGACGTCTCGTCAACGCAATTCCGTGGCTACGTCAGGCTGAACCCGGCCTATACGACGCGCTGGACGTTCCGCTCACACCCGGCGTCGGCAAGCTCGGTGCCCGAAACTCGGAGGTACTCACATGAATATCGACATACCCGAAGGTAAGAACCCGATCGGCTACGTGTGGGGAGAGATGGTTCCCGGCATCGGGCCCGCGGCCGCCGGTTTCTCCCAAAAGGTTTACACGGACGGCACTCTCGGGCTCCGCGAGTTCGAGGCGGCCAGGCTTCGGATCGCTCAGATCAACGGGTGCATCTTCTGTCAGGACTGGCGCACCGAGCGTGACGGCGAGACTGTGGAGTCGACTTTCGATCAGGCTGTCACCGACTGGCGCACCACAGATGCCTTCGACGACAGGACACGCCTCGCTGCCGAATACGCCGAGAGATACGCCCTCGACCACCATGGGCTCGACGACGAGTTCTGGGAACGTATGACCGCTCACTACTCCCAGCGAGAAATCGTCGAGTTGAGCATGTGCCTCGGATCGTGGTTGGCTTTCGGCCGGCTCAACCACGTCCTCGGCCTCGATACTCAATGTGTGTTGCCCGGCAACTGAACCTAGTTGCCCAGCGTCGTCAGATCCGGGTAGTTCGAGACCTCCCAGCCGCCGTCGACGACCAGACTGGTTCCGGTGATGTACGAGGCGTCGTCGCTGGCGAGATAGAGGCAGGGGCCTGCGATCTCGTCGGGAGTTGCCGCTCGGGACATGGGAATTCGGCTGAGAAACATGTCGCGGGCGGGTTCGTAGTTCATGACCGGCGCGACCAGTGGCGTGTCGACCAGGCCGGGTAGAACGGCATTGACCCGGATCCCCGACGCAGCGAGTTCGATCGCGGCATTCTTGCTGAACATCTCGACCCCGGCCTTGCCTGTCGCGTACGCGCTCCCGTAGGGGCTCGGTACGTGCGCGTTCAATGAGGACACGTTGACTATCGCACCACCGCGACCGTGCTCTCGGATATGCCGCGCTTCATGTTTGGTGCAGAGGAAGACGCCCTTCTGCACCAGGTCGATGGTGAAGTCCCAGTCGGCCTCGTCGAGGTCGACGATCTGCCCCACCCTCGACGCCCCGGCAACGTTGAAAGCCAGATCGATACCGCCGAATTCCGCAGCCGCAGCGGCAATAGCCTCGGCAACATCGGATTCCTTGGTGACGTCAGCGGGAACAGCGAGGAAAGACGCGCCGTGCTGGGAGGCTAACTCCTTCAAACCCTCTGCATCGATGTCAATTCCGGCTACCTGTGCGCCTTCGCCGATAAGTCGTAGTGCGATGGCTGCACCGATACCTGATGCTGCGCCGGTGACAACCGCGGTTTTGCCGGCAAATCTGGACGTGTTAATGGGCACCTGCTTTCAAGAACTTTCCGGTTCGGCGGTTGCCGAGAACGGGTGCTGCTTCTCCGTCGCCGAAGACGTACTCGCCGCCGACGAACACTGCGGTGACGGTCTGATCGTTGCGATTGACCATGCGGGAGAGGTTGTCGTACTCCACGACCGGACTTTCGGCGTACGCCTCGAGTGAATCGTCGAGATGGGCGGGATCGATCACAACCAGATCGGCGCGGTCACCTAATCGAAGGTGCCCGGCATCGACGTCGTACCACTCGGCCAGTTCGCCGGTGAGGCGATGCACCGCTGCCTCGACGGTCATGAAGGGACGGCCGACCTTTTGGGCATCGTAGACACGTCGTAGTAGTCGTAAGCCGAAGTTGTAGAACGCCATGTTGCGCAAATGCGCTCCGGCGTCGGAGAACCCGAGTTGGACGCCGTTGTCCTGGGCGAACTTGTCCAGAATCTCCGGCCGGTGGTTCGAGATGGTTGTGCGCCAACGCACTTTCGTGCCGTGTTCGAGGACCAGATCCAGGAATGCATCGACAGGGTGGAGGCCGCCTCGTTCGACGCCGACCTGCCCGAAGCTCTTTCCGACAAGGGATTCGTCGGGGCAGGAAACGATTTCGGCGTCGAAGAAGTCGCGGTGCCAGACTTTGACGCCGAATTTTTGATCGTAGTCCTTGCGGAACTGTCGACGGTACTTCTCACTCTGCATCAGGACGTTGCGTTCCATCTCGTCGGTCAGATGCAGTGCTGCAGCGCCGGATCCGAACTCCTCGAAGACAACCAGGTCGATGCCGTCGGCATATACCTCGAAGGGAACTGGCAGGTGCTGCCAGCGCAGGTCGCCGCCGAGTCGATTGACCAAGTGTGCCAGTGGGCCGAGGATCACCACGGCCAACTTGTTGGACTTGATGTCGGCCGCCGAAAGCATGCTCGTCTTGAGTCGCTTACGCCAGATACCCGCACTGGAGAACGCCATCGCTCCGGTACTCATCGGGTTGGAGAGGTCAGGTCCGGCCTGAAATACCCGTTCTCGGCGGCGCAGGATCGCATTGAGTCGGCGTCGTTCTTTCGTGGTTGCATACGTCGACGGCAGCGTGCGTGAGCGGCAGGTCTCACCGTCGAGTTTGTCGAACAACAATTGCTGACTGGACATCCCGACGAATCCTGCGTCGAGAGCTTCGGTCAACTGTGCTTCCATCGACGCGAGTTCGGTGTCGGTGGGGTGCACGTCCTTCCGGGTAGCACGATCCAGTCCCATCTCGGCGGCTCGCATGTCGGAGTGTCCGATGAAGGCTGCAACATTGGGACCTAGCGGAAGCGCCTCGAGCGCAGCAACATACTCTCTCGCGGAGTTCCAGGTCTTGGCCCGCGTGAGTGCTTCGACGACGTGCTTGCGTGGGATAGCTTCGACGCGGCCGAAAAGGTCGCCGGCGTCCGACGGGCTGGCGTGAATGGTGGACAGGGAACACGATCCGACAAAGATCGACGTGACCCCGTGTCTGAGAGATTCGCTCAGCGCCGGGCCTTCGAGGATCTCGACGTCGTAGTGAGTGTGGATGTCCACGATGCCCGGGATCACCCACTTGCGCCGCGCGTCGATGACACGGGGACAGTCGGTTTCGTCGAGTGGATCGAGGGAGATGGCAGTGACCAGCCCGCCTCGGATACCCAGATTGCGGACAGCTGGTTTCGCCCCGGTGCCGTCGAACCACAGACCGTTGTTGATCACGGCGTCGTAGGTCATGAGATAGCCACCTTTGCGCGTATCGTCTTCCCGGTTGCATTGCGAGGCAGAGGAGTTGTGCTCAGTTTCCACTTCACCGGCACCTTGAAGTAGGCCAGTCGTTCGGCGACATAGTCGCGTAGTTCTTCTTCGGTCGCCGCTCGCTCGCTGCGAAGAACGACAACGGCCGCCACTTCTTGACCGAGGTCTGCCGAATCAATGCCGATCACAGCGCATTCGAGTACCGCGGGATGCTCGTCGATGCACTGCTCGATTTCGAGGGGGTAGACGTTCTCGCCGCCGCGCAGGATCAGATCGGACCGGCGGCCGGTCAGGCGGAGTCGGCCGTCTTCGAGAACTCCGAAGTCGCCGGTTCGGAGCCATCGGTCGGGACCGATGGCGGCAGCAGTTGCAGTCTCGTCGTTCCAGTATCCCGACATCACATACGGACTGCGAGCGCAGAATTCGCCCTCCACGCCGTCGGGAACCGCAACACCGAAAGGATCACGGACCTCCACACTCACACCGATGATGGGCCGTCCGAGAGTTCCGGGGAACGCGGCGAGTTCTGGTGGCGTGGCAACCGAAATGCCGGTGGAGGATTCGGTGAGCCCGTAGCTGTCGACCAAGGTGTGCTGCGCAAAAGGCAGTCGTGCGCGCAGGCGGTCCTGCAAGGCCGGAGATGACGGCGCAGACGCGAGTGCGAAGGCGCTCAGTGAGGTCAGGTCGTACTTCTCGAGACTGCCATGTTCGAGGAGACGGGTTGCCATGGTGGGGACCACCGCCCAGTTGGTGACCTTCTCGCCTTCGACAAGGGAAAGGACTTCGTCGACGTCGAAGGCGCCCTGGTGGATGACCACGGCTCCGCCCGTTGCGAGTCGTGGGATCGCCAGGTTATGCAGGCTTGCGATGTGAAACAGCGGCGCGGTCAGTAGATACCGCAAGTCGCTGGGTCGGCCGTCGCTGGGTCGGCCGGTGAACGCCGCAGCGAGGCGATCGCTGTAGCGGTGGTAGTCGATGACGGCCAACACGTTTCGATGAGTGTGAACGGCTCCCTTGGGGCGGCCGCTGGTTCCGCTCGTGTAAAGAATGACGGCGGGATCGTCCTCGTCGACGGACGTGCGGGGCAGTGCCGAACCCGAATACTTCTCCATCAAGGCCGGTAGATCTTCTTCCATCGTGAGCACGGGAACATCGGTGTTCACTTCGGAAAGAACTTGTGCGCGTTTGGCGTCGGCGATCACCACGGTGGGAGTGGTGTGATCGATGCCGTATTGCACTTCACGGGCCACCCACCACGAGTTGAATCCGACGGCGATGGCGCCAAGCGACTGAGCCGCCCAGAAGGTCATCACCCATTCCGGCGTATTGGCGGCGAGAATGCCCACCCGATCGCCCTTGCGAACGCCGTAACGCTCGCGCAGCGCGGTGGCCAATGCTGCTACGGCCTCGCCGTGCTCGAGGTAGCTGAAGCGCCGGTCCTTGGTCACCAGGTAGTCGCGTGATCCGTAATCGAAGGATGCAGCGAGCACGTCGCCGAGTGCCTTGTCACGGTTCTTCATGACGGGCATCGAGCTGCCGAGTACATCCTCGACTTGCATCTCGAAAGGCCCACCGGGGCCGGTCAGCCCAGCCATGACGGACGCGATGAATGCTTGTGTATCAGCGGAAGTAGTCACGTGAAGTGCCTTTCGAAGATTAGGGTACGAGCACTGCGCGTCCGGTGACCTTGCCGTGTTCGAGACGGTCGAGTGCGTCTCGCGCATCGGCGAGGTCGAAGCGGGCTACTTCTACCGTTACCAGACCGGCCTGTGCCAGGGCGATGGAATCGACGAGGTCGTTTCTGGTGCCGCCATAGGATTTCCGGATCGATGCGCCCCACGGCCAGCCAGGTCCGCCGGCAGCTTCGGCTGTGATTCCCGGGTTTCCGCCTCCGAGACCCACCATGCGATACGCGCCGTTCGGCGCAACCGCTTGAACGGACATCTGTGCAGTTGCGTCGATACCGACGAAGTCGAAGATGACTTCTGCGCCTCTGGCCGACGTGAGGTCGAGGATGTGCTGCGCGGTGTCCGGTCCCGATTCGAGCGTGATGTCGGCGCCGCAACGTTTGGCGAGATCGAGTTGATCCTGTCCGACATCGACGGCGATGATGCGCACGGCACTGATTGCCCGAAGTATCTGTACTGCAACGTGACCGAGTCCGCCGACGCCGATCACGACGGCGGTGGCACCGGGCTGGAGATGTTCGCGTGCGCCGCGAATGGCGTGGTAGCTCGTCAGTGCCGCATCGGCGAGTGGTGCGGCCTGCAGGAAGTCGAGGTCTCCGATGGGTACGAAGGAGCGAGCCGGGATCTTGACGTACTCGGCCATCCCGCCTTCGGGACCGAGCCCGGGGCAGGGCGGCATCGCGGTGCGTCCAGCGGCGAGGCACATGTTCTCGTTGCCGCTCATACATTCTCGGCACTGTCCACAGGACCAGCACAGGTAGACGACGCCACGCTCTCCGACGGAACGGCCGTCGACGCCACTCCCGACGGCTTCGATCGTTCCGGCAATTTCGTGGCCGATGGTCAGCGGTTCTTCGCGCATCTTGTACGGAAAGTGCAGGAGATGCAGATCGGAGTGGCAGATTCCCGCTGCGCCCACCCGAATCAGCAGTTCCGATGGACTGATCTCGGGGATCGGCACGTCGTTGATCTCGAGGAGACCAGGCCCCATGAGCTGAGCTGCCTTCATGAACTGACCTCGCTGATCTCGGAGTTGTACGCAGCGCTCAGATAGGCGTTGCTGCGGTCGGACCCGATCAGACCGGGTGCCATCTTGTTCATGACGTAGGCGAAAGTCATCCGGCGGTCCAGATCGTTGACCAGCATCGAGCCGCCGATACCGGCCCACCAGCAGGCGCGTCCGTCGGGAACCAGGGGTGCGGTATCCGGGTGCGGCAGTCCGTATCCGATGCCGAACTTGAGCGGAGTCATGATCCCGAGGTCGATACCGTCGGCTTGGATCTCGAAGATCAGGTCGATGGTGCTCTGCGAGAGCAGCTTCTGGCCGTCGAGCACACCACCGTTCGAGATCACGGATTGGATCCGAGCGATAGAACGTGCGTTGCCGTGGCCGTTGACTGCGCCGATCTCGGCCTCCCGCCAGGGCGCGGTGTTGACCTCGGGGTAGTCGAGCAGTGGGCAGGTCAGGGTCTTGATGAAGATGCTGTCCTGGTCGAGCGTGGACAGGTCGAACTCCAACGCGGGCGGCGGAACCATGGTGGCTATTCGACCGAAATGCTCTGCGGACGTGCCGATGTGGAAGTCGGCTCCCAGTGGACCGGCAAGCTCTTCGGCAAAGAACCTGCCGAGGGTCCGACCGTCGATGCGACGAATGACCTCACCGACGAGATGGCCGTAGTTGATCGCGTGATAGCCCGACGCGGTACCTGGGGTCCACCAAGGCTTCTGGGTAGCGAGGCGAGCGGTGGACGTCTCGAGGTCGTAGATGTCCTTCAGCTCGATCGGGCGCTCCCAACCGGAGACGCCAGACGTATGCGACAGAAGGTGGCGAACTTCGATGTCTTCCTTGCCGTTTACCGCAAATTCGGGCCAGTAGTGAGCAACCTTCTGGTACACGTCCAATTGGCCGCGTTCGACCAGCAGGAGCGCACACAGAGCCGTCATGGTCTTGGTGATGGAGAAGGTGTTGACGATGGTGTCCGGGCCCCAAGGAGTGGTACGGGATTCGTCGGCGTATCCGCCCCAGATGTCTACTACGGCTTCTCCGTCGACGGTGATGGCGATGGAGCCACCCAACTCCTCACCGGATTCGAGTTGCGCCTCGAAGGCGGTGCGGACGGCTTCGAACTCGTTGTTGCAGTGACCGTTCACCGTGCTCATGCGCGATCCGCCTTCTCGAGTTCGTGTGCTGCTGCACGCGCCGCAACAGGTAGTTTGTTCCCCGAGGCCGCGGCACGCTTGGTGCCCTTGGCAATTTCCTTGTTCATGTTGCGGACGTACGGGTCGAACTCGAGCTGAATGGTGTGGCGCGGTGACTTGTAATAGGGGGCGAGGAAGTACGCCTCGTCGGCCTTGGTGATCTCCTGCATCTCGTTCGCGGACGGCAGTTGGTATTTCCCGGTCAGGTAGGCGGCAACGAGCTTGCTCTGCTGCTCGGCGAAGTTGACGAGCGTCGGCATGGGCTGAGCCAGTCCCATGAAGAAGAGGTTGTCGATTCCGGGCTTCATCATGCGTTTGAAGAGTGGGAAACGGTTGTCTTTGTCCGGCAGCAGGTTCGGGTCGTCGAAGAAGGGGAAGCTGATGTTGTAGCCGGTGGCGCAGACGACCACGTCGACGTCCTCCGCGGTGCCGTCGGCGAAATGAACCTGCTTTCCGTCGAGTTTGGTGATCGCCGGCTTGAAGGTGATGTCGCCGGACCCGGCGCGTCCCAAGAACTCGCCACTGGCTGACGGATGTGCCTCGAAGGGGCGGTGGTCCGGCTTGGGTAGTCCGTAGCCCTCCATGGTTCCCAGGTTCTTGCCGAGGAATCGACGACTCAGGAACAGGCGCAACCCCCGAGGCATCCAGGGCGGGGTGATCAGTTTGTCTCCCGGCACGCCGCCCAGGTATTTCGGCAACACCCACACGCCGCGGCGTGCCGAGACGATGAGCTTGTCGGCGAGGTATCTCTGCCCCAGTTCGGAAGCAATGTCCAAGCCGGAGTTCCCCATTCCGACCACGACAACTTTCTTGCCGCGCATGTCGATCGGATCGAACGGGTCGTTGTAGCTGTGGCTGTGCATGAGGACGCCGTCGAACTCGCCCGGGTAATCCGGGATGTTGGGATCCCAGTGGTGACCATTGCAGACCATCAGGACGTCGTAGGTGCGGACTTCGCCGTCCGAGCGCGTGATCGTCCACAGTCCGTTTGCATCACGCTCTGCGGCAACAACACTGGTGTTGAAGATGATCGACTCACGCAGGCCGAAATGCTCGACGTAGTCCTTGAAGTACTGGAAGAGTTCGGAATGGTGGGGGAAATCGGGAAGGTCAGCAGAGACCGGGAAGTCCTCGAATGCCAAGCGCCACTTCGACGTGTCGATATGCAGGCTCTGGTAGCAGGCCGACATTCCGTTGGGGTTCTTGTAGTACCAGTTTCCGCCGACCTCGTCGGACGCTTCGTAGCAGTCGAAGGGTATTCCGAATTCCTTCATTCGCTTGGCCGTCGTGATTCCGGTAGGCCCGGCGCCGATGATGCAGACGCTCGGCAAGGGGGAGGGGCTCATTCGCCATCGCTTTCTGTTCTGTCTCGGGCGTGCGCGAAGAAGAATCGAAGCCCGAGAAGTGACTTGAGTCATAGTGCGCCATTCGCTGACGATGTGTCAATGAATGACGCAATGTTTTTTGATGACGGTGAGTCGGTGATTTGCCAGGAAGTCGAAATGCGAGCAAGGTGGGCGACGTGAGCACGACTACCGATGGCCCGAAGAACAGGCGGGGAACCCTTCGCGACGAGCAGAAACGCGCGACGCGGGCCAAACTCATGGACGCCGCACGCACTCTGTTCGAGGAACGGGGATACGCGGCTGTCACGGTCGACGACATCTCCTCGGTCGTCGGATGCAGTAGAGCCACGTTCTACGTGCATTTCGCCAGCAAGGTGGAGATGCTCAAGACGATCGGCGCGGCCGGGATGGCGGCGAGTGCGTTCGCTTTCTACATCGATCTCGATCGGGTCCTCGACACGAACTCTCGCGTGGAGTTCACCGCATGGCTGGAACGTGCCTTCGACTGGTTCGACGAGAACAAGCGCCTGCTGCCGGCGTGGGACGAGGCCGTGGCACTCGAACCGGAGTTCCGCGAGACAGCGCGAGACGGTATGACCGAACTACCGAATGCCATGCCCAAGTATCTGGGTCGGTGGCCGGTGGAACAGCATGACGAGGCGAGGTTGCGCGTCGAATTGCTCGTGAGCCAGCTGGAGCGATTCTTCACACGCTGGGCCGTGCAGGGGACGATCGACGTGACTCGGGTGCAGGCGGCCGAGGTTCTGACGGACATTTGGTTCCCGGCCCTGTCGCCGGAATCCAAGGGCGGCGGCGAGCGGTAGGGGCTAGCTCGGATCGATCTCCACGCTGATCGCACCGATGAGGAGTTCTCTTGCTCGTTCGATGGAAATCGAGCCGCTCAGCCAGCGTTCACTCAGGCCTTCGACCAGTGCAGTGAGTCGTTCGGCGGCGTCGGCCGGGCTTGCCTTCGGATCAGCGAGGCCGACGTCCTGAGCTTGCCGGATCAAGGATTCGACGTCGTCTGCCCATTTCTGCGTTGTGGTACGTAGTGATTCGCGTAGCTCGTCTGCGAAGACGGCGCTTGCCCGAAGTTCGCCCCATGCAATGCTGTTTTCGCGAATCTTCGGCGAGTTCTGAAACTCCAGCAGGAGCATCTGGTCGAGCTGCGCGCGCGGGTCTGTTTCCGTGAAGGCATCCTCGGTGTACAGCGCGGCGCGATCGTTGATGTGATCGAGGGCCCGGCGCAGCACACCGGCGCGGTTCTGGAAGTGGTAGTAGATCAGCGCGGTCGACACCCCCGCCTCGGCGGCGAGCGTTTCCACCCTCAGCCCGCGCACGCCGTGCTGGGCGATGACGCGGACTGCCGCTTCCAAGATTTCCGTTTGACGGTTCGACACGAGTCCGAATTCTACGAGGGTGGTCGGGACGGGCTTCTAGTCCGCAGGTTCCTGCTGGGTGGTGCAGTGAATGCCGCCACCACCGGCGGCAATGGCGTCGATGTTGATCTGCACGACGCGACGGTCGGGGAAGAGGCGCTCCAATTCACTTCTGGCAGCCTGGTCGGCCTCGGGATCACCGAATTCAGGGGCGATGACTGCTCCGTTGCACACGTAAAAGTTGATGTATCCGGCTGCGAAATCATCTGATTCGAACTGCGGCCTGATCGAAACAGGTGCCTCGAGAACAACCACTTCCAGCTTCCGCCCCTGGGCGTCGGTCGCGTTCTCGAGAATCTCGAGGTGGCGTGCGGTCACGTCGTGGTCGAAGGACTCCGGATCCGTGTCGAGGCCTGCGACCACGACGCCTGGTCGCGCGAAGCGGGCGTAGAAGTCCGTGTGGCCGTCCGTGATGTCCTTGCCTGCGATTCCCGGTAGCCAGATGATCTTGTCGACGCCGAGCAGGGGACCGAGTTCGGCTTCGACGTCCGACTTCGACCATCCCGGGTTGCGGTTGTTGTTGAGGACGCAGCTTTCGGTGATGATGGCTGTTCCTTCGCCGTCGACCTCGATGCCGCCGCCTTCGAGGATCAGGTCGGTAGGCAATGATTCGACTCCCGCGCGGGCGGCGACAAACGCTGCGACTTGGCCGTCCTGATCAAAATCCTGCTTCTCGCCCCAACCGTTGAAGTTGAAATCGATACCCGCTTTGGTCCCGTTGCCTTTCACGAATACGGGGCCGGTGTCGCGCATCCAGAGGTCGTCGAGAGGGGCGGCGATCAGTTCGACCGATGGGCCGACGAGGGTTCGTGCCAAGTCCAGTTCCTCGGAACGGACAAGCATCGAGACGGGCTCGAACTGCGCGATAGTCTGCGCGATCGTCGCGAGGTTGCGCTGGACCTCGGGCAGGAGGGCGGCTCCCCAGATCGCTTCACTGGCGCCGAACGCCATCCAGGTGCGCTTGTGCGGATCGCCCTCTTCCGGCATCACCCACTCGCGAAGATCGTCGCTGCCATTGCTCCCGCCCGAGGCTGAGTCGGAATCGCCGCAACCTGCCAGGAAGAGGCCACTGAGCGCGGCTGCGCCTGCCTGTATGAACCGACGTCTGTGCATTGCGGTGACTCCTTCTGCTTCTCGCGGGCTCGCGTGGTCTTGGAGGAATCTGTTCATCGCGCGCGAGTGGGGCAACATCCAGCTACTGTTCGATCACACCAGGTGCGTCTGGCGCTCACTTGCTTGCACAGAGACTAGCTCCTGACTGAAAATTTAGTCAAGAAAGTAGTGATCATGAACGATGACATTCGGGATACCCGCCAGCCGATGGTGACTTCGCTTGGCATCATCTTGGGGTTCTTGCTGAACTTTTTGGCTCAGTGGGCAATTCGCGACGACGGCAAAGCGCCAGTGGAAACCACGACGGACTGGGTCATCGTGGTCACACTGTTCACAGCCGTCGCTCTGATGCTCATAGTTCTCTTCCGAACGCTGAGTAGCTCGTATGAAGTGGAGCATGCTCGCAAGAGGTACCGCAGTATTCTGCGTCTCTACTTGTTTGCCATCTCGCTGGTTTTTGCCGGAATGGCTGCCGCACTGTTCGTGTAGTGGGAACTGAAGGAATTATCCGACGGAAGGTCACGAGTCGATGAGTCCTTCGACCGTTCCTCGCCATCCGCGGCGCTGGTAGTCCCGGGGCGACATGCCGTGAGCCGCGATGAAGACCTTGGTGAATCCGGACGCGTGCGCGTATCCGAGTCGACGGGCAGTCTCTCCGGCCGCGAGGCCCTCCTCGAGATAAGCGCGGGCGAGGGTCATCCGCAACTGACCGCGCCAGCGCGGGAAGCTCTGGCCGGTGGCCGCTACGAAGTCTTTGAGGAGCAAGTCCTCGTCGACGCCGAGCCGAGCGCTCCAATCCGGCAGCGTGCGCGAATCGGCGGGGTTCTTCCGGAGTGCGGCAAGGATCGTTTCGACTGGATCGGCTTGATCGCCGCTGGGTAGGGGTGCTGCCGCGGCACTTCGAATCAGCCTCGCGATCCGGGCGGGGTCGTGGATCTCGGGGCGCAGGTGGGTGTAATTCGCGACCACCGTGTGCAGCAGATACGCCTGCGCTTCGCGCGCGAAGTGCAGCACACGTGGGGGCGGTGCGGTGACGGGAGAGGCACCCGGCTGGGATCCGAGGGGAAGTAACAAAGAGCCTTCGGCGATCTCGACGCTGTTGCGCACTCCAGCGGGAAGCCACATCGCGTCACCCCGTCTCAGATTCCAGGTTCGGTCGCCGAAAGTGACCCGGGCGGAGCCTCGGTAGATCCAGACAACGACGTGAAAGTCGTTGACCCGTGCCCACGTTCCACTTGCGGGGATCGTCGGGGGTGCTGGTGCCGATCCTGACCGGGCGCCTTCTTCGGACAACAATGCAACGCCCTGTGCCAGGGTCTCGTCTTCACGGGGCGGCGTCGGGCGCCGGTTGGCGCGTGCGTAGTCGGTGGGTGTCATGCCGGTGTGTTCTCGGAAGGCGCGGGTGAAGCCCGCGGGTGTCGCGAATCCGACCTGGCTACCCGTCCAGCCGATTTCGCGGCCGGCGGCCAGATATGAGGTCGCTGCCGCGATCCGGGCCGAAGTACGCCAGCGCACGAATGACAATCCCGTTTCCTCGGTGAATCGGCGCTGCAGGGTGCGGACACCGATCTTGAGTTGCTGGGCGAACCGGGAAAGTTCGGTGTCGTCGGATGGCGTCCGCAGCAGCGTGCGTGCGATCTCGAGGGTTTCGGCCGAGCGTGGCAAGCGCGGTGGCGAGTATGACGGGGAGTTGTCGTCCGCGTCGGAGTGAACACCCGCGACAAGCTCGATCAGTCCGGCTCCCGCTGCCGTCTCACCCCGAAGAAATCCCAAGTTGTGCGCGAATTGGTGGACGAGCCAGTCCTGCCAGTCTGCTGGGATCTCGAAGTCGATGACCCGGTTCAACGCGGGCGGCAGGTCGGCCGCGGGCAGTGGGATGGGAAATGCGACCGCGCCCGGATCGACCCGGATGCTGTACGCGATTCCCGCCGGTACCCAGATTGCCGCCCCCGCAGTCACACTGCGGGTACGGCCGCTGATCTGCAATTCTGCGCGCCCGGTATGTACCCAGAACAGCAGTGGCTCGCGTTCATTCGCGGTCGAGGCGAGCCGAGCAGCGGGGATCTCGGGGACTTCGCCTGCGGGGAACACCAACCGTGGTCCCACGATGCCCTCCCGACGTCGATGCATTCTCTTCCAGCCGACCGATGAGTGTAAGAAGTCGGCACGCACGGATAACACTAACTGATTAGGGCAGGCTAGCTTTATTTATTGGCCCTCCCGTCGTGATCGAACGTGGGCCGGACCCCCGTCCGTGCGCTTCCGAGGAGACTTTCCGTGCCCCGAAACACCCGTCCGACAACGGCGTACCCCGTTACCTTGCGTGAACTCGAGGTACATCGGGTGACAGAGGTGACGCCGGGCATGCGGAGAGTGACGCTCACCGGAGCCCAACTCGACACCTTCACCAACGCCGACGGAATTGCCGAACCCGCCTTCGCGAGTACGGGCTTCGACGACGACATCCGGTTGCTGTTCACCTACCCCGGCGAAACCGACCCGGTCCTGCCGGTAATGGTCGACGGCAGTGTGACTTTCGCTGCGGGGCGCCGTCCGCTTGCCCGCGCATACACCGTGCGCCGCTACGATCCGCAAACAAGGGAACTCGACGTCGATTTCGTTGTTCACGGCGACGGAGTGGCTACCACCTGGGCGCGGGACGCCAGCCCGGGCGACCGAATGCACATCGCGGGCCCCTCTGTATCGCAGGGACTCCCGGAAGATTACGAGTATCTGCTGGCCGTCGGTGACGAGACCGCGTTGCCGGCGATCGCACGTCTGCTCGAGGAATTGCCCGCCGATGCCAGGGGGCATGTGTTCGTCGAAATTGCGGACTCGGCTCACATCCAATCGGTGCGCGAGTTGTCCGGGGTGAGTGTCACGTGGTTGCCGCGCGAGGGGGTCGAGCCCGGCGCTACTACTTTGTTGCTCGACGCGGTCAGTGCTGCCGAATGGCCTGACGGACGCGTATTCGCTTGGCTTGCAGGCGAACAGGCGACGGTTCGCTCGCTTCGGCGTCATTTGATTCGTGATCGAGGAATTGCGAAGACCCACATCGATTTCACCGGCTACTGGAAACGCGGCGGGGCCGTTCGGGCAGATTCCTGACCTGGCTCCATCGCTCACCCAACACCCTTCACCTCAGCAACACCGAAAGTGCTCGATAACACCGAAAGGCAGAAATGACAGTCCTGCGCACCAGACGATCACGGATCACCGGACTGATCGGGGCCGCGCTCGCCGCAGCGCTCCTCGTAGCCGGGTGCTCGGCCTCGGCCGAAGACTCGAAAACGGCATCCTCTCCCGGTTCGGAGGGGAACGCCCTGCCCGCTGCGGAAGGAACGACCACCTACCCGCTGACCCTGGAATCGCCATACGGTACAAGTATTCTCGAGAAGCGACCGGAGCGGATCGCCGCCATCGTGCCCAACGCCGTCGACACGGAAATGCTCCTCGCGCTCGGCGTCAAACCTGTCCTCTCCTCGTCGATGGTGAAGGAATCGGCTTCCCAGTCGTACTTGTTGCCTTACGACGCAGAGAATCTCGACACCTTCGAGTTCGCGATGGGCGGAACACTTCCCGTCGAAGCGATCGCCGCGAGCGAACCGGACCTCATCGTCGCCGTCGGCTGGGCTGACGGCCTGGGTGGTTTGTCCATGGGTGATTACTACGAGCGTTTGTCCTCCATCGCGCCGGTGGTGACGAGCCCCGACACGAAGTCGCGGATGCTCGTGCCGTGGAAGGAGTCGATCCGTGTTCTGGGCGAGACCCTCGATCTCTCGAATGCGGCTGAAAAGGTTGTGGCAGAGCATGATCAGTACTTCGCCAAAGTGCGTGAGGAAAACCCGCAACTCGCGGGTCTGACTGCGACTTGGGCGATCTTCTACGGCACGGGCAATGGGTTGCAGTATCTTTCAGCGCCAGGTTCGGCGCCGGCAACATTCCTGGGTGAGCTTGGTTTCGCCGAGAATCCGCGTGCGAAGGAGTTCGTCACCCAGAGCACGGTCGGAGAGGAACTTCTCGAGAACATCGATGCGGATTTCCTGCTGATCGGTCGCAGTGCCGCCGGCAGCGAAGAGGATTTCGACAAGCTGACCGGCGGGAAGCTCTTCCAAGCTCTCGGCGCTGTGTCCTCCGGTCATTGGGTTGGCCTGCCTCCTCGCACCGCCGACGGCGGGGATGTTCTGTGGGCAATCACGAGCGGTGGCCCGATCGGAACGACGTGGGCGGCTGAACATATCGTGCCGCTCATCAGCGCGAAGCTGTAGGCGTACAACTGGAGAACGGGAAAGCACTCACCCGTCGCCACATGATTGTGTGGCGACGGGTTGTTCGTACAGCAGGTGTCCCGGGTTGGGGTCACCGATGGAACAAAAAGTCGCGCAACCCGGGGTGATCGGTCCGGCGGTAAAGGTGTGCGATCTCGTTCGCCGTCCGGGCTGCATTGGAGCCGCCCTGTTATAGCGCTCGGTGGGGTGCGGTGTGCCCAGTCGGAGTGCGGTGGCGCGGTGTGCGACGATCCGCGGGTGGGAGAACAGGCGGATCGTCTTGCTCGTGGCGAGTGGTATCTCGATGATGACGAACTGCGGGAACGGCGGCTTGAGTGTTGGCGTCGACTCGACTCGTTCAATGGGGCTGCGGCGGACGACGATGCTGTCCGCTCACGGGCTCTCGCCAGCCTTTTTGGTGAGGTAGGTGACGGAGCTTTGGTGGTGCCGCGGTTCCAATGCAGCTACGGACACAACATTCGGCTTGGAGCCAACGCATTCGTCAACGCGAACGGGTTCTTCATGGATGATGCGCTGATCACGATCGGTGCGGACGTGAGGATCGGGCCTGGAGCCCAGCTGATGACAGCGTTGCACCCTGTCGATGATCATCGACGGCGCCGCGAGGGATGGGAGCGAGCCGCTCCGATCGTCATCGGCGAGAACACGTGGCTCGGTGCCTCCGTCACCGTCGGTGCAGGAGTTTCGATCGGTCATAACGCCGTGATCGGTGCCGGAAGTGTCGTTTTGCATGACATTCCCGATCACGTCGTTGCTGCTGGATCGCCTGCAAGGGTTGTCCGTCGTACACCTGCCGAAGTAGAAGGACTGCAACGCGAGCACTAGGGCTTGCGATGTCAGAGCGTGATCGTGCGGGTGGGCTCCCAGATGGCGGGGTCGCGGTGGGTGACGACGAAGACGGTAGCCGCCACTTCCCGCACGGCGCCGGCGATGCGGCGCTCGGTGCCCTCGTCGAGAGCCGAAGTAGCCTCGTCGAGCACCAGGACGGGAGCGTCTTTGAGGAAGGCACGAGCGATCGCCACCCGCTGACGTTCGCCACCGGAGAGAGCGGATCCTTGGTGACCGATGTCCTGATGAATGCCGAGCGTCGAGCGGTCGAGAACGGCGCCGAGGGCAGCGCGCCTGGCGGCTTCCTCGATCTGGGTTTCGGTAGCGCCCGGTCTTCCCAGTCCGATGTTCTCGCCGAGCGTGCCCGAGAACACGAGTGGATCTTGTGGCACGTAGCCGATGTGAGCAGCCAGGTCGTCGTATGGCAAGTCGCGCAATGAAACTCCGCCGAGAGTGACGCTGCCTTCGTCCGGGTCGTCGAAGCGCATGAGCAGCCCGAGAAGGGTGCTCTTCCCCGTACCCGAGCGCCCTGCGACGAGAACACGCTCCCCGGCGGGGATCTCCGCGTTGATGCCGCGCAGAACCGGAGCGTGGTCCACTCCTACGACCTTGATGTCAGTTCCAACAAGGAGCGCGGCGTCCTGGGACGCGGGCTCGGGTAGTGCGGGAGCCGAAGTCGCGGCCCGATAATCGCGAACCGTTGCACGCAGTTCATTGACTCCGATTCCGGCCAGAGCGAGTTCGTCGAGCGGGGCAGCGGCGCGGGCGGTGAGGATGACGAGCGCTAGAGCGGCTGCGGGATCGTCGAATCCGGTGGCGGCGAGGAAGATCACTGCGCCTGCCAGCGGCACAATAGTGGCGATCGCCGAGATGAATGTCGCTGGTGCCGCGGCGAGATTGGTCCGTGCAAGCGCGGTTTCCTGATCCCGCCAACTTCTCTCGATACGTTCGACGGAACGTGTGGGACCGGCTGCCGTGCGCAGTAATTCGAGATGATCGGTGAGCTCGAGAGTCGACTGCGTTGCTGCGAGTTCGGCCTCGTGCCGGCGCGCGTCCGCTTGGCTGAGAGCGCGTTGGGCGAGCGTCTGAGCCGCGAGCGACACTGCGAGCAGTCCGCCGACCAGCAGCATGACGCCTAGCCCCGCGACGACCGCGATCCCAGGAAGCAGGAGCAGCGGAATCAGCGGCGTAACGAGGAAGGTCTGAAGTTGGTGCGCGGGAACGCTCATCAGTGACGGGATTCCGCGCCCGGCGACGGTGGCGAGCAGCGCCCGGTTGTCGTCGGTGAACCACGACAGCTTGGTGCGGGCGAAGGCGTCGCCGAGCGCATCGTAGAGATCGCCGACGAGTCGAGCCCCGGTGAAGTAACCACCCCGCGAGACCAGGACGGTCACGAAGAGAGCGATTGCGGCCGTGGCCAGCACGAGAACCGGCGACCGGTGATCAGCGATCGAGAGGGCGAGGGTGGTGTACGCGATCGCCTCGAGGACAGCAACGGACACCCAACCGAATCCGATGGTGATCAAGCGGCGACGGGCTGCATTGGCGCTGTTCATTATTCGGCTCCAGTCAGGGCGGCATTACGCGAGGCGGCGTTGTGCGAGTTGGGACTGTCGAGGTCGAGTCGATCGTCGGCGTCGTCTGCAAGAGCAGGGTCGTGGGTGACGATCACGATCGTCTTCCCTTCAGCGTGCGCGAAGTCGCGCAGTTCCTTCAGCAGTTCGGCCGCTGTCCGATCGTCGAGCGCACTGGTCGGCTCGTCGAGCAGCAGTACTGCTGCGGGCGAGAGGAATACCCGAGCGAGCCCGACTCGCTGACGTTCTCCGCCGGAGAGTGAAGTGGCGTCGGTGTCGAGGCTGATGTCGATCTGTGCCCGGCGTAGTGCGGCGTTGTATTCCGCGTCCGTTGCATCGGGGGCGGCCAGCGCGATGTTCTCGCGCACCGTGGCCGGCAACACGTCTGCGCCCTGGGGTGTGAGCAGAATGGACTGTGGCCGCAGGTTCTCGTCGATCGTGAGGACGCTCTGGCCCGCGTAGCGGACGGTACCGAGTTCCGGGATCTCGAAGCCGGCCAGTGCTTTCAGGAGCGTCGACTTGCCCGCTCCACTCGGTCCCGTGATCGCAGTGATCGCGGCTGGGCGGAATGCATGCGTGACGCCGTCGACGACTCTGCGGTCCGCGATCATGACAGTCAGGTCGACGATCTCCAGGCGGTCGGAGGGACTCGACGCCGGAACGGTGAGTGCTTCACCGGCAGGGAGGGTGGGTTCGTCCAGGGCAGCGGCGAGCCGGACTGCAGCAGCGCGTCCAGCCGCGACGTAGTCGAGGCCGTGCCCGAGCCGCAGGGCCGGTGTCACGATTGCGAGGCTGAAGAGAATAGTGGCGGCCAATGTCGTTGCATCCCAGCGATATCCGACGGCATAGGCGATCGCGAACGTCGCCGTCGCCTGCATGAGGGCAACCGCGACGGCCGCGGGGGTAGCCACGAGTCGAACGCGCTCCTGCATTCCCCGGGTGAACCGTGCTGTCGATTCTGCATAGTCGGCGGCAGCGCCGGTCTGCGCGCCGTAGATCCGGCAGACGTGGATACCGCGGGCATAGTCGTCCACGGCGGTCACGATGCCGCCCATGACATCCGCACTTTCGGCGCTGTGCCGAGCGGCCATTCTGGGGATTACGAACACGTAGAACAGTGCTGCCACGATGCCGGGAGCGAGAGCGAGAAGCGCTACGGGGCCGGCTGAGGCAACCAGTACCGCGATCGTGACCGCCGGGACCACGATCAGTGTCGCGAACTCGGCCGGTAGGTGCGCAGTCATATGGTGCAGCGCCGAGATGTCGTCCGAAACGAGCCTCCTCAGTGCGTCTCCGCTGTAGCGGGACAGCGTGCTTGCGGGCAGTCGAACGAGATGAGCTGCGAGCTGGCGTCGAAGCCTGGCCTCGAAGAGCGACTCGGCGTGATGCGAGAGCCACGACGACGTGGCCGCGAGCGTTACCCCGGTGAGCCACAGCCCACATGCCCACCCGGCCCAAGTCATCGACGGTTCACCGATGAGTTGCACGACGCTCCAGAGCGCACCGAGCATCGCGACCCCTGACGCTGCCGCCGCGAGCACCCCGGCGGCCAATGCAGGCAACGCCGGGCGCAAAGCCGGGACCAGCGACGGTTCGACGAGAGGGCGGGGCATGGATAACTCCTTGAATCAGCGTCCGGGTGCAGACACGACAAATGACCGAAACCCAAGGCTAGGCTTCGGTCGTCACGTCCAGTTATCGCGATGCGCCGATTTCTTACACCCGAATGGGTCGTACTTCGGTCTTCAGGATGCGGCCGAAATGGAACTCATGACGTCTTCCCATACGGCCATGACCGCGGATTCGGTTGGGCCAGTCTGAGTGAACACGGCTACGCACTTGCGGCGGAAGTCGTACACCTCGACAGACGTCGTCAAACCGTGCACTCCGTGGGTGCGGGTCAGCCAACACTCCGAGACGCCGTTCAGATCGATCATCGTTCGGCAGGTGTCCGAGGCTAGAGTCAATGTCCCGCCGAACATGGCTGCGGCGTCGAGGTGACCGCGGTGAATCTGCAGGCAGCCGTTGCCGGCGACGACTGTCGTGACGGGTAGTTGATGGTAGGACAGGTGCTCCATCCCGGCAGCCATGAGGTGAGGATCGATTCTCCGGTAGCCGAGGGCACCCAGAGCGACCAAGCCGCTACGACGTTCGCTGCCGCTGTCCGCGAGGATGAAGTCGAGCTGTGTCAGCTGATCGGCCTCGGCCCAAAAGGCGGGAGTATTCGATGTCTGGGCGGGAGGGCTTGTTTCCCTCACAGTGCTCGGTGCAGTTCGCATCGCTTCGAAGGCGAGACGATCCGAGGTCGGGGTCAAATACGTAGTGTGTGAACTCGATCCGTGGGTATCGAACATCCGAAGCGTCGGGGGCAGGTGCTGTTCTGCGTCAGTGGTCACCACCGAACCGAGGGCGGAAGGCTTCAAACGTAGGGAGACAAGTCCCGGCGTGCAGACCAGCGGATCGCCGGGAACTGTTGGAACGGCGTACTTGCCCGAGTCGTTGACAGCCACCGGACCTGCAACGGTGATCGCTACGGCGTCGTCCAAGAGCGGCAACATTTTGCCGACTACCTCAGGTGCGGTGTCGATCAGTCCGCCGCGGAATCCTGGACGCGCAAGTAGTGCGTCCAGGTCCGACATACGCGCCAAAGCTGCGCAACGGCATTCGCCACGGTGCGGGCACATCTCAGTAGACATCCCGTAGATACCGCTTCGATCGTTTGAGGTTGTTGACGTAATCCTCGGCGGCGTCCGCATCCAACCCACCGTGCTCGGCGACCACCTCGTGCAACGCGTCGTCGACGTCCTTTGCCATCCGGGTCGCGTCGCCGCAGACGTACACGTGCGCACCGTTTTCGAGCCAGTCGAACAAGTCTCGGCCCTGCTCGCGCATACGAGTCTGGACGTAGATCTTCTCGGACTGATCACGCGAGAATGCCAGATCGAGACGCGTCAGGACACCGTCACGGGTCAGACCGTTCAACTCGTCCTCGTAGATGAAGTCACTCGACTGATGCTGATCGCCGAAGAAAAGCCAATTCTGCCCCGACACGTTGCGTGCGCGACGCTCGTGCAGGAAAGCGCGGAAGGGTGCGATACCGGTGCCGGGTCCGATCATCACGACGGGAGCAGTGTCATCGGCAGGTAGGCGGAACGAATTGTTCTTGGAGACAAAAACTCCGACCCGATCTCCCTCGCCGACGCGGTCCGCCAGGTACGTCGAGCAGACGCCGCCGCGGTCCCGCTCGCCCGAGCGGTAGCGCACACTCGCTACCGTCAGATGCACGGTGCCGTCGTGGGCCAGCGGGCTGGAGGAGATCGAATAGACCCGATGTTGCAGCGGGCGCAGAAGTGCAAGCAGATCTTCGGGATTCAAGCGAATGCTGTTGTCCAACTGCAGGAGATCGAGAACGTCCTTGCCCCACAGCCACGCATCGAGCGCTTCCCGATCTTCCGTGTCGAGAATGTGCTGCAGTTCGGCGTCGCCACTGCGTCGGGCGATGTCTTCGATCAAATCGCGCGAGGGAATCGAGATCTCGTAGTCGCTGGTCAACACCTGGTCCAACGGTGCGGACGAGCCGTCCTTCGCGGTGACGACGTAGTCACTGCTCGCACCGATCTGAAGGATGATCGCCTCGACGAGAGCGGGGTCGTTGATCGGGCGGATGCCCAATCCATCTCCGGCCTCGTAGTCCAGACCGTCCTCGCCGAGCGCAAAGGTGAAGTGGCGGACTTCCTTGGCGGAGTCCTCGCCGGACAACAGTCGGTTGGCGAGGACGGTTGCAGGATAAGGGTTCTTGCGAGTCCACTGGGACTTGGTCTTCGTCGGAGTGGACGCAACCGGCGAGGCAGCGGCCCCCGCATCACCGTCGACACCGGCTACCGCAGCGACCGCCCGAACGATCCACTCGGCCGCCGGATCCTCGTAGTCGACGTCGCAATCGGTGCGGTCGACAACCCGGGACCCGCCGAGTGCTTCGAATCGGGCGTCGATGTTCTTTCCCGACTGGCAGAACCCGTCGTAGCTGGTGTCACCGAGTGCGAGTACTCCGAAGTAGAGACCCTCCAGCCTGGGCGCACTCTCGGATTCGACTGCATCCCAGAACAGCTGCGCGTTGTCAGGCATCTCGCCCTCGCCGTAGGTGGAGGTGATGACGAGCACCCGGCGCATGGCGGAAAGTGCATTGATATCCACGGTGTCCAGACCCGCGACAAGTGGTTCGAGACCGTGGGCACGAGCAGCTGCGGCCGCGTCTTCGGCCACGGACTCCGCGTTGCCGGTCTGGCTTCCGTAGAGGATGTGCACTGCTGCGCCGGCAGTTCTCTCCACTGTCGCTGTTGCAGCACCGGTTTGACCGGGCATGACAGTTCGTGAGTGTAGACCGGCCAGGAATCCGGAAAGCCACGCGCGTTGGTCGCCGTTGAACGGTGCGTATTCGGGGATGTACGGGATTTCCATTTTGAAGCTCACCTACGTTCGGGGGAGGAGGTCAGGACACCAGGTCGGGGATCGTGCGCGAAGCGAACAGTTCGTCGAAGTTCGGCAGTGATCCGAGCTTGTCCCGATTCTTGTTGTCTTGAAACAGAATCCAGCCGTACGTCGCCGGGCTGTCCATGGCCAACACGTTGCGCAGGCTCAGCGCCTGTTTGTAGTCGTCGACGCGCTTGGCTGCAATCAACGCAGCCAACTGTTCGTCGTCGTAGCCGGCGAGAATCTCTTTCGAGTACTTGACCAAGTGCTGGACGAGGGCGAAGTCCTCGGTCAGCACCAGGTTTCGGGCCGCCTTCTGCACTGCTGGATCGTCGGGCCCGGACGCACCCGGCGTGCGGGCGGCGGCGAGTTGTTGTGCGAAGTGAAGCACGGTGTACGCACTGAGCAGCGCATACATTGTCGCGGTATCGGTCTCGCCATAGGCGGGGACTGCTCCGTTCAGTGCGGGGCGCCCATCGCGCACTGCGAGTTTGAACGTGCGGACCTGACGTGCTGCGATGGCGGACGCCAATTCTTCGAGAAGCTCTTTGTGCGACTTCGCAGCCAGGATTGCATCGCTGTCCTGGTAAAGCATCAATGCCTTGGGCATGGCGTAGACGAACGAGTGCTGTTCGACTTCCCAGTTCTCGAGCAGTCGGGTTCCGAGTGCGGATCCCGTTGCTTCCACATGCAGTTCGAGTAGGAGTTGTACCGCGTGGTTGTGGACGGCGGCTAGAGGATCGGTCGCAGCGGTGATCGAACCGAGCAGTACGGAATCGGTACTTGCTCGCAGTGCCAGTTCGCCGCGAGGGTCGTACTGGTAGAAGAACCCGCCGCTCATGCCGTTGCCGACACCCTTGCCGAACTCGCCGAGATTCACGACAGCACCGTTGGTCATGTACTCGCCGGCGAAGTCGCCGACACCTTCGACGACAGCACTGGCGCCGGAGTTGCGAACTGCAAAGCGATCGCCTGCTTCACCTTCGACGAACACTCGTCCGCCGGTGGCGCCGAAGAGCGCGAAGTTGCCGATCAACACGTTTCCGCCGGCGTCACTGGAGCCGCCGCCTGGGCTGCGCACGGCAATCACGCCGCCGCTCATGCTCTTTCCCACACCGTCGTTACATGTCCCGGTGTGTTCCAGGTGCATGCCGTCGTTGCAGAATGCGCCGAACGACAGGCCAGCAGATCCGGTCGTCAGGACGCGCACGCTGCCCGGAGCCAGATATCGTCGCCCACGCTCGTCAGTCAGTACCCCCGGAGCGAGAAGGCCGGCCGCTCCGTAGTTGAGTTCGCGTTCGAGGTCGATCGCCAACTGCCCACCGACGCTCTTGTTCCGGTTACCCAGGTGCAGTGCACCTTCGGCGAATTCAGGTCCGGACACGGCGACCGAGGCCTCGCCACGGTTGAAGAGCACCGTGCGAACCTCGTCCATGATCTTCTCGTCGAGCGCGTACTCACGCTCGAGGTACACGGGATTGTCGACGGTGATGTTCGGGGCGGACTCGAACATCGCGTCCAGTTTCAGATTGCCGACGATGGACGGGTGATCGAGCAGATGCAGGAGATCAGTTCGACCCCGCGCTTCCTGAAGGGATCGCATTCCCAGATTCGCGAGCAGTTCCCGAGTTTCGTGAGCGATGTTGAGAAGGTACTGCGCCATGGCGCGGGGATCGCCGTCGAACAGTTCCGGGTTGGTGGTCAGACCGGCCGGACACTTGATGTTGCAGTTCTTGGCCATGACGCAGCCCATCATCATCAGGGCAGACGTACCGAACTCGAAGCTGTCTGCGCCCAGTAGCGCGGAAGTGATGATGTCGCTGCCGGTCTGATGCGCGCCCGAGCATCGCAGAACGACTTTCTGGCGAAGCCCGTTGGCACACAAAGCTTGATGGACCTCCGCGATACCGACCTCTGCCGCACGACCCGCGTACTTGAGGCTGGTCACCGAAGCGGCGCCGGTGCCACCGGTGTTTCCGGCGACGTTGATGACGTCGGCGCCGGCCTTGGCGACACCGACGGCGATGGTGCCGATTCCTTCCGAGGACACCAACTTCACGATCACCCGAATACGCGCTGCCTTGCAGTCGTGGATGAGCTGAGCGAGGTCCTCGATGGAGTAGGTGTCGTGGTGCGGCGGAGGCGATACCAGTTCGACGCCGGGCGTTCCGCCGCGGGCAGCAGCAATGTCGACGGTGACCTTGGCGGCCGGAAGCTGCCCGCCCTCACCGGGTTTTGCGCCCTGGCCGAGTTTGATCTCGATCTCTTCGAGCATCGGGTCGGCGAGGTATCCCGCCCAGATTCCGAAGCGTCCGGATGCAAACTGCTTGATGCGCGACGCACGAATCGTGTTGTAGCGCGAAAGGTGTTCGCCGCCTTCGCCGCTGTTGGACATCGCGCCGACCATGTTCGTGCCGTGTGCGACGGCTTCGTGCGCCGGAGCGTTCAGTGCGCCATGACTCATGGCACCCGACGCCAACTTCGGGGTGATGTCGCTGGCGCTCTGTACCTCGGAGAGAGGAACACCTGCCGGTGCGACCCTCAGCTTGGACAGGAACTCTGCCCCGATGCCGGTTGCCCTCAGCGCAAGATCCGGTGTGATGGCTTCAATGGTGATATCGGCGGCAAAGGTGGCGCAGAGAGCGTCGCCGAGCGCTTTTGCTCGCGCGCTGTCACCGGCCAGTGGACCGTCCAGGCTAAGCGTGTACCGGTCGTCTGCGGCGGATTCACACTGGACTCCGCGCATCACGATCGTTGTGTTGCCGTGCACCGAGAATCGGCTGATCTGCTCGGTGAACTCGGCTGTCGTGACCGCAAACGTGACGTCGCCGGGAACAGAGATGACGTCGCGCAACGCTGCGGGTCGACGCGATCGTTCCGCGGCCATCACAGTCGAAAAATCACGGTACCCGGCAGTGATGTCGAAGTCGTCGATCTGTTCGGTGGTCAACCGGTCGAAACTCGTTGCCCGGTAGGCCCCGGCATCGAGGCGGAATGCATCGTCGAGTCGCCCGAGCGGAAGCAGGCGTAGAGCATCGAATTGTTCGGTACCTGAGGGACTGTCGAACGCGATCTTCTCTTCGGTGAGTTCGACGTACTTGCGGACTGCGGTGGTACCGAACGAATGCCCCGCGCCGTCTGCGCGCTCCTTGAACAGGCCGAGCAGTGGCAGGTCCTTTTCACCCTCGACTTCACTTGCACGCTCGTGCCACTGCTTCGAGGTCACCGCGACGGTGTCGAAACCGACGCCACCCACCGGTGACTTCATGTTGGGGAACCACTGGCGCAGAACAGGGTCGGACGTATCGAGGAAGTTGGGTTCGAAGAATTCTCCGCCGATGTAGCTCTCGACAGTGCACAGGCCGACGCGTCCCATCGTCTTCATGAGGGACTTCTCGGCAGCCTTCGCGAAGCGTCGGAAGGCGGCATCCGGATCAGCGGCGAACTTCTCCTCGGCTCGTAACTGAACGGAGAGCGGGTAGACGGCGGAAGCGCCGAATCCGAGTGCAGCCGCAACGTGGTGGGAGGACTCGATCTGGCCACTCTCCACGATGAGAGAGACACGCAATCGCAGGCCTGCGTCGATGAGGCGTTGGTTCAGTGCTCCGACGACCATGATCGCGGGAAGCGTTGCGCGCTCATGAGATACGTGCCGGTCGGTCAGGACTGCGATCCCGCCCTGTTCTGCTGCGAAGGCGACAACGGCGTCGCCGAGCGCGGTCATCGCGTCAACCATCGCCTGCGCGTCACCCGCGGCGGGGTAGAGCATTTCGAATCGGCGATGCGGGGTGTGCTTCTGTTCGCGGATCTTGAGCATGTCCAGATGCCCGAGGATCGGCGACGAAATGACGATCTGCTTGCCCTGTCCGGCTGTCATCTTCGCGCCCAACGCGACCCGGAGGGTCATGCCGTCCGCTTCCCGGATGCTGTCCAGCGGAGGGTTGGTGACCTGCGCGAATCGCTGCGAGAAGTAGCGTGCCACACCGCCTTCACGATCGGAAAACGCGTTGATGGCGTTGCCGTAACCCATGGCCGATACCTTCTCGGCTCCGTGCGTGAGCATCGGATCCATCAGGAATTTGAAACTCTCCTGATCCAGGGAGTACGCCATGTAGCGCTGATGAACCTCGAACGTTCCGTTGTAGCGCGTCGGTGAGCTGACCTTCTCCGCAGGTACAGCGGGGATGTCTTCGATCAGGATTCGTGACTGCTCCAGCAGAGACCGGTAGTCACGCTGTGCGGCAATCTTTTCCAGGGCTTCGCGGGCGGTATAGGTATGGCGATCTCGATGATCGAAGTACAGCATTCCGCCGGCCTCGACGCGGCCACGGTGGATCACCGTCTCGGGTGCGAACGCGATCTGTCCGGCTTCGGAGAATGCGCACACGTAGTCGTGTGTCTCGATCGTGCGAAGTGGACGCAGGCCGAGGCGGTCCAGGCGGGCGCCGATGATGGTGCCGTCGCCGAACACGAGCGCTGCCGGTCCGTCGTTCTTCTCCTCGTACAGCGAGAAGTACTCGAACATCGCACGCACTGCGGGGGAGAGAGTGGTGTCGTTTTCCCAGGCAGGGGGCATCATCGAGACCACAGCTGTCACCAAATCGACGCTGTCCTCGATGACGCGTGCTTCCAGAGTCTGATCGAGTCGGCAGCTGTCGGACTGACCGGGCGGACGGACGATCGCACGTCGTTTTGCACTGGCCACCGCAGCTTCGGAGAGCCGATTCTTCTTGTCCGTGTTCAGTTCTCCGTTGTGAGCCATGAACCGGAACGGCTGCGCCATCGTGGGATGCGGGTCCGTGTTGGTCGAGAACCGCGTGTGGAAGTACATCGTGTGGACAGCGTGATCGGGGTCGACCAGGTCGCGGAAGTACGGGATCACTTCGTCGGAGTTCAAGCGGCCCTTGAGAACCTGAGTCCTCGCGCTGAGGGACAGTGGGTACAACCCGCGTAGTGCAGGCGTGTTGTACGCGATTGCCTCGATGGCGAGCAGGGCCTCGTGCACGAGGCGATCGACTACCGCAGGCTCGGGACGCGGAGTGGGGACCTCGAAAATCCACTGCCTGACCGGAAGTTGATGCGCGATCGCGGCCGGCCGAATCGCCGAGTTGTCGACCGGGACGTCGCGCACTGCGAGAGTGGTGAAACCGCGATCGAGAAGTTCACGTTCGACCAGGGCGGCAGCGCGAGCGTGCTGGGCGTCGTCGTCCGGAAGGAAGAAGTTGCCGACGCAGAAGCGTCCGGCGCGAAGGTCGGAGCGCCCGGTTACCTTGCGGAAGAACCGGAGGGAGAGGTCCACCGAGACGCCGCCGCCGTCGCCGACGCCCTCGGAGGACATACCGCCGCGGTGCGGAACCGAGCAGAGCGCTTCGCTGCCCTTGATCAGGACATCGTGGGTCTGCACGCCGTCCTTGCGCGTGATGAACCCGACCCCGCAACTGCTCTTGTCATCTGCGGGGTCGTACAAACCGACGATGGACGTGCTCACTGCAGCAACCTTCTCCCTGTCCTGGTTGCCCGGAGATTGATCGACCGGGCAGATACGACGGCATGGTTTCCGTCAGGGCAGGGCGTCGCTGCTTCGATGAAGCGGCACCCGAATGGGATCAGACTACTGAGTAGAGGCTTACCTTAGTCAAGTTTGTTGGGTGTGACTTGGATCTGAGCAGGTCAGAGGGTTGCTTTGTAGGCAAGTGCGTAGGCGATCTTGCCCGGCTTGTCGTCTGTGTACGGCTTCGACAGCTTTGCGAACTCGCCCTTGGACTCCGCTTTGCCGTCGTTCCAGGCCGGCAGGACTCCGAGATCGGCGGCCGTGAACCCGCTGTCGACGACGGCATCACCCGCCAACGCGGTCTGTGCTTTGGTCACCGACTTCACGGTGGCCAGGTAGCTGGAGAGGTCGTCGCGATTCCAGTTGGTGAGGTCGACGGGCGCGGCGTCGCGGACCCACGCACCCCAGTAGAACTCCTGGAACGGAATCGTGCCGGCGGCGAATCCGATGTCGCGGGAGAAGTACATCAGGCTGCGGTACTTGTCGTCGGCGAAGTTGGCCAGGCCGACGCTCTTCGGCAGGGACTGGACCGGTACCTGGTTTCCGTCCACGTCACCCGACCAGACCCACTTGTTCTTTTCCATCTCGGTCCAGAAGGCGCCTTCACTCAGGCCGCTGAGGTTGCCGAGAACCCGCAGTCGCACGTGCAGGTCGGGGCCTCCGTCGGCCGTCTCGATGAAGGACGTGAGGGTGTGGTGACCGTCGGTCAGGTAGAGATCGCCGCGGGGTCCGACGACCACGGTCTTCATGGGCGCGATGCTCTCGGCGGTTTCCTGACCCACTGGAAGCTGGCAGGTGAAGGACGACGGGTCCTTCAGCGTCGAGGCAGGAGTAGCGGTCGCAGCCTGGATCTGGCCGTTCGCCTCGCACCAGTCGTCGAACTTCTTGTTGATCGTGTCTTTTCCGAGCGTGTATCGCCCGAGCTTGTAGTACACCTCGTCGTAGCCGAGGGAAGGCTGCGTCGCATGAACGTCGCCGATGCGCACGTCCAGAAGGTCACCTTCTTTGGCGCACAGGTACTCCGAGCCGCCGGCGGAGCCTGAGAACGAACCGGTGGAGATTCCGCCACACGCGAGGGGAGCGGCGACAGCGGGTGTGCTGACCAGTGTTCCGGCGCCGAGCAGTACCAGTGTTGTGAGTGCCGAGATGGCGGAACGACGCATGTGGGGATCTCTCCTGAGGATGGGTTCGCACGTGAAGAAGCTTGCGTCACAATCGCTCAGGGTGGTTTCGGACTTACTGACAACAGACGTCCGCGCGGTGGCTACCACGCCGACAGCGACGCCGAGCTTGCCTTCGTCGATGTAGTTCTTCTTGATGTAGTCGGCGAACGCGCGCTGCTTCTCGCCGCCCTGGGAGGAGATGTTGTAGACGGTGGTCAACCCGACGACATCCATGATCTGGAAGGGGCCGAACGGGGCTCCGGTGCCGATACGCCACGTCTTGTCGACCATGTCGGAATCGGCGATGCCGTCGATCAGCAGGTCGGATGCTGCATTGAGGAGCGGGACCAGGAGTGAGTTGAGTACGTAACCCGCCTTCTCCTTCTTGAGTTCGATCGGCACCATGCCGATGTTCTTCGCGAATTCGACGACCTCGCGGTACACGGCGGGGTCGGTGGACTCGGTGCCCATGACCTCGGCAGTGTTGTTGACCCACACGTGATTTGCGAAGTGCAGTGCGAGGAACTTCTCGGGGCGGCCGGTGAACTCCTTGAGGTCGCTCGGCAGAAGCGTCGAGGAGTTGGTTGCGAACACCGTGTGCTCCGGAGCTACTGCGGCGAGCTTCTCGTAGGTGTCGCGCTTGATGGCGATGTCCTCGGGAATTGCCTCGATGACAAGATCGGCCTTGGTCACGGCTTCGGCGAGATCGTACGAGTACGAAATACGTTGTAGCGCTTCGTCGGCCTTGCCTTCCTTGGCGCCCTCGACGTTTTCGGCCTTGTAGGCCGCGGCCAACGAGTCGAACCGAGCCTTGGCCTTCTCGATGACCTCGGCGTTGATGTCGTACGCGACGACGTCGAATCCGTGATAGGCGGTCTGATAGGCGATCTGCGAGCCGAGAACTCCGGTACCCAGAACGGTGATCTGCTTCAGTTCAGTCATTTTCGATCCTCAATCCTTTTCGGTGGGTAGTCCGGCAAGCGTCAATCGAACTTGTGCGGCAACGATGTTCGTGAGTTCGTCAGCCGTGATCCGGTCCAATGCCGCGCGGGCTATTTCGAAGTGCAGCACATTGGAAATCGTTCGCGCTGCAGTGATGGTTCGGGTGGTGTGGTTGGGGTGCCCCTCGAGCAAGATTTGCGCAATCCGCGTTTGCAGGCGCTGCGAGAGTTCCAGACCTTCGGCCCGGAAACATTCGCTGGGCTCGCCGAACAACACTTCGCGTTGGTAGATACCGGTGTTCTCGTCGTTTCGGCGACTCGCGATCAGCAGGGGTGAAACCAGCTCGAGCACACGATCTTCTGTGCCCGTCGATTTGGCCTCACGCTCTTCTCCCAGTTCGATCTGCTTGCGGTACTCCGCGTTGTACACCATGAGCAGTAGCTCGGCTTTGCTTGCGGCGTAACGAAAGAGGGTGCCACCGGCTACATCGGCGCGATCGGCAATTTCTTGAGTTGTGACTGCGCTGTAGCCCTTTTCCGCGAACAGTTCGGCCGCGGCGTCGAAGATGCGTGTCTGCTTCTCGAGTTTGTTGCGTTCACGACGACCCAACTCTTGGTCCGATTTCGTCATCCCGCTCACCTCGTCTCATTTCGGATCACGCTCATAAATGAGTCTACTCCGAAATATGGAGAGGGTGGGGTCTCCTCCGTCACATCACCGCAGTCCGCTGACCCAACCGGCGAACACGTCGGAGAACACGTCTGCTTCGCACGCATGCGCCGATTCGGGGTAGGCACATTCGGGGTATCCGGCGACGACGGCGGCAAGTTCGGCATTGCAACACTGCGCCAAAAGGCCGCGCAGGAGGTCCGCGGCCGACCAGCCGGCGATGGATGCTGCTGGGATCCCCTCTTCCTCGTACACCTTCACCAGATCGTCATGCCTCCAGGACAATTCCTCGGCCACCAGTGCATCGGGGTTGAAAGACATGGCGCGGTCGAGTGATCCGCGCAGAAGCGAATGTGGATCGTCCTCACCGCGCAGCCTGGTCGCGAGGTCGGCCGGTGCCTTCTGCATGACGAACATCCAGGGTTTGCCGTCGGGAAAGACTCCGCCGAAGCCTGCCACGTTGAAGGGGAGGTGGCTACTGAGAAAATCTGTCTCCACGTCGACGTGCTGATCGTCTCCGAGGTGAATGAAGTGGCCGGACGCGATCTCCTCTCCGGTTGCCGGCTCGGCCCATGTGTTGTTCCACAGGTCGGTCATCCGACTGCCGTCGGGAAAATCGAGAACCTCGAAGAGGAAACCCATGTCGTCACCACTCTCCGTCGAAGTGGGTGGTTACTCCACCGGTGAGTCGAGAAACCGTTTGAGCCGAGGTCGCGAGGACGACTCGGCTTGTCTCGAAGGTCATCTCGTCGCGTTCGGTGTCCTCCGATTCGGGATCCTCGGCGAGTGAGAAGTCGAGTTCCACCTCTCGATCGGTGCTGGAACAGACCGAGATCATCAGCCCGAGTCGTTCGTCGGTGAACGCCGGAAGCGATTTCTCGGGATGAAAGTCTGCGGCCGCGTGAAAGAAGAACGCCGCCAGCCGTTCGACAAATCCTTCGTCGGTGTGTCTGCTGAGATACTGATTGAACCGATCGGGGCTGAGCAGGCCTACGTCGAAAACGAGTGTGGGTACGTCGGATTCGAAGACAGCGGCGGGTACCGCATGACTGCGAAGGAATACCGCGGCGCCGCCGTACCCCGGCAACCTGAACCCATCACGCATCTGGTTTACTCCCGTCGCAGAGGTGTCCTGTCCACGCTAGGCCATAGCCCGGACGCGTGCTGCTTACCGGACACGTCGGTTGATGGAAGAATTACCGCCTATGAGCGCTGTCCTGTACCCGCCCGTCGAACCGTACGAGTCGGGACTGTTGGAAGTGCCCGATGGTCAGAGCCTCTACTGGGAGACCGTCGGTAAACCGGCCGGTGTCCCGGTTCTCTATCTCCACGGTGGCCCCGGTTCCGGGTGCACTGTCGGTGCCAGGCGTTTTTTCGATCCCGAAACCTTTCGCGCAGTTCTGTTCGATCAACGAGGCTGTGGGCGCAGCCTTCCTCTCGCGAGTAGCCCGGACGTCGATCTCACCGTGAACACGACGGCGCACATCCTCGACGACATCGAGCGTCTTCGTGAACATCTCGGTATCGAACGATGGATCGTTTCCGGCCTTTCTTGGGGCGTCAGTTTGGGTCTGGTGTACGCCCAAGCGTTTCCCGAGCGGGTGATCGCGATGGCTTTGGGCGCGATCACCGGCGGGACGAGAGTGGAAATCGAATGGATCACCCGTGCCATGGGCAGGATATTTCCGCGTGAATGGGAAGAGTTCGTCGCGCCGCTGCCGGTGGAAGAGCGTGACGGGAACCTCCCCGCGGCATACGCGCGACTGCTCGCCGATCCGGATCCGGTTGTGCGGGAAAATGCTGCGGTGCAGTGGTGCCGCTGGGAAGACGTACATGTCTCGCTGATGCCGGGGTGGACTCCGAGTGTTCGATACCAGAATCCGGACTTCCGTCGGGTGATGACCAGGCTGGTCACGCACTACTGGGCCAACGATTGCTTCCTCGCGCCGAATCAGATCCTGGACGGAATGGACCGTCTCGCCGAGATTCCCGCGATTCTCGTGCACGGCCGGTATGACATTTCCGGACCACTCGATACTGCCTGGGCGATCCACCAGCGTTGGCCGGGCAGTGAGTTGGTGGTGCTCGACGACGCCGGGCATGGCGGGGGTGGATTCAACGAGGCAATCGTGGAAGCGCTGAATTCACTGGCTCATTCGGTCTGATCGAGTGCTCCGGCGTGCGCCGCAGCGAGCGCGCCGGCAGCAGCGCGATCGGCAACCGACTGGTCGACAGGTAGATCGGCGACCAACAGGCGATAGTAGATGGGCGCGGCGACGGCCGCCAGAAGATCAGCAGCTGAGACCTTCTCGGAGATTTCCCCGCGTTCGACTGCTCGGCGGACCACGATGTCGGCCAGTTCGTAACGTGCGGAATAGAACTCGCGCTTGAGTCTTGCCACTTCTGGCGTACGAACCGCGTCAGAGAACAGTGCAGCCACCAACGCGCCGCCCGACTCGCTTGTCACCAGTGCGACTATCGATCTGGCCATCTCGCGCAGGTCGGATTCGATGGAACCGGTATCCGGGATGGGGACGGTAGTTGCCGACACCTCGACAGCCGCGTCGGCCACCAGTTGGGACAGCGTGCTCCATCGCCGGTAGATGGTGGTCTTGTGGACTCCGGAACGGGCGGCTATGTCCTCGATGCTCATCGCTGCAAATCCGCGTTCGGACAGTTCGGCCGCGGTGGCAGCCAGGACGGCCTCGCGCACCCTGGCGCTACGCCCTCCGGGCCGTTGTGGTGTCGAGGTCATGGGTCAACCTTATCGCAACAAGGTGTTGTGTTAGCTGGAGACACGTGGTTCACTGAGCTAATGCAACTGATCGTTGCATTAGAGATGAATTGAGGGGTGTTTTCCCATGTCATACGAATTTCCTGTCGATCACCGAGGCCTCTTCGAAGAGCGCACAGGACAGTTTCTGAGCTTCGGGCTCCCCGTCTCGGATCTCGAGGAACTGCGCGCGTCCATCGACTCGACCTGGGCCGACGCGCCGGGTGGTTGGTCGTACGAGTGGTCGGCGCTGGCGGCGAAGTACTCCGCGGCCGGCAATCATTCCCTGGCAGCGATGATCTACGGAATCGCCAAGTTCCCGGTGCTGGCCAACGAATCCCGTCGACGGGCTCTGCGCAATCAGGTGGACGAATACGTCAAGGCAGCACCAGGATTCGGGCTCGAGTTCGAGCGTCGAATCCTCTCCCTGCCCTACCGAAACGGCGAGATCGAGCTACCGGTACACATCCTCTCGGCGGACGGACGGTACGAAGACGCACCCGTCCTGTTGCTCAGCGGCGGCGTCGACGGCTGGAAGATGGACATGCATCCGTTGGCCAGCGCGTTCGCGAAGAACGCCGGGGTGACGGTTGTTGCTTTCGATCAGCCGGGAACTGGTGAATCACCCGTTCCTCTCGATGCTTTCGGTGACGAGGTGATCGACGGGCTCGTATCGACGGCTCGCGCTCTCGGCAACGGGCAGGTGGCGCACCTGGGAGTCTCCTTCGGTGGAAACTTCGCCGTGCGCTCGGGGTTGACCGGCGCCGTCGATGCGGTGATCAACATCGGCGCCCCGGTCAAGGGTGCGTTCGAGACCGCGAACGCCGAGCGCCTGGTCTACGGCATGGGCGACATCGTCGGAAACGCACTGGGTTTCGATGCCCCGGCAACCAAAGAGGCGCTGGTACAGGGTCTCCGTGCGTTCGATCGCAGTGTCTTGATGACCGCCGACGACGGCCGGACCCCGATGCTTGTGGTCAACGGGGCCGACGACGTACACATCCCGCTCTCGGACACAACACTCTTCGAAGAGCGCCCGAACACGCAGGTACACGTCATCCCGGATGCGGGGCACTGCGCAGTGACCAAGCTGCCCGAGTTGACGCCGATGATGATCGACTGGCTACGAGATGCCCTGTCAGGAACCGCTCCACGAACCGGTAGATGATCCGCCGCCGAAGCTGGCAAAACGATACGTCGCAAGAACGGCCTTGTGATCGGTCGGCCACGGCGTCGGTGAAGCGATGAAGTTGTCCTGGGAGTTCTCCTCCACTCTTTTGTTGTGCACGATCGTCTTTCGGGGTCCGATGATTCCTACAGATCCCAACTTCAGCTCGGAAGCGCGGTCGGCGAAGATGTAGTCGATCCGATCGCGTTCGTCTGCCTCGGGTGCCCAGGTGAGCTGTGAGGTGTCGACGTCGGGATTGTCGGACGGCCAGGTGAAGCCCGGGTGTGTAGCCGGGTTCGGGTACTTGCTGCGGTATGCATCGACAAATCCGGCTTGGTCGAGCAGACGGGTGGATTCCCACGGAATGACGACACCGTTGTGGTCGAACAGATTTCGCGTGCCGTCGGTCCAGTCCAGGGCCGACGGTTCGTTGAAATCGCCGCCGAGGATGACGGACCTGCCCTTCGCCCGTTCTGCGGCCGCATCGTCGATGAACGTCGAAATTGCCAGGGGTCGTCCCGAATTGACGTTCACACGCTGAACCGTCTCGGGGTCCGTGACCGGACCGGACGGCATCTTGTTCCAGCCGAACTCGGAGAACTCTCCAGGCTTGGGAACACCCGCGCCGTATCCGCGCGGTAGATAGGTCGCGTAGGACGTGTAGGCCAGATGTGCCGAGTAAGCAGCGATTTGTTTGCCGTCGACCGTCACGACTGCCTTGATCATCGAGTTCAGGTCGGCTGTTTCCTCGATCGGAAACTTGGAGAGAATCCCCACGTCGGAGGACGCTGCTCCGTAGAAGGTGGTTCCTGATTTGGTCAGCATGTCGGCCAATACAGTTGTCGCAGTGCCGGCTTCCGACAGGAGAACTATCGACGCCTGGGTCGAGATGATCATATCGGCGATCAGCTGCAGGCCACCGTTGATCTTGGTTCCGCCGTGCCAGGTATTGAGGGAGAGCACTTTGATCTCCTGCGCGGGGTTCGCCCCCGCGACGGAGGTATTGGCACCCAAGGTAAATGCGCTTGCGGTGACTGTCCCTGCGGCTACCGCCATCGCCTTGACCATCTGACGGCGCGTCAATCCATTCATCAAATCCCGGCTCTCGTTGTCGTGTGCTCGAACCCCCGGAAGATGATTACCATCGCTACCTAAACGGACAGTTAACCAATTGCAAAATGGCAGATTTCCACAGAACACCGCGCGGGCAATAGTCTTCTGGTCGTGGTACTCAGTGAGCGTTTCCCCGGTAACAAGACCTTCGCGAAGGTTCGTGTCCTGCCGCCGGTGGTGAAGTTGCTCCTTCTTTCGATGGTGCTGTTCAACATCGGGTTCTATCTGGTTGTCCCCTTTCTCGCGGTGCACCTTTCGGAGAACCTCGGATTCGCGGCCTGGATTGTCGGCCTGGTCCTCGGACTCCGGATGTTCAGTCAGCAGGGCATGTTCTTCATCGGTGGAAGCCTCGCCGACAGGTTCGGCAAGCGTCCGATCATTCTGCTGGGCATCGCAGTTCGCGTGGTCGGTTTCCTGATGCTCGGATTGGCCGAGAGTATGGCAGCGGTGATCGTCGGTGTGCTTCTGGTCGGGTTCGCCGCGGCTCTGTTCGCACCCGCAGTGGAGTCGGCCAACGCCGAATACGGACGCGAACTCGAAACCTCAGGAGTCATGCGTCGTACGGATCTGTTTGCAGTGGAACAGATGTGCAGCCGCCTGGGAACCGTGATCGGTCCGGCATTGGGTGCTGCTCTGTTGATGTTTCCGTTCTCGTGGACGGCGTCGAGCGCGGCGTTGCTGTTCGCGATCATGTGGGTCGGGTTCTTCATCTGGTTCCCGCGGCCGGGCGATGCCCACGACGGCCCGGTGTCGACCTATACGCTGCGCGACGTCTGGCGAAGCGTGCTGACCAACAACAACTTTCTGCTCTTCGCGACGCTCTGCAGTTTTCAGCTGGTTGCGTACAGCCAGCTGTACCTGATGCTTCCGGAACAGCTCGAGCGCGGTATCGGTTCGCAGTCGGCGCTGGGATGGTTCTACGTGGGCGCAGCGGTGTTGGTGATCGTCGGGCAAGGACCGACGGTCGCGGTTGCCCACCGCATCGGGCATCGACGCGCGATCACCTTCGGGCTTGTGCTCATTTCGGTGTCGTTCCTGGTTCCGCTGGTCACCGGCGTCGACTCCGCAGTTTCGGCGTCGACGCAGATAGTCGGTCTGGCGGTGTGGATCGGGCTGCTGCACCTGGGACAGATGTTGATGGTGCCGCCGATGCGAGACACCATTGCCATCCTCGGTCGTGAAAGCAACCTCGGAGCGCACTTCGGCATGCTCAACACGATCGGCGGTCTGCTCGCGCTCCTGGGAACCGTGGGAGTCGGATTCGTGTACGACCTAGTCGACAACGGCCACGCAGCGCCGGCGTCACCATGGGTGATCGTTTCGGTCTGCGTGGCCGTGTCGGCTGTGGTGTTGTGGGTGTGGTCCGGTCGGACGAAGGTTATCGACCCGCGATCGTCTGATTGATCTTTGCTACAAAATCTTCCAGCACAAACGGAATGGTGAGCGGGTTCGGCATGGACACCGCGTCACTGACGATGGGGTCCAAGCTGATCAGGCCGCCGGTCTTGACCACGTTCAAATTGGTGAACGCCGGCTGCGTCTCCATCTCGGGGCGAGCCTTTTCGTAGTTGTCGAAGAGCAGGTAGTCGCACTCGAGGAGGTCGTAGTTCTCGGCGGAGATCTCGTAATTCAGCTTGCCCGCGAACCGATCCTTCAATGCGGCAGGAGCCGTGAATCCCAATTGCGTGAGCAACTGAGCGCGCGCTGCCTCAGGGCTGAACGCCCGCAGATTTCCGTCGCTCCAGCGAATGACGAGAGCTGCTGTCTTGCCTTCGAACTGGGGGTTCTCCGCGCGGGTGCGAACAATGAGGTCTTCGACTTCCTGGACCTCCTGCTTTGCCTGCGCGGGAACGCCTACAGCCGTACCGATGCGGGTCGTGACTTCCTGCCAGGGCAGAACCCAATCCGTCTGATCGGCGGCGTGAAGCACAGTCGGCGCGATGGCGCTGAGCTGCTTGTACAGATCCTCGTCGATCGCGTTGTTGACGGCGATGATCAGGTCAGGCGCTGCTGCCACGATCGTTTCGATGTCGAAATCGGTGGTGGCGTTGGCCAATGGTGTCGGCTCGGCTCCCTGGACTGCCGAGTCGGCCCAGACTCCGATTCCGTCGTCGGTCGATCCCTTCCACACCGGGACCAGGACGGGCGTCAGCCCGAGGGAAAGCAGAACGTCTGCGTCGCCGATACCGACCGCTGCGATGCGGCTGGGCGCCTGCCCGATGGTGGTGGAGCCGAACTTGTGGTCGATCGTCACCGGGAAGGCGTTGGCCTCGGCGTGAGCACCTTCGGTGCCGGGAGTGGATTCGTCCTTCGCGCTGTCGCCGCAGGCAGCAAGGGCAAAACCTGCTGCTGTGGCGAAGGTGACGGACAGCATGGCACGGCGGCTCAACATTGGGTTCACAGCAACCTCGGGTTTCATGGTTATGGGACCCTAACCATAGTGGAGCGGCAGTGTCGGCAGTGTTTGTTAGTCTCCGCCCATGACGGCGGTTCTCGACTACACATCAGCAGGACCGTTCACCCGCATCGACGGAGTGGACCCGCTCGCCCTCGAGTCGCTCCCCACCGACCCCGTGCAAATATGCCGGGTAGTGCCGTACCTGGTGGTCCAACCCACCGATGCGCGGTCGCTGAATCTGCCCACCGACCGATTCGACGAAAACCAGATCCGGCCGGCAAGCGTTCTGCTCCAACGCTTGCTTGCGCTCGATCCGGCACCGGTGACCTCCGCCCGAGAACCCGACAAGCGGCTCGTCGGAACCTGTCGGCACTTTGCTGTTTTGAGTTGTGCGTTTCTGCGCCACCGTGGAATTGCCGCTCGCGTCCGTTGTGGTTTTGCCACCTACTTTCAACCGGGACAGGGCGTGGACCACTGGATCACCGAGTACTGGGACGACGCCGGCAAGCGGTGGATCCGCATCGATTCGGAGATCCTCGGACAGAACGTCCTTCCTCGCGCTCATAACCTGCAGCCGGGAGAATTCCTCAGTGGTGGTGAGGCGTGGCTGGCGTATCGACGCGGCGAGATCGACGGGTCCCAGTTCGGGGTGTACGGCACCCAGAACTGGGGGCCTGCCGAGATCCGAGGCAACGCAGTGAAGGATCTTGCCGCGATGAACAAGGTCGAAACCCTGCCGTGGGACGAGTGGGGTCGTATGACGGACGCCTACGACGGAAAGACCGGCGCCGACTACGACCTACTGCTCGACGATATCGCCGAGGTGTGCGCCGGCGACGATCCAGTTGCCGTGCGAGGGCTGTACGAGCACGAGGATTTGTGCGTGCCGGACAAGCTGATTCGTTTCTGAGATGCTGGTGCGATGAATCCGGAGCATCGCCAACTCGAGTACGGACTTCGATTCGACTGGGGCCTGCGCGGCGCCGAAGCAATTGCTGTCGGCGTCGATGTGGCAGTGGTGGTAGACGTTCTCTCGTTCACGACGACGCTGAGCGTCGCCGCCGACGCGGGAATCGACGTACTTCCCTATTCCTGGAACGACGAGAGTGCGGTCGATTACGCGCGTGATGCCGATGCGGTTCTTGCAGTACGACGAAGTGTGGCCAGGGAGGGACAGATCAGTCTGTCTCCCAAGACGATTCGCGAGGCCGAGGTGCCGAGTCGGCTGGTACTGCCGTCGCCGAACGGGTCGACCATCGCGTTTGCGTTGGCGTCCGAGGTTGCGGTGTGTGTCGGCGCTTCATGGAGGAACGCTTCCGCCGTCGCTGATTGGATTGTGCACGAACATGGTCCGGGATCGCGGGTTGCGATAGTCGCATCCGGGGAGAAGTGGCCCGGTGGAGAGTTGCGCCCGGCAGTGGAGGATCTGTGGGGCGCCGGCGGGGTTGTCACGGCGTTGACCGCGGCTGGTTGGGAAGGTTCCCTGTCGCCCGAGGCGCAGATGGCGGCGGATGCCTGGACAGCGGTGTCGGATTCGTACGAGGACCGCCTGCGGGACTGTGCCTCAGGACGCGAGTTGATCGTCATGGGGTTTCCACACGACGTCGCCATCGCCTCGGAACTCGACGACAGCGACACCGTACCTGTTCTCGAAGATCGTGTGTTTCGAGGTCAGCGCACCGGGCGTCGATTGAACAAACTCCGCGCCCAGAGGTAGGAGAGGAAGGTGATTGCGACGCACCATCCGATCGCGAGTATGGCGTTGTTCCCGATCGCTTCGCCGAGAAGAAGTCCTCGAAGAGTCTCGATGATCGGAGTGAACGGCTGATACTCGGCAAACCATCGCAACACGGTCGGCATCGAGTCGGTGGGGACAAATCCGCTTCCCAGGAAAGGTAAGAGGATCAACACCATTGGAAGATTACTGGCGGTCTCGACGCTCTTGCTGACGAGGCCGAAGGCAACGGACAACCAGATCATCGCGATGGAGACCAGGATGAGGAGAGCAAACGCGGCAACCCACTCCACGAAGCCTGCAGTAGGCCGGAAGCCGACGGCTATCGCCACGGCGATGACTACAACGAGGCTCACGACCGTCTGAAGGAGACTGCCGAGAACGTGACCGGTCAGGACGGACGTGCGCGTGATCGCCATCGTGCGGAATCGTGCAATGATCCCCGCGGTCATATCGGTTGCGACGGAGATGGCAGTACCTTGTGCCGCTGATGCCACAGTCATCAGAATAATCGCCGGTGCAACGTAATTGACATACTCGGCTCGGCCGCCACCGCCTGGGCCGAGGCCGTTCCCGAGCGTTCCGCCGAGCACGTAGACGAACAGCAGTAGGAAGACGACTGGCATCCCGACAAGCATCACCGTCATCGACGGATATCGAAGGATGTGTCGAATGCTGCGACGCAGCATGGTTTTCGAGTCCTGATAGGCAAGCGTCATGGTGGTCATCGCGCGTCGGTCCTTTCGGTGGCGGTCAAAGTCAGGAACACGTCGTCCAGGTCCGGTGTGTGCACGGAGAGTTCCTTGACGTCGATCGAGTGAGCGTCGAGTTGGTCGAGAAGAGAGCGCAGCGAGCGGACACCGCCGTCGCTGGGAACCTGCAGAACATACGCGGCATCGTCACGGGTAGACTCGTCGAAAACAGCAGCAGCAGAGTCGAGTTGGTCTCGATCGATGAAGTGAAGACGAATGTGGCCGCCGGGGATGCGTCGTTTGAGTTCCGCTGCCGTACCTTGGGCGACTATCCGTCCCTGATCGAGGACGGCGATGTGGTCGGCCAGTTGATCGGCTTCCTCGAGGTACTGCGTCGTGAGGAAGATGGTGACACCGCCCTTGACCAACTCCCGGATGATCTGCCACATGGTGCGTCGACTCCGGGGATCGAGGCCGGTGGTGGGCTCGTCCAGGAAGATGATCTCCGGTCGTCCGATCAACGTCATTGCCAGGTCGAGCCGTCGGCGCATTCCGCCCGAGTACGTCGACGCGAGTTTGTCCGCGGAGCCCTGCAGATCGAACTTCTCCAGGAGTTCGTCAGTGCGAGTGCGGCGTTCGTCCTTGCCGAGGTGGTGAAGATCGGCCATGAGGAGAAGGTTTTCCTCGCCGGACAGGTAGTCGTCTACCGCCGAGAATTGTCCGGTGACACCGATGCGCGACCGTACCGCGTCAGGATCGTCGGAAGGGTTGTACCCGGCGATGCGGATGTCGCCGCCGTCTGCGGGAACGAGGGTCGAGAGGATTTCCACGATGGTGGTCTTGCCGGCGCCGTTGGGGCCGAGCAGTGCAAAGACGGTTCCGCGGTCGACGGAGATGTCGATTCCGTCCAGTACCGTCTTGTCGTCGTAGGCCTTCTTCAGACCCGTCGCGGTGATGGCTGGTTTACGGGACATCAGCGTTCCTTTCGCTAGATCTTCTTGTTGGATTCTTCTCGGGGCTCCGAACGTCGAATGACGATGTCGCCGTAGCTGGTTTGCGCCCGGACGTCTACCCGGCGTTCGGTGGAAGCCGGACCGTGCGTGGCATTCATCTGGTTGTCGACACGGCCGAAGGACGTATGAGCGTCGAATCGTGCGGCGGTTCCGGATCGAACGCCGATATGGATTCGTCCGGCGGCCGTCTTGGCGGATACGACTCCACTCTCGATGGTCTCGAAACGGATGTCGCCGTTGGCGGTTGCGGCGCTCGCGTCGGATTCGGCGTGTTCGACGGCGACGCTTCCGTTGGCGGTCTTCGCCTTCAGCGCGCCGGTGATCGTGCCGATGTTGATGTCGCCGTTGGAATTCTTGACCTCCGCGTTGCCGTCGACGCGGCCGATGCGGATGCTTCCGGACCCGGTGCTCGTGTCGATGTCACCGGCCACATGCTCGACGATGATCGCTCCGGCGCCGGTGCTGAGGTTGAGCGGTCCGGTGGTGTCCAGTGTGCAATCTCCGGCCGAGACCTTCACGCGTGAGCGTCCGAGAGTGCCTTCGGCGCGAAGGCTGGCAACTGCTGCAGTGCCTTCGAGTTCCGAGCCGGAAGGAAGCTGAACGGCAATGTCGACAGATCCTGTCTTCCCGAAAATGCCGAGGCCACGTTGTTTCGGAGTCTTGATCTGTAGCCGGCCACCTGCGAATTCGACGCGCGTTTGTTCGGCGACTCGAACGTCTACCTCGCGAGACGAGTTGCTGGGCAACACTTCCACGACAGTGTCGTTGCGGCTGCTCGCAGCGATCCGGATGTGTCCGACTGCCACGTCGAAGTTCAAGGTGATGGGGTCAGGTGTGCTGAATGTAGGCATGGTGATACTCCCGATGAGGTTGTCTCGGTTGGTGATAGAGGGTCGTGCGAAAGGTGAAGCCGGTGTCAGTGCACCCAGCCGCTGAAGCTTTCGGAGCCTTGGGACGTGCGCTGTCTCGGAGTGCTTCTGCTCATGCCGCCTTCCAGTGCAGTTGCAGCCGCGCGAACCAGCCACGCGTTCACGGAGATCCCGGCTTCCTTGGCCGCCGCCTCGATCCGGTCTTTGAGGTCTTGCCCCAGCCTCAGGTTGATTCGAGTCATCGAGGCGTCGTCGGACTCCGTGACGGGGCGCGGAGCCGGAGTCGGTTCCTCTTCGGCGGGGGCCGGAGCCGGTTCGCTGATGGCTGGTGCCACCACGAATTCGGGTTCGCGTCCCCGTAGGCGCAGGTCCACCGAGCCCGGGGCGAGGTCACGCGTGATCTCGGCGACTGCCGCAGACAATGCGTCGAGAAGGGTGAGTCGCACTGCTGATTCCAGCGGTGCGGTCAAACGATCGGCGAGGGCCTTTGCGTCTTCTCCGCCTGCTTCGGCCGCCACCGCGAGTTCGTGGCGAAGGTTGTCTACGTACGGTGTCAAGTCCATGGCACCACAATGGCACCACTTTGGTGCCATAGCAATAGTTTGGTGGCACATTCGTGTGAGTTTGATGAGAAGTGCCAGGTCATCGGGGTGGTTGGCGCTTCGATTCTCGGCAGGCTGGCACACTCGTAAGGGTGAGTCCTGCCGAACCCAACCGTCGCCGCCGTATCTTGCTCTGGATTGCCGGGGTGCTCGGCGTCGTGATCGTGGTCGGGGCGGTTGTCGTCGCGGTCGCGCCTTCGCGGTATCTGCCCTGGGACACTGCCGAGTTCCCGACGGTCGACGCCAGTTCGGTGACTGCGGACCAGGCTCGAGTGCTCGAACTGCTGCAATCCGAGCACGAGCGGGACCGTCCGGGCACTTTCTATTCCGACGGTATCGACGAAGAATGGTGCGCCGATTTTGTCAGCTGGATCATGAGGGAAGCGGGTAGACCGTTGTCGAACCCGAACTCCGGAAGCTGGCGTATCCCGGGGGTGTACACCTTGCAGGAGTACTACCAGGGGATCGGCGCGTACGCCGAGAACGGCAGCGGGTACACCCCGAGCGTGGGTGATGTGGTGATCTACGACAGTTCGAGATGGGTAGGTCAGCACACCAACATCGTTGTGGCAGTGGACGGTGACTCGGCGATCACGGTCGGCGGCAACGAGTTCGGCAAGGTGCGGGTCCATGATCTTCACTGGCAATCCGACTCCGCCGTCGTGGGGTTCGGAAAACTTCACCCCTGATCGCTGTGGTTCGAGGTCAGGGCAAACCATCGAGCGGATGCACGTGCCTCGCCGCCGGCGTCGATGTGCAGCGTGTTCGTGCCGGTTCGCACGCTCACCTGCTCACCTCTCTTGACGGGCTGGGTGTACTCGAGGATCGCGCGAAAGGGTTCGCTTCGTAGTTTTTCGGGCAGTGCATCTTCCACGGGTTGCCAATAGATCGCGTTGTTCACGTGATCGAAAGGGTCGAAATCGCTCGAGCGCAACGGGAATGGAGAATCCGCCTGATTGTCGGTGTCGGGGTCGATCCACCGACGCCAGTGAAGATGCTCGTCCACGGCCGTCGATGCCAGGGCAGCGGTGAACTTTTCACTGATGGTTGCCGGCATTCCGGTTTTCGGGTCGATGTTGATCCAGAATGCCTCGGTCTCGATCAATCCACCGCTGTCGGACCTGATCCGAACCCGCATCGAACACCACTTGCTGGAGAGTCCGGAACACCAGCGCTGCAGATGAACTCGATCCGGCCAGATGACGGGTTCGAGTACGTCGATCACCGTCCTTCGCACCATCCACAGCGGGTGTGTATCCATGGCGCCGCGGTCGACGAGATTGTCGAAGCCCGCGTCTTGGAGGTAGCGCGCGATCGCGTCGAGGCGCAGTTGCTTGTCGGTGTGGATGTCGCCCGTACGCACCGGCCAGGAGGCCTGGAAGATGCTGCCGGTTGTCGGTAGTTCGGCCATCGCTACGTGATCGTCGACTTTTGTACGGTTCATCGGATGTGGACTCCCGGTGTTCGCTTATCCGGTCGGGTGGCTTCACGCTTGCGTTACCCGATGGAGAGATCTTGAACCATCTGAGTTCACTGTTTTCTGAATACAGATTTCGATGTACTATCGTACGTATGGATGTCGAGGGCGTAGATGTGGTGACCAACGTGGCGGTGCTTGCGAGGTTCGGGCATGCCTTGTCCGACGAGACTCGGACACGGATACTGCTCGAACTGAAAACCGCCCCTCGGTATCCGTCCGACCTCGCTGAAGCACTGGCTGTGACCAGGCAGAAGCTGTCCAATCATCTGGCTTGTCTGCGCGGTTGTGGCTTGGTAGTGGCCGTCCCGGAAGGGCGCCGGACCAGATACGAACTCGCCGACGCACATATCGGTCAGGCCCTCGACGACCTGCTCGGGGTCGTACTCGCGGTGGATCCGTCGTACTGCCCGGACAGTGAATCAGAAGGATGCTGCTGATGGTCGCGCCCGTTGACGGTGGCGGCCTCTCGACTGCCCGGCGTGCGCTCTTGTCGAGACGAATTCGCATCTTCGTGGCGATCACCATCAGCTACAACGTCGTCGAAGCGATCATCGCGCTGGCGGAGGGCACGCGGGTGTCGTCCGCAGCACTGTTCGGTTTCGGCCTCGATTCCGTGATCGAAGTGTCCTCGGCGGCAGCGGTTGCCTGGCAGTTCTCGGCCCCGGATCCGACGAGCCGTGAGAAGACGGCACTGCGAGTGATCGCATTCTCGTTCTTCGGGCTCGCTGCGTACGTCTCGTTCGACGCGATTCGGTCGCTGTTCGGTCTGGGTGAAGCGCAGCACACGAGCGTCGGAATAGTATTGGCTGCAGTGAGTTTGGCGATCATGCCGGCTCTGTCCTATGCGCAACGCCGAGCAGGTCGGGAGTTGGGTTCGCTTTCGGCGGTCGCGGATTCGAAGCAGACGCTGCTCTGCACCTACCTTTCTGCGGTCTTGCTGGTCGGTTTGTTGCTCAACTCGGTGCTCGGCTGGTCGTGGGCGGACCCGATTGCGGCACTGGTGATCGCCGTCATCGCCGTGAAGGAAGGCATCAACGCGTGGAAGGGTGATCCGTGCTGCCCGGTTGTGGCGGTGCCCGAGCGCGGTGACGAGTGCGACTGCTGCTGAGTGAGCACAGGTTCAGCTGAGTGAACACCGTCTGCAGCGCGTCGGAGAGGGTGCTCACTCGGTGAAAGGGGTGCCACCTTCTGCGCGGGTCTTGATGTGCGCGGCGCGTTGCTCGAGAAGACGGCGCAGATACGGGCCGACAGCCAACCTCAGTGCCAGGTGTCCGAGCACGCCGAAAGGGGCCGTAACCGTGAAGCGGTCATGCATCCGCGTCCACCCACCCGGCTGATCGTCGAAGACGTGCTCGTGTTGCATTGCGGCAAACGGGCCGCGGACCTGCTCGTCTGTGAACGAGTACGGACGGTTGTACTGCGTGATTCGGCTTGTCATCGAGAATCTCCACCCGAAATGCCGAGCAGTGAACGACACCTCGTCGCCCTCTCCCAGCGTCGATCTACCCGTACTCGTGACTGCCACCTCATCTGTTGCGTGGAGCGAGGCGGAGTGTTCGTCCATGTCGAGTTCGAGATCGAAGATCACTGCCGGTGGAGCGTAGATATCGGTGATCACGACCACGGTGTGTTGCACAGTGCCAGTCTGCCAATGTTGGTTTGCGATGCCGGCAAGCGGGTACGGGTCGGTGACCTGCGGTTCATCCGCGACGGGTGATGTTTTCGCTTCCCAGGCCCTCGAGACTGAGTATGGGAAGTGCATTCTGTCGAAAGGAACGCTGATGACTGCTCCACCGCGGGAACCCGCGAATCACCCTGTCCGGCAGGGTTTCGCGGTAGGTACGACGTTTGCAGCAGCAATTCTGCTGCTCACCGCAGGCATTGTCGCTCTGCTTCAGGGCATTGCGGCGGTCGCCGACAACAATCTGTTTGTCGTGGGTATCAACTACACGTACAAGTTCGACATCACGACGTGGGGCTGGATTCACATCATCTTGGGCATCATCGGAATCGTGGTGGCTCTCGGCCTCTTCACCGGTGCAGTGTGGGCCAGGGCGGCGGCGATAGTCATTGCGTCGCTCTCGATCATCGCCAACTTCTTGTGGATGCCGTACTACCCGCTGTGGTCGATCCTGGTCATCGCGCTCGACGTCGTTGTGATCTGGGCCGTCGCGACCTGGGACACAGACAGAGTCTAGGCGCCGAACAACTCGAGGGCAGTTGGTCCCGACCGAATCGACTCGGTCGGGACCATCGCTCGTGCGCGGGGGACGACCCGACGGATGGCCGGCTCGGATCAGTCGGTTCGGATCATTCTGTTCGGATCAGTCTGGGAGCCTTCGCAGTTCGGCAACGGTCAAGCCGAGGGAGTCGAGGCGAGCCATGATGCTTCGCATAGCAGTGTGATCCGCGACGGGCCCGTACAAACTGGTGAATCCGCCGGCGGCACTGGCAACGCTGAGTTCGGGAAACGCCGCTTTGACGCGGTCCGACACTTCGCCGTCGATGAGGAATTGATACCGAGTGGGAGCATTCATCAGTGTCCGCTCCATTTCGTAGGGCCATGAGGTTCGGTCAGTACCGCGTCGAGCCTCGAAATCACGTGTCGTCAGGGGCAATCGGCGTCGCCGCTCGATCCAGGACTCCGTATCCGTGAGATCCAGTCTTGCTCCCAGACGCTCCCGAGGCGTCATCCCCAACGGGTGAATGTCATCGCGGCTACGTTCATCCCTTTTGTGTGAGGCTGCGAAGGAACGTCAGCCCTAGTGTCGACCGGGAGAGAGAAGAGGTCGGCATGGGATCTGTCATCGGGGATCTTCTACCCTTAGCAGTCGGTGTTGCGGTATCGCCCATCCCGATCATCGCGGCAATCTTGATGTTGTTGTCCAAGCGAGCCGGTAGCACCAGCGTCGGCTTCGCCCTGGGCTGGATACTCGGAATAGTTGTCGCCACTGTGATCTTCGTGCTCCTGTCCAGCAAGCTCGGCGACTCCGAAGGTGATCCCTCTGCGACGGTGTCGTGGATCAAGCTGGCGTTGGGTGTGTTGCTGCTTGCGTTCGGAGTGAAGCAATGGCGTGGCCGCGGTGGCGAGCATGAAACCCCGAAGTGGATGCAAGCCATCGACGACATGACCGCTGCCAAGGGCATCGGCTTGGGCTTCGCGCTGGCAGCGATCAATCCGAAGAATCTGATGATGTGTATCGCGGCTGGAATCTCGATCGGCTCTGCGTCATTGGGCTCCGGCGAAGTAGTCGTCGCGGTCCTGGTTTTCACCGTCATCGCTGCCTCGACAGTGTGCGTGCCCGTGATCGGTTACCTCGTTGCGGCGGAGCGACTGCGCGGTCCGCTGGCCAAGCTGAAGGTGTGGTTGCAGGACAACAACGCCACTGTGATGAGTGTGTTGATCCTGGTTATCGGTGTTGTTCTCATCGGTAAGGGCATCGGCGGTCTCTGACAACGGGAGGTAGTTATGGGATCGCTGCTACTGCAACAGATCCCGCTGGCACTCGGTATCATCATGAGCCCGCTGGCGGTTGTCGCCGTTGTCGCCGTGCTCTTTTCCGAACGAGCGCGTCTCAACAGCATCGCGTATCTGATCGGGTGGTATCTCGGAATAGTTGTCGCCCTGGCCGGGTCGTACATCATCTTGACCGCACTCCAAGTTCATCAGAGAACACACCCACCCCTGTGGGTGCCCATCCTCCACCTCGTCCTCGGCGTGACGTTGCTCGCGGGTGCCTGGTTCGTCTACACGCGTAGTCGGCGCGGAGTACAGGCGATGGCGGCTGCAGTGGCTCCGGGAGATGTTGTCGCGGCGGCCCCTCAACTGCCGAAAATGCTCCAGTCGGTAGAACACTTCCAGCCGATGCGATCGGGTGTGCTCGGGTTCGCGCTGTTCGTTCTCAATCCCATCGACATGTCCTGTGCGATTGCCGCTGCCATGAACTTTCGCCTCAGCACCGTGGCGCCGACGTCGCAGATCGTCTCGGCCGTGATCTTTTCTCTGGTGTCCGTGACCTCGGTCGCCGTGCCGGTCGCCCTTCTCCTGATCAAGAAGGAGGAGGCCACCGAACCGCTGCAGAAGATCCGCACCTGGATAGCCACCAACACGCACTTGCTGAACGTCGGGCTCCTCGTCCTGATCGCGGCGATGCAGATCAGTAAAGGGGTGCAAGGGCTATGAGTGCTCCGCACACACGGACCTGGTGGGTCTTCGGATCACTGTCCGACTATCAGCGAGGCTGGCTTCGCCCAGACATCATCGCCGGCCTCACGGTGTGGGCTGTCCTTGTCCCGGAAGCGCTCGCGTACGCCACCATCGCCGGAGTTCCGCCGGTGGTCGGGCTCTATGCTGCAGTTCCGTCACTGATTCTGTATGCAGCAGCTGGTAGTTCGCGGCATCTGATCGTCGGACCGATGTCGGCCACTGCCGCGTTGTCCGCGGCGATGATCGCGCCACTGGCGTCGGGAGACGACACCAGATTTGTCGCGTTGTCGGTCGGGCTCGCGATCGTGACCGGACTCGTCGGATTGCTCGCAGGATTCATGCGCCTCGGATTCATCGCATCCTTCATCTCCGAGCCGGTTCTCAAGGGATTCATAGTCGGTTTGGCGCTCACGATCATCATCGGTCAAGTACCCAAACTCCTGGGCGTGGACAAGGGCGAGGGGAACTTCTTCGTCCAGGCGTGGACGGTGATCAAGGAACTTGGCGAGGTCGACGGTCCGACGGTGGTCATCGGATTACTCAGCTTGGCAATGGTTCTGGGAGTCAAGCGATGGCTCCCGCTCGTGCCAGGTTCGCTTCTGGTTGTGTTACTGGGGATTACCGCAGTGGCGCTGTTCGGACTCGACGACCGTGGCATCGACATCGTCGGACACATCGATTCGGGCTTGCCGACTATGGGCCTGCCGAGTGGAGTAGGAGCCGAGGACTACCTCGACCTCGTGGGGCCGGCCGTCGGTGTTCTACTCATCGGTTTCGCCGAAGGTCTCGGCGCTGCAAAGACATACGCGGCGAAGGCCGGATACACGATCGACGCCAACCGGGAACTGGTAGGACTGGGGGCCGCCAATCTCGGATCGGGCATCTGCTCGGGAATGGTGGTCAACGGCAGCCTCTCGAAGACGGCTGTCAACGGGGGAGCGGGTGCCAAATCACAGGTCAGCGGGTTGGTGGTCGCCGCATTGACGCTGCTGACACTGCTGTTCCTGACTGGGTTGTTCGAGAAACTACCGGAAGCGACGCTATCGGCGGTGGTGATCGCCGCAGTGATCGAACTAGTGGATTTCTCTTCTCTCGCAGCGCTGTACCGGGTCTGGACGAAGCGATTGGGCAGCATCTACGGGCACGCCGCTCGGGCCGATTTCGCCGCCGCTGTCGCGGCGATGTTCGGAGTTCTCCTGTTCGATACCTTGCCCGGTCTGATCATCGGGATCGTCGTCTCGATGCTGCTGCTCCTGTATCGAGTCTCCAAACCGCACGTGGCCGCTCTGGCCAAGGACGGCACGCGTTGGGTCGACACGAGCAGCCATCCTGATCTGAGGACACTCGACGGCGTCGTGGTGGTCAGGGTCGAATCCGGACTCTTCTTCGCGAATGCCGATCACGTGCGTGATCAGATCACCGGCATGGTGACCACCGGGACCACGACGGTCATCCTCGACGCCGAGACTTCACCGTTCATCGACGTCAGCGCGGCCCAGATGTTGGCTCAGCTTCGAGATTCGTTGGCTCGCAAGAATGTGAGCTTCCGGGTGGCCCGCGACATCGGTCAGTTCCGCGATGTCTTGTCCGGGGCCGACGAGGGTGCGCTGAAGGTCGACGTCTATCCGACCGTCTCGCAGGCACTCGAGGGCCGGGACAACACTTCAGCGTGACGTCCGCAGCCAGATTCCCAGTGGCCCCGCATCTTTTGCGACCGATCCGACGATCGACGACGCGACCACCACGATGGCAGAGAAGATGAACAGCCACCCGATCACGGTGAACATCACGCCGAGAAGGCCGAACTCGTCCTGAGACGTCTTGGTCATCCGCGGCAGGAAAAGAGTGCCGGCCACGTGCAGTCCGGTCAGACCCGTCGCGGTGAGCAAGCCGGACCCGACACACATACGAGTGGTCATGCGATTGGCGGTCAACAGCATGGGCACAGCAGTCCAGACCAGTGCCCACACTGCGTAGACCGCAACAAATTCCAGGAGACTGCCCACTCTCGGAACGGCATTCAGTTCGCGGCACAGCGCAGCACCGACCACTGACGCGGCGACGACGAACACGACCGCGATCCACCGCCATGCCTGGCGAAGTGTCGCTGTCGGCACACTCCAGATTCGTCCGTACATCCGGCCAAGGGCGCGAGCGTAGGACGTGGAACTGATCAACAGCATGAGCAAGCCGACAATGCCGAATGCGGCCGCAGTGGAGGTGTCGGTCATCACGGCGTCGGGAAGCTGCACCCCGAGGTCGTCTCTGGCGACATCGGCCAAGGGCTTCAGCTTTTCCAGGGTGGACGCTGCGATCATCACCGGCAGCAAGGACGTGAACGCCTGGGCTGCCAAAGTCATGGCGCTGTCGACGAGTCCGACTTCGAAGACGTCGATCGTCGCGTCGGTAGCCAACCGTCGGCTTGGTGTGCGTCTCGCCCAGACGGTCATTCGATCGCGCGTATCGGAGTACAGCTTCGGGGGCATGGAAGCAGTCTTGCTCAGATGAGTCCGCCGCGGCGCGCAGCCTTGAGTGCGTCGCGTCGGTTACTTACTTCCAACTTCCGATAGATCCCGCGTAGATGCGTCTTGATCGTGTTGACGGAGAGGAACAGCGTGTCGGCGATCGACTCGGTGGTGTCTCCCGAGGCCAGTTCGCGCAGCACGGTGTATTCGCCCGGTGTGAGGATCGGTGCACTCACCAGCTCTTGTGGACGAATGCGGTTGCGTACCTGCTCGGCAAAAGCCTCCTGATCGCCGAAGTGCCCACTGAACTCGTCGAAGATCGGACGCAGTGACGCGCCGTAGTCGAGGAAAGGTCGCAACAGCCCACCGGTTTCTGCGGCTCGCAGGGCTTTGTGCAGCGAACGAAACGACTTGCGCTCGTGACCGGTGGCAGCGTGGATCCCAGCCTCGAGTGTCCAGGCGTAGACGGTGTGGGCGAGCACAGGCTCTTCGGTGGATCCGAGGGCTTCGGAAACCTCGACGAGTGCTTCTGCGAACTTGTTGGACGAGAAAGCCACGGCAGCTCGCGCCAGGTGTATCTCGGAAGTCTCGCCGAACTGATCAGCCGCATCGCGCACGAGTCGGCCGGCCCATTCCACTTCGCCGACCGACAGGCATGCGTTCACGACCGGTGGGAGTAGGGCAAGAGTCGCCAATGAGAAGGTGCGCAGTGCGATCGCGCTGAGCATCGCATCGCGGACGTCGGCAGCGGTCGACCGTCGATCGGCCGCGTCGCCGAGACTATGGAGCCCGAATGTGACGACGGTGTGCCACCCGAATGCCGGGACGCTGGCGCCGAGAACATCTGTGCTCCGGTAGTTTCCGATAGTCGGTATGCGGTACGGAAGTTCGCTGGTGGCGCAGAGATATGCAGCGAAGGCCACCACGGACGCGGACAACTCGTACTCCGCCGTCGTTGTGATTCGGTGTTCGACCGCGTAGTCGATGGCGTAGGTGGAGTGTGCCCTCATCGCCTCGATGTCCCCGCTGAGTGAGGCGACAAATCCTAGCCCGGTCAATGCCTTCAGTACGAATCGCGACCTGCCTCGTAGTGTTCCGAGCGCGACCGCCTGGGTGTATTCGACAGTTGCCCTGTCGAACTCGCGTTTGAGTAGGAGGGCCGTCGCTACCTCGAGGTGAGCGTAGGCTTCGACGTCCGAGTGAGTGCTGTTCTGGCGCCGCACCAGGCGCGAAACCAATGGTTTGTTGTCGGAAGTTGGCGAAGCACAGGAGATTTCCAGACTCATCGCCAGGAACAGTGGCTCGTCCGCAATAGGCGGATGAGTTGCCTCGAGGAGATCGAGGCACGTTGTCGCAGAGGTCATGTCACCGGAATGGAGGGCGGCCGCAGCCAGGACCAGGCGGGTGATCGGAGATTCGGAGACCTGCGTCGGTGCGGATTCGAGCACTCGGACGACGTCTCCGCTGTGCCCGTCGAGTACGAGGCCCAGTCCGCAGCGCTCGAGAAAAGCGAGGATGCGGCACGGGTCGCCGATCGACACCTCGAGTTCGAGCGCCTCGAGTTCGAAATGATGACTCTCGAACCAGGTTGCTGCTCGAAGGTGCGCGCGATTTCTCTCCTCGTGATCGACCCGACGGAACTCTGCGCGGAGGTGTTCGAGGAGAAGGGGGTGGTAGCTGAACCACGTGGTGTGGTCAGCGGAGTCGGTCCGCGTCACGGGGAAGTTGTATTGAATCAGAGCGTCGATCTCGGACCGCGCATTCGAATCGGTCAACGTTTCTGCGAGTTGAGCAGAGAACGAATCGACGACGGATGTCCGCAACATGAATGTCGTGACATGCTCGGGCAAGGATGTCAGGACCTCGTCGACGAGGAAGTCGGCGATCGGGCGCGGCGTATGGGTGAACTCGTTCAATGCATCACCGATGTCGCTCCGGCCTGCCAGGAACGCTGCGGTCAGGCGAACAACAGCGCCCCACCCCTTGGTGAAGTTCTCGACGATTGCGAGCTCGTCGTCGCCGAGGGTGATGTCGTATTCGCCGAACATCGCAGTGATCTCGGTGCGGTCGAAGGCGAGATCGGTGGATGCGAAGCGAGTGAGTCGGCCATCGAGCGCGAGACGATGCCAGGTGAGCGGAGGTTCGTATCGAGCAGCGACGATGATCGACAGATTGTCCGGGGTGTGCGTGAGTATCTGGTCGAGAAGACCGATCGACATCGGATCGTGAAGTGTGTGAACGTCGTCGAGGATCAGCGTCGTTCGGCGATCGTGAGCTTCGACGGTTTCCGCGAAGTGCGCGAGCCACTGTTCGACGGGTCGTCTCGATCCCGCCTGTGCCGGGAACCCTTGGCCGGTGGGCGCGCGACCGGCCGGGTCGAGAGGCGTCGAGATGGCCTCGGCGAGGGATTCGCACAGCACCGACACGTTGTTGTCGCGCTCGGCCAACGTCAGCCAGGCCAGGTCCACGTCAGGGGACGCCCGCGAATACTCACGAGCCCAATTCGCCAGCAGCAGGGTCTTTCCCGCTCCGGCCGGTGCAGAAAGCAGCCCGACGGACCCGGGTCCCGAGCCCTCGGTAGTGGTGGACGCGGTGAGTTTCTGGTGCAACCGGGGACGTGGAACCAGTCCCTTGATTGCAGAGGGCGGGTGAAAGCGCCCGCTGACAGGCACGTCCGACGCGTGAGTGTGCCCGACGCGGTGAGACGCGTCGAGCGTCACTGCAGCGGCATCACGAAATGGGCTGCTCATCCGACTCCTGTTCGACTGGCTGCACTGGACGTGACCGCTGGATCGACATACGTAACGAGTTAGATGATGTGAAACTACCCAATTCGGACACTTGTTAAGCGTCCAAATCAAAAGATTCGGACCAAAGTCCCTGATTTAGCGAGGGGTGCGTTCGAACTACGAACGGCGTCGCCAGTGCTACCGCCTGAACGGCGGGGTGCGAGCAAACCTCGAATATCGGTCGAATGCCTTTTCCAGGCCCACGAGATCCGGATCTGACAACAAGGCCGCCAGAAGTACACGTGCCTGACCGGCCCGAAGATCGGTGGAAAATACAGCGCCTGCGGCGATCAAGTCGTGGCCGCCGCCACCACCACCGTAAACCGGGGAGATTGGCCCCGAGGGCACACGAGTTGTCACGACCACCGGAATGTGAGCGCCTATGCAGTCTCGGACGGCCTCGACGATCGTCGGATTGGCATTTCCCGAACCGAGTCCGTCGAGAACGAGTCCATTTGCCCCGGCGCTCACGCAAGCGTCGATCTGTACGCGGTCTGCCCCGGGATACACGGCGATGATGTCGACGCGGGTGTTCGAAATCGGATGCCACGGCAATGGTTCGGGAGTGTGCAGCAGGGCCGGATCGATGCGCAAGGAGCGGAAGGCATCAAGTGCCGTGGTGTCGGCCTTTCGCGTACCTGCGGCCGGATGGACCGAACCGCCGAAGGCGATGAGGACACCACGTCCCTGCGACGAGATGTCGAGTCCGGCCGCGATCGCCGCGGCCAGATTCGAACGAGCGTCGGACTCGGGATGGTCGAAAGTGCGCTGCGCCCCGGTGAAGACCACCGGACGTCGGTCGTCGTGGTGCAGGTCCAACAAGAACGCAGTTTCCTCCATCGTGTCGGTGCCGTGAAGCACGACCACCGCGTCGAGTCCAGGATCCTTCAATTCGTCGGCTACGGCGTCGCGAACACGATCCATGTCCGCGAAGGTCATGCTCGAGCTGTCCTTCGACATCACGTCCACGACTCGAAGATCGATGTCGGTCTGCTCATTGCCGAGCAGATCTGCACCGGTGATTGCGGGCCGACTGATTCCGTGCGCATCTCGGGTGCTGGCGATGGTGCCACCAGTGGTGACGACTGCGACTTTCGACACTGAGGTCCTTTCACGTCAAGCTGTGGGGCGATGGATGGCCAACTCGCGAATGCGATTCCTGGCGCCGTACCAACCAATCATCAACAGCGGTGCGATGATCGCGATGGAGCCGACGGTCCATGTTCCAACAGGGTTGTCGAATGCCATCAATACGATAACGACCGCAAGAAAGACCAGTGTCGCGATCCCGGTGTACGGTGCGCCGAATATGCGGAAGGGAGGGCGGGTGACTTTGCCTTGTTTCGCAAGTTGCCAGAGCTTCAACTGGCACAACACTATGACTGCCCACGCACTGATGATGCCGAGGGCTGCAAGATTGAGGACTATTTCGAAGGCTTGCGCTGGGACAACAGCATTGAGCCCGACGCCGAACAGAATGACCACGCCGGTGAGTGCGATTCCCCCGTACGGCACTCCGGCTTTGTTCATTTTGGCAGCGAAGGCAGGCGCCGAGCCTGCCATCGCCATCGAATGGAGTATTCGTCCGGTCGAATACAATCCGGCATTGAGGGAAGACAAGGCTGCAGTGAGAACGACCAGATTCATGATCGCATCCGCGCCTTGGATGTTGATCGAACCGAAGAATGTGACGAATGGACTTTCACCGGCGTGGTACTCCGTGTACGGGAGCAACAGCGAGAGCAGTAGTACCGATCCCACGTAGAAGACGAGGATCCGAATGATCACTGTGTTGATTGCCTTGGGTATCACCTTCCGGGGATTTTCGGTCTCTCCGGCCGTGGTTCCCACGAGTTCAATTGAGGCGTAAGCGAACACGACGCCCTGAATCACCACGACTGCCGGAAGTATTCCGTTGGGGAACAGCCCACCATTGTCGGTGATCAGGCTGAATCCGGAGGAATGCCCTTCGATGGGCGTGCCGAAGAGTACGAAATAGACACCGAACCCGAGGAACGCGGTCAACGCAACGACCTTGATCAACGCGAACCAGAACTCCAGCTCTCCGAAGACTTTCACGGACACCAGATTCAGTCCGAGAACCAACACCACCGCGATCAGAGCGAACATCCACTGATCGATGTGCCCCAGTGGCGCCCAGTACTTTTTGAAGAAGTTCATGTACAACGCCACAGCCGTGACATCGACCACGGCAGTCATTGCCCAGTTCATCCAGTACAGCCAACCCGCGGCGAAAGCCATCTTCTCGCCGAAGAATTCGCGTGCGTAGGAAACGAAGGATCCCGAAGTCGGGCGGTGCATCACCAGTTCGCCGAGTGCCCTCAGGATCAGGAACGCGAAGAACCCGCACAACGCGTACACGAGAACCAAGGCCGGGCCCGCCTGTTGGAGTCGCCCTCCCGCACCCATGAAAAGGCCTGTTCCGATCGCACCACCGATCGCGATCATCTGAATCTGTCTGGGGCCGAGCGCCTTCTGATATCCGAGATCCTCTTCAGCGGCAACCTCGGCGTGGGGTGTCTCTTCCCGTTCGACGGTCATCAAACCTCCTCCGCGACGGCGGTAGCATGAGGCTTCTCGCCCGCAACGCGGAGATTGGCGAGATGTTCGGGGCTGAGCAACCGATCGAGTTCCTCGCGGTCGAGCAGGCCCGCTTCGATCACGAGATCGGCGACGCGACGCCCGGAAATCAACGCCTCCTGGGCAATCCGTGTGGACGCGGTATATCCGATGTAGGGATTGAGCGCAGTGACGAGGCCGATGGAGTCTTCGACTCGCGCGCGCAACAGTTCGGTGTTGGCCGTGATACCGAGTACGCACCGGTCCGCCAGAATGCGGCAAGCCGCACCGAGGTGTCGCATTCCTTCGGACAGTGAGTGCACGATGATCGGCTCGAAAGCGTTGAGTTGGAGTTGCCCGGATTCCGCAGCCATCGTAATCGTCACGTCATTGCCGATGACTTCGTACGCGACCTGATTGAGTACCTCGGGAATTACCGGATTGACCTTGCCCGGCATGATCGACGAACCTGCCTGCACCGGAGGCAGATTGATCTCGTTCAATCCGGCTCGCGGACCAGAAGAGAGCAGCCGAAGATCGTTGCACACCTTGGACAACTTCACAGCGACCCGCTTGAGTACGCCGGAGAGGTGGACGAACTGGCCCACGTCTTGGGTCGCTTCGACCAGATCCGTTGCCAACACCAGCGGCAGCCCGGTTAGTGCGCCCAGGTCGGAACAGGCCACCTCGGCGTAGCCGGCAGGTGCGTTGAGACCGGTGCCGATAGCAGTGGCGCCGAGGTTGATCTCGTGAACGAGAAGAGCAGCCTCAGCCAGGCGCGCTCGATCCTCCTCGATCATGACCGCGTAGGTGCCGAACTCCTGACCCAGAGTCATCGGCACGGCGTCCTGCAGTTGGGTGCGTCCCATCTTCACTGTGTCGGCGAACTCGAGAGATTTGGTCGTGAACGCATTCTGGAGTACACGAAGTGCATCCAGCAGGTCCTCGATCGCGAAGATCGTCGAGATGTTGACGGCCGTGGGGTAGACGTCGTTGGTCGATTGGCTCAGGTTCACGTGCTCATTGGGGTGAAGTCGTTCGTAGTCGCCGCGCTGGTGGCCGAGGATTTCCAATGCGCGATTGGCGATTACCTCGTTGGCATTCATGTTCGTCGACGTTCCGGCACCACCCTGGATGACGTCCACCACGAACTGTTCGTGCCACCGGCCGTCCACGATTTCCTTGCATGCCTGTGAGATGGCCTCGGCTCGCGGGCCGTCGAGGATGCCCAGCTTCTCGTTTGCGCTGGCTGCGGCCCATTTGACGTAAGCGATGCCGCGGATCAGATGCGGGTTCGTGGAAATTGTTCGACCAGTGATCGGGAAGTTCTCCATCGCGCGCAAGGTGTGGATTCCCCAGTACGAATCGGCTGGAACTTCGCGATCGCCGAGCAGATCGTGTTCTGTTCGCGTTTCGAGCACTTGATCAATTCCTCGTGTCTCTTCGCGCGAGCATCACTCTGCGCGGTGGGTGTATTTCGGGATCGCAGCGCTGACGGACAAGTAGTAGACCCGCCCAGCTATCGGGCTATCAGGCTGTCTGACAGGTCTAATTGTTACCTCGCTCACTCCTGCACGTCAACCCGTCACCAGGTGCGATGTTTGACGCGGGACTTCGGCAGTCGCAACAATGACGGCATGAACCTGTCAGACAGCTGGGCCACCAGGCGACCAGTCGCCGCGCGGGTGAGTGCTGCCGAGGCAGTCCTCGCAGACCTTCGTGCCGCAATAGCCTCCGGCGATCTGGCAGTCGGAGAGCGTCTCCCGTCCGAAGCGTCCCTGGCCGAAAGGCACGGGGTCAGTCGATCGGTCATCCGTGAAGCCCTGCGCTCGTGCCACGCACTCGGGCTCACCGAGACAAAATCCGGGCTCGGCACCTTCGTCGTCAGTGATTCGATAGCGCGAGACCTCGATTTCGGCAGTTACGCGGCCAACGAATTGGTCGAAGCACGGCCTCATGTCGAAATTCCGGCCGCAGGATGGGCTGCGCAACGGCACACAGCGGAGGAACTGGCAGCCCTCCGCGGACTGGTACAGCAGATGCGTGACGAGGACGATCCGCTCGTATGGGTTGCACTCGACGCCCAATTTCACGGACTGATTGCAAAAGCCAGTAGGAATCGTGTCTTCGAGTCGGTAATCGTCGATATCCGTGAAGCGCTGACAAGGCAATCCGAGACACTCAATCTTGTTGCCGGTCGCCAGGAAAAGTCGAACGAGGAACACGAACGAATAGTCGAAGGAATTGCATCCGGGAGTTACGACCACGCCTCCAGGGCGATGGCCGAACACCTGGACGCCGTCAGGATGACGCTCGAAACACTTGTCCAAGAAAGTGATTCGCTGTGACGGCGCGGCCGCGCAGGTCTGTCCTCGCCTGGGCAATCTTCGCGGTATCAGTGACCGGAGCGTTGGCGGGTTGCAGTTCGTCCGACACCGCGCTGACGCCGACAACCGCGGCGTCAGCGACAACAACGGCAGCTGTACCGCCTACGGGTGTAAAGCCAGCATCGACGCCGGAATCCGAACGCGCGCTCTTCGATGCTGTGGACCGCAATGATCCCGCAGCTGTTACCGCTGCCCTGACTGCCGGCGCGAACATCGAAGCGCGCGGCGAGGGCGAACGGACTCCACTCGTCCAGGCCACCAAGAACAACGCCGTCGCTGCGGCTTCTACGTTGATTCTTGCCGGAGCTGACGTGAACGCGAAGGATTCCATGCAGGATTCGGCCTTCCTGTATTCCGGAGCCGAGGGATTGAACGAGATTCTGGCACTGACGCTCAGCCATGGCGCGGATGTCGACAGCGTGAACCGTTACGGCGGTACGGCTCTGATTCCCGCGAGTGAACACGCGCATGTCGAGACCGTCCGGATGCTGATTGCTGCCGGGGTACCGGTCAATCACGTCAATGATCCGGGGTGGACGGCGCTTCTCGAGGCCGTTGTGTACGGCGACGGCTCGGCGCGCTACGTCGACGTGATCACTCAGCTTCTCGACGCCGGGGCAGATCCCTCTATCCGGGATGCGTCGGGAAAGACCGCATTGGACAATGCCGAAAGCCGTGGTCAGTCAGACGTTGTGGCGCTGCTGCAATCGCGGAGCTGACGCCAACGAGTCGGGCTGACTCCGTAGGCCTGCCGAAACCGTCGGCTGAAGTGTCCGGCGTCGACAAATCCCGCACGGCGCGCAATGGTGGCGATCGGCAGGTCGACGGTAGCGGGTCGAGCGAGTTCGGCCCGAGCTTTCTGCAAGCGCTGGGTGATGATCCACTGCTCGAGCCGGAATTCGTTGTCCGAACAGATCTTGTACAGCTGACGCAGTGAGATGCTGTGGGCATGGGCAATTCGTGCAGGATGCAGCGCCGGATCGTGAAGGTGTTCGCGGATGTATCCGCGGACCGATGTCAACGTGAGTGCCGATCTCGGAGCGGAGGCGTCGGGATTTGCATGCGTGATCGATGCGACCAAAGCGCGCGCCAGTTCGATCGAGGCCTCGCCCAATTGTTCGGCGGCAGGATCGGTCTCCAACTGATCGGCGCTGCGGAACAATTCACGAACGTGCGCGATCATCAAGGGGTACAGGTTGCTGTGGTGAGGTCGCGTGGCAGCGTCTCGCACGGTGTCGATCGGTAGTCCCAGCCGATCCATCGGAACGTAGAGGCACTGGGAAGCGCCCGTTCCCGTCCAGGAGAAATCGTAGGTCGACGTCAGGTCCGTCATGAGTAGTTCACCGGCCGGGACTCTGCGTTGCTCATCGTGCTGATCTAGATGGCCGATTCCGCTCTCCTGCAGGGCAATCGCGAGAACCGGCATCGACGCTGATCGCACGTGCCGCGGTGTTCTGGTCAATCGCATCCCCGTCGACTCGGAGCGGAACAGTGATGCTGCGCCCAGATTCCACACGTTCATCCGGGCGCTCACGCCCGCCGGATCCTCCAAGTGGATCGCACAGGGAACCGATGCGCGTCCCATCGCGTCGACGAAGGCGTCCGTGCGTTGGTCAGGCTCCAGCACGGAAGTATCCAGGAGCAAAGCCATGCAGCCTTGATACCCCGGGATGTGGACGCTCAACCAGAATTTGTGCACCGTGAGCCCAGAAGTCTGCACGGACAGTCACGTCCGTCGCAGCAGGTATTTCTAGGATCGAAACGGGCGTGTCCCGGCCTACCGCAGTTTCTCGCTTGCCTACGAGAGTGAAGGAAACGCATGAAGATCTCACGTGTATTCACAGCAGTTCTGGCAATGCTCATGACAGTCGCGGCCGGACTGATCTTCGGTTCCGGTGCTGCGGTGGCAGGCCCCAAGCCAACTGTCGTTCTGGTTCACGGAGCCTTTGCCGACGCCACCAGTTGGGACGGAGTTGCCGCCGACCTACGCTCGCGTGGCTATCGCGTCGTGACGCCGGACAATCCTCTGCGCGGGCCGGCTTACGACGCGTCCGTGATCGAGAAGACGGTTGCGGACATCGACGGCCCCGTCGTTCTCGTCGGGCACTCGTACGGCGGCGCGGTGATCACCAATGTCCACGATCCGAAGGTCCAGTCGCTGGTCTACATCGCGGCGTTCGGTCCGGTGGAGGGTGAGCCGGTACAGATCACGATCGACCCGATTCGATTCCCTGGCAGCCAATTGCTTCCTCCCGCTCTGGGATTGAGGATCGTCGACGATCCTCACGCGATCGGCGGGAAGAACGTCGACGGCTACGTCACGGACGAGTATTTCCATTCCGTCTTCGCTCAAGACGTTTCCGACGAGACGGCGGCAACGATGTTGGCTCACCAGAAGTCCGCCGCTTTGTGGGCGAACCTCGAACTCGGCGGGCCACCGTCGTGGGCGAACACACCGAGCTGGTATCTGGTCGCCGGTGAGGATCGCGTGATCCCAGCTTCGGCGCAGCGGTTCATGGCAAACCGGATGGGCGCGAACACCAGCGAACTCCCGACCTCCCATGCCTCGCTGGTCTCACAGCCAGGGGCAGTGGCAGACGTGATCGTGGCGGCCGCTCACGGGTGAGTGTGCGACCGCCACGAAAGTAGAAACAGGGTCAGGCGGAAACGATCACCGAGGAGCCGTGTCCGAACAGGCCTTGGTTGGCGGTGATACCGATGCGGGCGCCTTCGACCTGACGGCCTTCGGCTTGTCCGCGCAGCTGCCAGGTGAGCTCGCACACCTGCGCAAGTGCCTGTGCGGGAACGGCTTCGCCGAAGCACGCGAGACCGCCGGACGGATTGACCGGGATGCGGCCTCCGATACTGGTGTCACCCGCACGTAGAAGGTGCTCGGCCTCGCCCCGCTTGCACAGCGCGAGGTCTTCGATCCAGTCCAGTTCCACCGAGGTAGCGAGGTCGTAGACCTCGGCGACGTCGACGTCTTCGGGAGAGATTCCGGCTTCCTCGTACGCGGCGTAGCCGATGGATTCCTTGAACGTGCGCTCCGGAGCCGGGACGGCGGAGCTGGAATCGGTGGAGAAGTTCGGCATATCCATGATCGTCTGCGGGAACGTCGGCGTGACCGTCGAAATAGCCTTGATGCGAACAGGTTCCGCGATGCCCATCTTGCGGGCGTATTCCATCGACGTCAGCAAGATTGCGGCGCCGCCGTCGGACGTCGCGCAGATGTCGAGCAAATGCAGGGGATTGGACACCACGGGGGATGCCAACACGTTCTCGACGGTGACTTCCTTGCGGTAGCGCGCATTCGGATTATTGAGCCCGTGCTTGGCGTTCTTGACCTTCACGTTGGCGAAGTCCTCCGCGGTGGCGCCGTAGAGGTCGATGCGACGACGCGCGTTGAGCGCGAAGTACGCCGGGTTGGTCATACCCATGAGGCGGAAGCGCAGCCAGTCCGGGTCGTCCCAACGCTCACCGGCGACGGGAGCGAGGAAACCCTTGGGGGTGGTGTCCGCGCCGACGACCAGGGCAACTTCGCTGAGGCCGGCCAGGATTCGTGCGCGAGCGGTGTCGAGTGCCTGGGCTCCCGTCGCGCACGCTGCGTACGACGTGGCGACGCGAGCGCCGTTCCAGCCGAGGGCCTGAGCGAACGTGGCTCCGGCGACGTATCCGCCGTAACCGTTGCGGACAGTTTCGCCGCCGACGATGAAGTCGACGTCCTGCCAATTCACACCCGAATCGGCGAGCGCGGCGCGAGCGGCGGCAACGCCGTATTTCACGAACGACTGCCCCCACTTGCCCCAGGGGTGCATTCCGACACCGAGTACTGCGACGTCCTTGCTCATGACTGCGACTCCTGATCAGCTGCGGCGACAGGCTTCCAGCGCCACGTCGTACGTACTCCGGTTTCGTCGGTGTACAGCGGCTCGACAACCAATTCGACGGTATTGCCGACCTTGAGATCGTCGACGCCGAATCCGTCGGCCACCTGGCCGAGGATGACGATCCCCTCGGGCAACTCGACTGCTGCGAGAGCAAAAGGCTCGTACGGATCCGAGCGCGGGATGTACGGCGGCGGGGGCTGGTACTGCGCGTCGGTGTACGACCAGACAGTGCCGCGGCGGGAGAGTTCCACGTCGTCGAACTCCTCGCTGAAGCAGCTCGGGCTCTTGCAGAACGTCGCCTCACGAGGGAAGGAAATGGTGCCGCAGGATTGGCACTTCGTGCCGATCAGAGCAGGTTCGTCGCCGGTGGTGAACCAACCCTCTACTGCAGGTGTCACACTCCCGTTCGGCGCCGGCGTTGCAGTCTCGCTCATGCAATCCTCATCTGGTTGGCGAGCCTGATCCGGGGGATCGTGGGCCCGCTGTGCCGCTTACTGGAACAGGTTGCAGTATTACACGATTTCGGCCGCTGACGGGCAAAAATTTTCGCTGAGTGGGACGCTGCCGGAACGCAGACGGCCCCGCCGGGCAGACGAGTCTGCAGGCGGGGCCGTGTGCGTGAAAGTAGCTGTTTACCTGTAGCGGATCAGCGAGCGCGAACGGGTCGACCGAATCGACGCGCCGGTTTCACCCGGGCCGCAGCGTCGAGGATGGAGGTGATCTCGACCTGATCCAGAACCTTTTCGCGGACACGGTCGTGCGCAGCGCCGCGTTCCAGTTCCGCCTTGTCGATGGCGTGCCAGCCCTCGCGGTCGACTACGTCGGACTGTCGCGCCCGGACCAGACGATCGACTGCGGAGTCGTCGGCGACCGGGTTGGTCAGGCGTCCGTCGTTGAAGTCGTCGACGAGCATCCTGATCGTTTCCTGCGCGCAGGACTTGTTGGTGCCGATGAACCCACTCGGTCCGCGCTTGATCCAACCGGTCGCGTAGACGCCGGTTGCGGGATCGCCGTTCGGAGCTTCGAGGACGCGGCCGTTCTCATTCGGAATGACCGAAGCACGCTCGTCGAACGGGACGCCGGTGATGGGCACTCCGCGGTAGCCGATCGAGGTGAGGACCAAGCCGGCATCGATGGTCTCGGTATCGCCGGTCGCCTCGATCTGCACGGTTCCGTTGGCGTCGACCAGGGCGTTGCGAGCGAACTCGATTCCACTGACCTGATCGTCGCCGGTGATCGACGTCGGCGTGAGCAGGTAGCGCAACGTGATGCGCTTGTTGCCGACGTCGACGTGATCGCGGTTCTTCAGTGCTTCGAGTAGACGCAACTTCTGCTCGACGGCATGCGGAAGCTCGCCGCGTTTTGCCAGTTCTTCGGTGGCCGAGTCGAGAACCATGTCGTCGGGTCCGACAGAGAGTTCGATGTCCGGCAGTGCCATCAGGCCGGTGAACTCGGGGACTGTGAACGCGGACTGCGCGATTCCGCGTCGACCCACGATGACAACTTCTTCGACGCGACTCTTCCGCAGAGCGGCGAGTGCGTGAGCGGAGATGTCAGTGCCCGCCAACTTCTCGGGATCGGCCGTCAGAATGCGAGCGACGTCGAGCGCGACGTTTCCGTTTCCGATGATGACCGCGCGGCGATGCGAGAGATCGAAGACGTCGTCGGCGTGATCGGGGTGGCCGTTGTACCAGGCCACGAAGTCGGTGGCCGATGCCGTGCCAGGCAGATCAGCACCCGGAATGCCGAGACCACGGTCGGACGAAGCGCCGACTGCGTAGAGCACCGCATGGTGATTTTCGAGCAGTTCGCTGTGCGAGATGTGCTTGCCGATCTCGACGTTGAGGTAGAACTCGAAACCCTTTTGTGCGGCGATCTTGTCGAACAAGCGAGTGACCTGCTTGGTCTTCTGATGGTCCGGAGCAACGCCGGCGCGAACCAAGCCGTAAGGCACAGGAAGGCGATCGAAGACGTTGACCTGCACGTCAGGCTGGGTCAGTAACTCGTCCGCGGCGTACATCGCCGACGGTCCGGAACCGACGATCGCAACGCGCAACGGCGGTCGGCCCTTGTCGACGTGGGCTGCCGGGATGACCTTGGCGAGAAGCGGCCTGGGCCGCTCTTCCTTGTAGAAGTCCGCGTTGATGGACAGGAAGACTCGCTGCGGGTCGGTCAGCTTCGACTCGGGGACGATGGCGTCGACCGGGCAGGCCGAGACGCATGCGCCGCAGTCGACGCAGGCCTGCGGATCGATGTGCAGCATCTCGGCGGTGAGGAAGTCCGGCTCGTCCGGCGTCGGATGGATGCAGTTGACCGGGCAGGCGTAGACGCACGAGGCGTCGCTGCAACAGGACTGCGTGACTACGTGTGGCATGGCGCTATGAGTCCGATCTCGACTGTCCGGGAGCTACGCGGCGGCGTTGTGCGAGCTGCGGTGAGGTTCGCTACGGAAACGTGATGCGCGGCCGTCCATCTTGCAGGCCTTCCACACCAGGCGCGAGGCACGGTTCATCAGGCCGGTGTCGGTGGCCAGCATGCGGACGTCACCGAAGTAGTTGCGCAGGGTCTGGCGCGACTCGGGCAGATCCCAGAACAGGTCCTTCTTCACGGACTTCGGGATGTCGAACTGCTTCCAGAAGGACTTCGGCGGGATGACGATGGCGTCACAGAGAATGCGCATGACGATCGGGAACAGCAGCGAGAGGACGAACCGGTTCGGGCGTGACATCAGCGGGATGCGACGGCTCAGAAGCTTGTGCGCGAACGAGATGTGACGCGCTTCCTCGGCTACGTGGATGGCCATGACCGACTGCATGATCGGGTGGATCTGGCCGCCGGCGCGCAGGATGCTCTTCTGAATGTGGTCGATCGGCTCTTCACCGGCGAGGACACCGACGAAGAACAGTTCGGGGAACGGACCCGCAGCGAGGGGGATGAAGGGTGCAAGCATCTTCATCGGACGGCTCATGCCGGGAGCGTCGGCACCGATGCGGTTGACCATCTCCTGGAACATCATCGTGTGGTTGCACTCTTCGACCGACTCGTGCGTGCAGTAGCGCGCCTCGGCCGAATCGTTGGGCAGCGAGAAGACGTACTGCATCATGCCGCGGATCAGAATGTTCTCGAACTGGAGACCGACCTTCGCGACATTGGCCTGGCGCCACATGCCGATTTCGATCTGCCTGGCCTCGGACTGCGACTGGTACCAGGGGTGAGCACCCAGCGGGTCTGTCTCGGCCGGGAGGATCCAGCGGCGATCGTTCGGGACGACGGCAAACTCGGGGGAGTCCCAGTCGATGTCGAGGTACGGGTCGAAGTGCTTGTGCACCGAGCCCTCGGACAGGAGTCGAAGCGTCTCGTTGTACGAGTCGTCGGATGCTTCTCCGCGCTTGTCGAGCGGCGATGTGAGCGTCATGGCGTCTCCTCTTCGTTTCGGTCACCGCTGGTATTTCTCGCGGTGTTCGGTGGAATCGAGGGCCGGTTGTGTGATCGCTGGCACTCGGTCTGGGTTTAATGTAACCCGAGGTATCAGGAAAAGCTAGTGGCAGATACTCCTGGATCTCGACGAATTCTTGACACGGTCGAAACGGCGCCATAACTTACTTTTGAGTAATTTCCGCGGTGCGCTCGAAGTTGGCTGTTCAGGGATGGGTTCGCACCGAAACGCACGCGAAGATCGAACCGAGGCCGATGTGATCAGAACGCTGCTCAGCAATATTGCCTTGAGTCCGCCGACGCGTCTGCGCTCCCTTGTTCCGTCACGCGGCGTCACGCTCTCCGACAAGACGATCGTTCTGACAGGAGCTTCCTCGGGGATCGGCGAGGCCACTGCTCATCTCTTGGCTCGTCGGGGAGCCGAGATGATCCTGGTCGCGCGCGGTGAGGAAAACCTCGAACACGTACGGGACGAGATCCACCGCAGGGGAGGGTGGGCGCACATCGTGCCGGCGGACCTCTCCCGCGGTGAAGCCGTCGACGAACTCGCGGAGACGATCGCGGATCGATTCGGGTCGGTCGACATCCTCGTCAACAATGCGGGTCGCTCGATCCGGCGTACCGCGTTGGATTCGGTCGACCGATTCCACGACTACGAGCGCACCATGGCACTCAACTACTTCGGACCTACACGACTGACGTTGCGTCTGCTGCCCGCGATGCTCGAGGCGAAGTCCGGACACATCATCAACGTCGGAACCTGGGGAGTCACTGCCGGCGTGATGCCGAGGTTCAGTGCCTACCACGCGTCGAAGTCTGCTCTCAGTGCCTTCGGCCGAAGCCTCGGCGCGGAATGTCACGGCACCGGTGTCGATGTCACCACAGTGCAATTCCCACTCATACGAACACCGATGATCGCGCCGACGGCGGATTACGTGAGCCAGCCGGCGCTGACGGCCGATCAAGCTGCATCGTGGATCTTGCGGGCGATCAATACGCGTCCCGTCGAGCTGTATCCGCGGTACGCGGGGCTGTTACGAGCGATTGACGTTGTATCCCCTTCTGCCACTGACGCTCTCGTGCGAAGGGCAGGGATCTGAGGGGTTGGGATCTGAGGGGTTGGGATCTGACCAGAAACGTGCACCAGCACCGGGGCATGGTTCGTCCCCGGTGCTGATGTATTCGATTGTCGCGATTCACGCCGCTGTGGGTGGGCTGTTCCCGCCGATCGGCTGTTGATACGGATCGATCGACATCGGCGGATAGAACACCGTCTTCCGATCCGGGCCGATCTCCACCCGCCATTCCGTGTGGTGCATCGTCCGATGATGATGACCGCACAACAAGATCAGATTGTCGAGATCTGTTGGGCCACCATCGTTCCAGTGAACAATATGATGAGCATCGCACCACCCCGACGGCGTCCCACACCCCGGGAACGCACACCCACCATCCCGAACCGCCAACGCCCGCCGCTGCGGCACCGTCGCCGTTCTCGCTTCCTTACCGCAGTCGAGCGGAACACCGTTCTCATCCAACAAGATCCGGGTGACGGTGCAGTCGCACGCCAACATCCGCGCAGTGTCGATACTGATCGGGCCCTCCCAATCCGTCCACGCGAACCCGAGTTCCTCCGTGGACGGCAGGAGGTCTTTCAACGCCTGCAGGTCCGTCATGTCTTTCGCGGACGCGGTCACCGTGATGTGTGGTTTCACGCCGCCTTCGATCGGACCCAACCCCGCCCGCTCGTACCGGCGCAACAACTCGCAAAACCCGTCCGCACGCCGTAATGCCGGAGTACGCGTGTCTTTGACGCCGTCCTTCTCAGGCGTCGGCGCCGACAAACTCGACAACAACGTGATCAGACGGGCCCCGTTCACAGCATCCAGATCACCCTTCACAGTCACTCTGCCGTACAAGCCTTTCGAGGCGTAGAACTCATTCCGCTCCGAATCCTCGCCGACCGGGACCCCGTCCTCACGCTTGCCGTACTGCTTCTCGATCCGCCGAATCGCAGCCCGCACCGCATCACAATCCGCGATGTTCTTCGACGCCAACGACAACAAAATCCCGCGAGCCTTGTCCACATCCGCCAGGGTCATGTTCTTCGGTGGATGCAGACAAAACGACGCCACCTGACGCGCCTTCAACGCATCAACATCACCGCGATGAAACGCATCGCCCACAACAGGTTCGAGCATCAACAACCGCGCCAACCCGACCAGCAGACTGCACTCACCGATCTCCAGATTCGTCGAACCGTGCAACCACTGTGCGATCGCCCGAAAACCCTTCCCACCGAGAACCTCCCGGGAAAACATCTCCACGATCAGCAACACCATCCGCGACTGCAACTCGTGCCGGGCACGCACCAGATCGAGAACCTCACTCTTGAGGTCCTCGCCATCCAGTTGCCACGCTTCCCGACTGTCCATGCCGAAAGTTTAATCGAACAAAGTTTCGAACACAAGAGAATGTTGGATCGAAAATTGCTGCTATCAAATTGATTTCGACATTTCGGACAGTCGGTTATAGGCGGGTCACCGACGTAGTCCACGTGCGCCGACGAGTGCGAGCGCCACCATCAACCCGGAGCACAACAGCATCACGTCGGAATTGTCTGAGCCCCAGCACATTGTGTAATCGGCGTCGATCATGTTGCCGCCTGTCCCCGGCAAGCGCATGGGTCCAGCCGAGCACCAGGCCCAGGAGTGTCATCGCCAGCGTGATGGGAACGAAGACCACCAGGACCCGCAAGAAATGCCCTCGAACAAGGCTGGTGGATTCGCGAAGATCGACGAGTAGTGGAAGCGCCGGACACGACGGACACCGATTTGTTACTCATCGGTCTGATGTCGAGTGCGCCGCTGTTGTCCCGAGTCAGCGCCAGTGTTCAGCGCTTCCGGCGGCCGAAAAATATGCCGGCAGCCGAGATGACGATCAGCACCACAAGAACGACGACGATGTACGACCTGTCCGCGGCCGGTGCTACCGTTTCGCTTTCTTTGGTCACTCCATCAGTGAATGTACAGCTCATACCTGGAGGGAACCATCCCCAGAAGTCTGTAATTCCTACCCCCACCCTCTCTGCACGCTCAGGAAGGAGATAATTGAATCGTGACGGGATTCCATAATGATCGATGCACCAACTGGGTTGATGTTGGAGTCGCAAAGAAAATACGTCCAACAAGTAGACAATGGCTACTGCGATCAGTGATACCGCCATAGCCGCTTGACTCACTCGTAATAATCGCATTTTCACGACTTTCCCCCAACAGTCACGTCATCATGAGGTGACGATGGTGTTCGTTGCTGCGATCCACCGAATCCAGCCGTGCTCAAAATTGACCTGTCGACTTTGGGAGTCGCCGAACTCTCCTGACATCGGTAGTTCAATCGACCATCCTCGCAGCCCTGCCTCCCATAGGCAGCAAAGATAGCACCGTGGACACTTTCTCCGTGCCGAGAAACAATCGATCGTGAGATCGGGGAAGTGGTTACTGCTAGTCCGCGACAAACAGCTCGCTATTCTCATCGAATGGATCAGGCAGTGTCGAACTCGCAGGCAACGAGAAGGTCCGGTGCTCTTCGTTGGGTTGCATTGGTAAACGCACTTATCGCAGCGTCGGCGTCGGCGATGTATGTCGCAGCGAAATGCCATCTCACCTGGCCCGAACCTGCGGATAGTGCACTCTCGATCGCCGGTGCGGTCGTTCTCTGGGTCCTCACCGCGACTGTTGCAATCGTGCTGCTCGGAGTGTGCTGGTGGCAGCGACGCCGATGGTTGTGGTCCGATGTCGCTGTTCCGGTTCTCGTGGTGATCGCACTCGGGATCGCGGCCGCGGGGCAGCCACATTTCGATCAGTATCGGGCAGACTTCGAAACCGTTGCACAGCAACTACTTCAAGAACCTGACGATCCCTATTCCGATGGGTATCATCGTGATCTACGAATCGGCAGATTCGATATCTCCTATGCCAACGTCAGCAGTGAAGGCCACGTCTATTTCCATGACGCACGAGATGGATTGGCCATCTTGGACAATCCCGGCTGGGTGTACGCACCCGATGGCGTGTCCGACAAGACCTTCAATCAGCTCCAGTTGGAAGACATCGGGGGCGGATGGTACCGATTCCCTCATCTTGTCGTTGACAGCTATTGAAACTCAAACCACCCGACCAGCATTCCGGAGGCGAAGGGAAGTAGGAGTACGAAAAGCGTCGTGAAGGTCAAGGCGGTGTCGGTGCGGCAACTGCCACCTCCGTCGTACCAGCGTGAGCAGATGTCCCCGAAGTCCCAACTCTCGCCGAACGCTGAACGAACCAACCTGAAAACGCGGCTGTCAGGATCAGGAGGAATATCACCGCCGCTGGCCGCCCGATCTGCCCTCGGCATTGCCGCCAGGTCGCGCACATCATCGGCAAATACAGCTCGGTGAAGTGCGGATGCGTCTCATGATGAAACAATACTGTTCGTCTGGTGATCCGCACGGATTCCGAAAGCCGATACCCCGGACCTTCTCCGAGGTATCGGCCTGAGGTCAGAGGCAGAAGAAACTGAGCGAACTGATTGCCGCGTTCTGCTCGAGCTGGCCTGCGTCTCCGACGTTGCCGGCGGCGACTGACAGATCTTGAAGGGAGAGAATAGCGTCCATTGTCATTTCCTTTGTTGATCGGCGTTCTTGCCGATGGATTTGATCGATCGAGTTTGCTTGCGGTGTTGATTCAATTCCAGGGTTTTTCGCCTGGTACTTCTGTGCTCCAATCTGCCGTGGGTGATAACTTCCGAACAATTAGGCGATGTGGCAGTTCGACGCGCACATCAGTGGAAACGACTGTCGGGCAGTTGCCGATCCGGTATGTCGGAGCGACGCCAGTATTCCTGCAGATCCGGTTGCCCAGTCTGTCGAGAGTCTCAGGTTCTGTTCACCTGGAAAGTGCAGTCCTCCTGCGTGATTGAGGCTGTGTAAGCCCAGAAGCTGCAACTGCTGGGCAAGCGTCTGCTCACAATCGGCGCCGGCATATGGACTCTTGGAGAGTTCGCCGAGGAAGAGAATCAGCCCGGCTCGCCCGTTGAGTAGTCCGGCTTGGGCAGTGAATTCGACGGCGGCAGCGCGGGATATGGCAAGTAGCGCAGACGCGTAGCGCGGCTCGTCGACATGTCGAACAAGTTGAAGAAGTACCAGGCCCACGCCGACGGATCCCGATCCGAGGTACGGCATTGTCCGGCGCTCCTCTCTCAGCTGCATCGAACCGTCAGGGCACATCTGCATCACGGACAGGTCGATGTCGACAAGCTGTCGCGCGTGTTCCAGCGATCGAGGATCACCGGTCCGTTCGTAGTGGCGAGTCCAGAACAGCGCTTGCCCGCTCGGCCCTCTCATCAAGCCTCCGCGACCCGTTGTCGCCCAAGATGTTCCGTCGGTGAAGCGGACGTGTGCGCGAGCAGCCGGAAGGCGATCCCGCAGAGTTTCGGTGACGAGAGCGAGAGTTGACGATGCCGCCGGACATGACTCCGATTCCTCGAGTAGAAGGCACCCGATTCCGGAAAGGCCGCCGAAGAGGCTGGAGTCGAGATCGTCGAGTGGGACTCCACGCAAAGTCTCGACCCATCTGTCGGCAGTCGAGTGTCGTCCTAGCTGCCGAAAGGTATGCACCGCACCTGCGAGCCCGTCGAAGAAACCGAACCGTGGTTGCGTATCCGAATCAACTTGATGTTCAGTCCATTCCAGAACTGTCTCCAAGGTGTCGGTGGGAAGATTATCGGCGAGTAGGTTTCCGCACGAGCCGTGAGCAATGCCGTAACCGTTCACTTCGAACTGGGCGATGTCACCGGGAAAGAGTCGATCAGCGCGGGAGAGATCAAGTGTGGTGAGGATGCCGCAGCGCAATCGAGCGTCCATACGTTGCAAGGTTTCCCTCGACGACGTGTCCCAACGATGCGGGTGATCCGCCGGTTCCGGCGGCTGTGCGTCGAGCATCGAATAGAGCGAGGCACAGAAGGCACGAGGAAGATCGAATCGAGACACCGCGTAGCCGATGAGTTCGGGAATCTTGTTGCGGTCGAGGGGGAGCAATGTAGTAAGTGGGACAAAGAGTCCCAGCTCGATGCATCCCAAGGAGTATCGATCTGCCTCGATTCCTGTCAACTGTTGCGGTGCGGTGTACCCGGGAGCCCCGGTGGACCGGGGCGGTTGCTCGTCGATGCTGTGGGCCATCTCGAAATCGATGATCCGAATACCCGACGGTGAGCACATCACGTTGCCGGGGTGAAGATCGGCATGAACGATTCCGGCGTTGTGGAAGCTCTCGACTGCGGTAGTCAGCTGTTGTGCAATACCGAGCGCCCAGGTTCTGTATTCCGTTCGGGAGCTGAGTGTCTGATCCGCGCGTATCAGCGGATAGCGGAGCGCAATCTCCTGATTCAGGGGAGCGCCGGGTGCGCGCTCGGTGACAAGAAAGTGGTGTCCTTCGCGCTCGAACAAGTTGAGCGCGGAAGGTGAGTACGGGTTGCCGGCAAGGTGAGTCAGCGTGTCGTACTCGTTGCAAATGCGGTCGATTGCGTACCGGCCGTTGGCGTCCGGGGCGGTGAAGGGCCGACCCTCTTTGATGACGAGATTGATGCCGGCGTCGTCCAGCGCGGAGTAGATCCCCCCGCTGTTGCTGAAGTGCAGGGCTTCAGTGATCGAATAGGGGAAGGCGTCGCGTGATTTCAGCTTGTCTTGCTGCGCGCGAACGAAGTCCGGGATTTGTACCCAGTCTGGAGTTCTGAAGGAAGTGCCGCGCAGATCGGGTTCGAGCGATCCGTCGGGGCGCCGTATTGCCGGGACGCGATCGCCGAATGAATCGTTGGTCTGCATGGGCAGGTACGCGCCGTACCGTAAGTAGAGTGGTCCCCGGTTCCATCGCACATCGCTGAGGATGTATGGCCCGTCGGCAGCCCTGACAAGCTCGTCCAGTTCGGTGATGACACGTTGTGTGGCAACGCTATCCGCCGGATAGATCGTGATGAATTTTCCGCTGGATGTTCGATTGGCCTGCTTGCTGTTGGAGAACATGAGGTCTGCTGCCGTCCGAAGAAATTTGAAAGGCACCAGATTGTGGCCGCAATACGCGGAGACGGTATCGAGCAGCTCCTGCGCGTTGGCTTGGGTAGCGGAGCAGTGAATCTTCCATCCCTGTTCTGGCAGCACGCTGTCAGGCGGTTGGAAGTAGTTCCACGGTCCGCTTTGGGGACCGCGCCGCCAGAGTGACCAGCCCACCGACTTTGCAGGCTTAAAGTGCTGGTCAGTCAGTGTGTCAGGTCGAGTGACCGTTCTGATTCGGTCGTAGAAATGCGAGTCGGCACGTGTGAATGCAACGTATCGCAGGTCCACGCTCTACCTCCGGGTCAGTCCCCCTGCGGTTTGTCATCGATTGGTGCCACGCCCCGAATCCCCTGTGGCTTGGATTGCTTGTGGCGGAAGGTTATCCGATTCCGGACATTTCGGGCGAAGATTGAAAACCTATCATTCGAAAGTACTAATGAAGGGCGTGGGTCAGGGGTTCCTGATCGCCCAACTTTTCATCTGCCCACATCGGCTTCGAGTTCGGTAGCCCTCTCTTGACGGACGGTCCGACTCGGTGGTAATTGTTTAGCGAGCGCTAAGTCAGGGTGCTCTCACGATCTCGGTTCGGCATCCGGTGCCACGAACTCGGGTGCCGGACCGCCCCAGCAATGCACGTCCTCGAAGGGAACGAAGATGACCAAGGCAGTGATCGTCGATGTAGTCCGGATCGCGTCTGGCAAGGGAAAGCCGGGCGGAGCACTGTCCGGGACGCACCCTGTCGAACTGATAGCGCACGTTCTACGTTCCATCGTCGATCGAAACGGCCTCGACCCCGCCTTGGTGGACGACGTGATCGGCGGTTGCGTCGGCCAGGCCGGTGAGCAGGCGCTCAACATCACCCGCAGCGCGGTCCTGTCGGCAGGGTTCCCCGAGTCGGTACCCGCCACCACGATCGATCGCCAGTGCGGATCAAGTCAGCAAGCTGCGCACTTTGCGGCTCAAGGCGTGATCGCCGGGGCCTACGACATCGTGATCGCGGCAGGCGTCGAATCCATGAGTCGTGTCCCGATGGGTACCGCGACGATGGGGAAGGATGCTTCCGGTCCGGGCATCGCGGCTCGCTACCCCGAAGGCCTGGTCAATCAGGGCATCTCCGCGGAGTTGATCACCGCGAAGTGGAAGCTTGACCGCGAGGCTCTCGACGCATTCGCTGCGCAGTCCCACCAGCGGGCAGCAGAGGCTGCGGCGCAGGGGCTCTTCGACAAGGAGATTCTGCCGATCTCCGTGACCAACGCCGCCGGTGAGACCGTCTCGCATACCGTCGACGAGACGGTTCGCGCGTCTACTACCGCCGAGGGACTCGCCGGCTTGAAGCCGTCGTTCTACTCGGAGAAGTACGCGCAGCGCTTCCCCGAAGCGCAGTGGTCGATCACTCCCGGTAACTCGTCGCCGCTCACCGACGGCGCGTCCGCAGCACTGATCATGAGCGAAGAAATGGCGTCGAAGCTGGGGCTGACCCCGCGAGCACGCTTCCACTCCTTCTCCGTTGCGGGCGACGACCCGATCTTCATGCTCACCGCACCCATCCCAGCCACCCACAAGGTGCTCGCTCGCGCGGGTCTGAGCATCGACGACATCGACACCTACGAGGTCAACGAGGCCTTCGCTCCCGTTCCACTCGCCTGGGCTCACGAGTTCGGCGCCGACCCGGCAAAGCTCAACCCGTGGGGCGGCGCGATTGCACTCGGCCATGCCCTGGGGTCCTCGGGTACTCGACTGTTGACCACGATGGTCAACCACCTCGAGGCCACCGGCGGACGCTACGGATTGCAGACCATGTGCGAGGGCGCCGGCATGGCCAACGCCACCATCATCGAACGCATCTGAAACACATAACCTTTCGAAAGGAACTCTCATGATCGTCAACGACAGCGTCGCCGTCGTCACCGGTGGAGCATCCGGCCTCGGCCTGGCTACGACCAAAGCCCTTCTTGCCGACGGTGCCAGCGTCGTCATCGTCGACCTTCCGTCGTCCAACGGTGAAGCCATCGCCAAGGAACTTGGCGACCGGGTCCGCTTCGCGGCTGCAGACGTCACCGACGAGGCTGCGGTCACCGCTGCACTCGACGTGGCCGAGTCCCTCGGACCCCTGCGCGTGGCAGTCAACTGCGCCGGAATCGGCAACGCAGTCAAGACTGTCAGCAAGAAGGGTGCTTTCCCGCTCGACGCGTTCAAGAAGGTCATCGACGTCAACTTGATCGGCACCTTCAACGTTCTTCGTCTTGCTGCGGAACGTATTTCGAAGACCGAACCCATCGACGGTGAACGCGGCGTCATCATCAACACCGCCTCCGTCGCAGCCTATGACGGTCAGATCGGGCAGGCTGCGTACTCCGCGTCGAAGGGTGGCGTCGTCGGTATGACGCTCCCCATCGCCCGTGACCTCGCGTCGCTGCTGATCCGCGTCAACACCATCGCTCCCGGGCTGTTCAAGACCCCGTTGCTGGCCGGACTGCCTGAAGCAGCCCAGGCGTCGCTGGGTCAGCAGGTGCCTCACCCCTCTCGCCTGGGCGATCCCAGCGAGTACGGCGCGCTTGCTGCGCATATCGTCTCCAACCCTATGCTCAACGGTGAGACGATCCGCCTCGACGGTGCAATCCGTATGGCACCGCGGTAATTTCGGCTATTCATGACTGGCGAGGTGGAGCCCGTGAATTCGGTGGCAGTGGACTGGAGGACTTTCCCGCCGCTGGTGATGACCGACATCCTGATGGCTTCGCTCGAGCTGTTCGACGAGAACGGTTACCACGGCACGACGGTGCGGCAGATTGCCAACCGTGTCGGGGTAACCGTTCCCGCGCTCTACTATCACCACGCGAACAAAGAGGCAGTCCTCGTCGCTCTGTTCGAGATCTCGATGAGTGAGCTGAATACCAGAACCGAAGCGGCAGAGGTGGAAGCCGGCGAAAATCCGGTACGACGCTTCGCCTTGGTGGTGGAGGCAATTGTTCTCTACATGACCCACCGGTCGCGGCATGCTGCGTTGGACACCGAGATTCGGCATGTCTCACCGGAAAGCCGAAGTCGATACGCCGCCAGTCGTAAGCGGCTCGAGTTGCTCATGCGCAGGATCGTCGACGACGGTGTGGCATCGGGAGATTTCGCGGTCACCGACACCGAGGAGACCGTCCGGGCCATACTCGGTATGGCGCAGTCACTGCCGCGTTGGTTCCAGACCGGCGGGCCGATGTCGCCGACGCAATTGGCGCAGAAGTACGTCGACATCGCTTTTCACACGGTCGGTTATCGTCCGTAAAGTGCATTGCTCGTTAAACGAAGGTGGGCAACAGATTGAAAACCTGTTGCCCACCTTCAGTATTCATGCTTCAGCACTCACTCCGTGTCAGAGGCGAGTGACTTCGAGTCCGCCTTCGTGGTAGTCGGCCCTCAGGCGCTTCTTGTCGAACTTGCCGACGCTCGTCTTCGGAACTTCCTGAACCACAGCCCAGTTCTCGGGGAGCTGCCACTTGGCTACCTTGTCCGAAAGATATTGCTGGAGTTCGGACATCGTGGTCTCGGATCCGGCGCGCAGAACAACCGCGACCAACGGGCGCTCGTCCCACTTCTCGTCCGGCACGCCGATGACGGCAGCTTCGGTGACGTCAGGGTGACCCATGACGGCGTTCTCGAGGTCGACCGATGAGATCCATTCGCCGCCGGACTTGATGATGTCCTTGGAGCGGTCTGACAGGCTCAGGAAGCCGTCGGCCGTGATGGATCCGACGTCACCGGTCTTGAGCCAGCCGTCGTTGAACTTGTCTTCCGCATCGACGCCGTAGTACGACCCGGTGATCCAGGGGCCGCGCACTTCGAGCTCGCCGACGGAAACGCCGTCGTGTGCAACAACTTTGCCGTCGTCGTCGATGAGACGTGCCTCGACGGATGCCGGGAAGCGGCCCTGAGAGTAGCGGTACTTCCACATCGCGTCGCCGGTGACACCGGCCGGCGGGCGGGCAACGGATCCGAGTGGGGAGGTTTCGGTCATGCCCCAGGCGTGCAGGACGGAGACGTTGTGGTCGGCTTCGAATGCGTGCATGAGGGCAGGCGGTACAGCGGAGCCGCCGATCAGAACCTCACGCATCGAGGAGATGTCCTGTGGGTTCTGCTCGAGGTAGAGGTGCAGGCCCTGCCAGATGGTGGGTACGGCCGCGGCGAACGTCGGCTTCTCGCTGGCGATGATCGCAGCCAACGGAGCAGGCTGGAGGAAGCGATCGGGCATGATCAGCGAGGCGCCGATCATGAACGCAGCGTAGGGAAGTCCCCACGACATGGCGTGGAACTGAGGCACCACCGCGAGTGCACGATCGCCCTGCGCGAGGTTGGGGCCGTCGCTCATGCAGACCTGCATGGAGTGCAGGTAGATCGAGCGGTGGGAATAGACGACGCCCTTGGGGTCGCCCGTGGTGCCGGACGTGTAACACATTGCGGCAGCACTGAGTTCGTCGACCTCGGGCCAGTCGAACTCGGTTGGCTGATCGGCGATCAAGCCCTCGTATGTGTGAACCTGCACGCCCTCGGGAGCTTCGAGTCCCGCAGTGGAGGAACCGGTGACGATGATGTGCTTGACGGTTGTCAGCGACGGAAGCTGCGGAGAGAGAAGCGGAATCAGGGACGGATCGACGATGATCACGCGGTCCTCGGCGTGATTGGCGACGTGGATCAACTGCTCGGGGAACAGGCGAATGTTCAGCGTGTGGAGCACAGCACCCATCGAGGGGATCGTCAGGTACGCCTCGAGGTGCTCGGAGTTGTTCCACATGAACGTGGCGACTCGCTCGTCACCCTCGACACCGAGTCCGCGCAGGGCGTGCGCAAGCTGTGCGCAGCGCTTGCCGACGTCTGCGTATGACACACGGCGCGGGCCGGACTCGGTCCACGTGACAACCTCGGAAGCGCCGTGAACGGAGGCACCGTGGCGGAGAAGTTGAGCAATGGAGAGGGGGGCGTCTTGCATGGTGCTCAGCATGGGCTGCTCCTGTGTGGTGTGTGAGACCGGTGCTTTTGCCCACGGGCCCTCACAAACGATGTGCTGTGGCTGCCAGATTAGTCACAGCTGCGAAGTGCTCGCTAGTGACCCACTGCACTAGCGAAAAACCACGCTATGAGTAGCGCTCCCGGATCGACCACTCCGCGAGCGGCTTCGCCCACATAACTTGCACGTCCGCGGTTCGCGAGCATGGTTTCGGTCGACTCCGCGCCGGCCGCCGCCGCTGCCGCTGCGCTGGCCAGAGCAGCGTCCCGATCGGCTCCCGAGTTCACGGATTGCTCCAACGACTCGACCGCCGGAACTATCGCGTCGACCATCGTCTTGTCGCCGACGCGTGCGCCGCCGAGCGAGGTGATGTTGTCGAGCCCCGCCCGTGCTGCAGTCGCGATCGCGCCGAGGTCGAGTTCGGAGTCTCCCGAGTCTGCGGCGACGCGGAAGAAATGCCGGAACCAGATGCCGAACAACGCGCCGGACGTACCGCCGGCGTGACCGAGGTACGCCTGGGAGACTGCATCGAATATCGTTGCAGTGGAATAGGTGTCACGGATCGCCGAGATATCGAGCTGATCCAGTGCGGCCACCATGTTGGTCCCGAAGTCGCCGTCTCCTGCTCGTCGGTCGAGATCGGTCAGGGCAGGTTCCTGCTCCAGTACCTTCGCGGCCCAGTCCGCAATCCAGCCGCCGACGAAGCTGCTTTCGGCAGTGCGTGAGGTGTCGGGTGTGAATGTGGGACCGAATGATTCACGCTTGCCCATGCCGCTGTACTCACGTGCCATAGCATTCGGCCAGGCGGGCGCTTTTGTTGGCGCGTCCCATAATTCGAGGATTTCTTTGTTTGTGCGAACAAGGGTGATGGATGCTCCGGCCATGTTCAATGCAGTGACGAATGTTCCGATCAGCGTCCGCTCGATGTGAATTCCCTGGTCGGCCAGATAATCTCCGAGTTCGGCGAACAGTAGTTGCAGCTCCATTGGGTGGGTGGCTCCCAGCCCGTTGACGACCGCAATGACGTGATCACCTTCGGCGAGACTCAGGGACTCGATGATCGGATCCGTCAGCCGTCGCACCAATTCCGGTGCGGGCAGGGCGTCCACGCGTTCTGTGCCGCGTTCGCCGTGGATTCCGATACCAAGTTCCATCTGCCCGTCCGGTAGGTCGAACGACGGCTCGTCAGCCCCCGGCAAGGTGCATGGGCGAAGAGCGACGGCCATGCTGCGAGCCGAGTGCGCGACGTGTTGTCCGATCCGGGTCACCTCGGCCAGGTCGTCACCGCGGGCGGCCGACGCGCCGCAGACCTTCTCCACCACGATCGTTGCCGCAGTGCCGCGTCGCCCCGGGCCGCTACCGTCTGCGCGTTCGGTCACGACGTCGTCGTCGACCAAGACGACGTCCGTGTCGATCTTGTCCTCGCGGAGTAGTTCCCGTGCGATACCGAAATTCATCACGTCGCCGGTGTAGTTCTTCACGATGTGCAGGACGCCGCCACCGGCGTCGGCAGCTTTGGATCCTTCATGGATCTGCAGTGCGTTGGGTGAGCTGAAGATCAACCCGGGACAGACGGCCGTGAGCATTCCTTCGCCGATGAATCCGGCGTGCATGGGTTCGTGACCCGAGCCGCCGCCGGAGACGAGCGCGACTCGCCCGCGCGGAAGGGGCTGTGCACGAGTGAGGTATCCGGGATCGGGGTTCCACGCGATGTCGTCGGTGGATGCGATCAACCCGCGGAGTGCGTCGGGAACAAATGTCTTTGCGCTGCGCATGAACATCACTTCAGAGTAGGTCTAACGTCGACTTCGGGCACGGATCGTGATCGACGAGAGGTGGACGGCGTGAAATTGGGGTTGGTACTTGCCGGTGGCGGCGTTGCGGGAATCGCCTGGGAAACCGGTTTTCTGTTGGGCGTTCAGGACAAATCGCCGGACGCTGCCGCAGCGCTGCTGGCAGCGGACGTATTGATCGGCACTTCTGCAGGTTCCACCGTGACTGCTCAGATTGCGGGCGGCGCGACACTTCAGGAGCTTTTCGACGCACAAACGGCCGCTGCGACCGGTGAGATCGATCCGGAGGTAGATGTCGAGGTCCTCGGTCAGATGTTCGTCGACGCGATCGCGGGCTCCGCGGATCGGTCCGAACAACTTCGTGCGCTCGGCGAGGCAGCGATGGCCGCCGACACCGTCGAACCCGCCGTGCGTCGTGCGGTCATCGAGGCAAGGCTGCCCAATCGGTTGTGGCCCGAGCGGGAGTTGCGCATCCCGGCGATCAACGCACAAACCGGTGAGTTGAGGGTGTTCGGCAGTGCTGACGGCGTAGAACTGATCGACGCAGTCGGAGCAAGTTGCGCCGTACCAGGGGTGTGGCCGGTAGTCATGATCGAGGGCGACCGGTACATGGACGGCGGAATGGCAAGTGGCTCGAATGTTCATTTGGCTGCCGACTGCGATGTGGTCGTGGTTCTTTCACCTGCTGCCGATCCCGCCCCGAATCTGCTGGGCGGCAGCCTACGAGAGGAAATCGACGCGATGACGCAGTCACGGGTACTGGCGATCTTCGCCGACGACGCCGTCGTGGAAGCGATCGGAACCAACTCCCTCTCGCCGGCGACAAGGCGCCCGGCAGCTGAACTCGGACGCGAACAGGGTCGCCGAACAGCTGACGAGATCGCTGCGTTTCTGGTGACGGCATGAGCGCCGCACGGATTGCCGTGGTCCTGCGTCCGGAGCAATCCCCGGAAGATCTGGTTCGGCATGCGGGGTATGCCGACGAAGTCGGTATCGATGAGGTCTGGCTGTGGGAGGACTGCTTCTTCGGTGGAGGAATAGCCACTGCTGCAACTGTATTGGCCGAAACCACGCGCCTGGGAGTGGCGATCGGTGTGCTGCCGACGCCGATGCGCAACACCGCGATCACGGCGATGGAGATTTCGGCGCTGGCCAGAGTTCATCCGGATCGACTGCGGGTTGGCTTCGGCCACGGCGTTCAGAGTTGGATGCGGCAGATCGGCGCCAAGGTCGAATCGCCGTTGACCCTCCTCCGGGAGCAGTTCGGAGCACTCGAGCGATTACTGCGCGGTGAGTCGGTGACGGTATCCGGTCGATACGTGAATCTCACGGACGTCAAGCTGGCGTGGCCGCCCGAGAAGGTGCCGCAGTTGCTCGTCGGTGCCACGGGGCCAAAGACTTTGGCGCTCAGTGGTGAGTTGGCGCAGGGCACCGTGCTCTCGGGTGGGACGACCCCGGAAGGCGTTCGCCGGGCGATCGCTCATATCGGAGCGCAGGATCTCGAGGTGGTCGTTTACGTCATCTGTGCATTTGGTTCCAGCGGTCGTGAGCGCGCCCTTGCCGAGGCCGCAGCGTCAGGGTGCGAGTCGCCGGAGGAAGCGATTGCCGTGGGGACCGCGGCCGACGTTGCGGCCGCAGCAGTGCGATGGGTGGACGCGGGTGCAACCACCGTGGTACTCCAACCGACCGTTGACGAGCCGGACGTCCGCGAGTTCATTCGCCTTGTCGCGCAGGAGGTTCAACCGCTGATGGTGTAGCTCAGGCGGCTAGTCGGGACAGAACCTCGTCGATGTCGGCAGTGCTCACGTCTCGATGTGTCACGAACCGAACCTTCCCGGCGACGGTGACTGCACCGACGTCGACAGCGGCGAGCTGAGCAACGGTGGCCGACGGATCGGCTGTGGCGGCGAGAACGATGTTGGTTGCGGGTTCGTCGACAGCCCAACCGCGTTCACGAAGGCCCGACGCCAGGCGTTGCGCATTGTCGTGATCGTCGGACAGGCGAGCTTGTGAGCGAAGCGCGACGATGCCGGCTGCGGCAAGCACCCCGCCCTGACGAACGCCGCCGCCGAGCATCTTGCGGATCCTTCGGGCTTCGGTGATCAATTCAGGTGATGCGGCCAGAATCGAGCCGACCGGCGCACCGAGTCCCTTGCTCAGGCACACCTGGACGGTATCGGCGCCGGAAGTCAGTTCGGTGGGCGAAACATCGAGTGCAGCAGCGGCATTCCAGAGGCGGGCGCCGTCGAGATGAATCTTCAAGCCGCGTGATCTCGCCCCGTCGACCAGTTTCGTCCACTCCGTCGGATTCATGACGGCGCCGCCGGCGAAATTGTGGGTGTTCTCGAGACAGAGCAGCGTGGTGTTCAACGTGAAGTACGGGCCGGGGGAGCCCGCCGCCTTCACGACGGTCTCGGGACTGGGACGTCCGGGTCCGCCGTCGTGCGGCAGCGCCATCGGCATTCCCTGTGCGAGCCAAGCAGCGGTGCCCAACTCTGACCCCAAGACGTGAGAGTGTTCCGGTGCGAGGAACTGATCGCCGCGGCGAAGGTGCAGCATCAGCGCAATCAGGTTGCCCATCGATCCGCTCGGTACCCACAAGGCCGCCGGAAAGCCCAGAGTATGTGCGACCTCTTCCTCGAGCGCCGCCATGGTCGGGTCGTGATCGAGGACGTCGTCACCGACCTCGGCGTCAGCCATCGCCTTCCGCATCTCCGCATCAGGCTTGGTGACGGTGTCCGAGCGTAGGTCGATGTACGACGAAGTCATGGCTCATTCGATCAAGCCGCGTGTTCCGGCGTCAAACCGCGGCCTTTGCTGGACGGCTATTCCGGCCTGATAAATCAATATCGCTGAGGATGCCTTCCGTGTGATGATGGGCGCCGGCAATCGTCGGTGAAACGAACAAGAAGTGGAAGGGACAGGCATGCGCGACTCGAAGCAAGCGTTGCACCTGCGCGGGCACTCACCCCGCGGCATTTCCCTTCCTGCATTCGGGGAACAGAGTGGCGCTGGATATATGCCGTTCCCCGTTTCTTGCATTTGCTCCTGACCCGTCTTCACGTCCAGGAGTTCCACTCCTCGACATGAACTGAGACGTCTCATGCGGAACCCGAACCGCGCATCTACCGCCGCTTCTCACAGTTGGATGAACCGGTCCGTCCGGGTACTCAACGCAACGTACGAGTACCTCGGTGAAGTGAGCGCCGATCGTGCGGTCGTCCTGATCGCCACCGGTTCCGCGCAGTCCACCGAAGACGTGATCCCGATATTTCCGGTGCGCTCCAAGCACGTCGAGATCCCACTGCCTCGGACGATCCTGCTTGCCGAGTACGTGTATGTCGCCCACCGGGTTACGGTCACCGATTCCAGCCGAGCGACCTTCGCCGGCATCTTCGACCGGGACGGTCGTCAATGTGCGTACTGCGCCGCCAGAGCAACGACCATCGACCACGTCCAGCCGCGAAGCCGCAACGGGCCCAACACGTGGGGGAATCTGGTGGCGTGCTGCAGTTCCTGCAATCAGCGCAAAGCGGATCGCACACCGGCTGAGGCCGGCATGCGGCTGCTGTGGGAACCGAAGGCACCTCGACGCATCGAGAAAGTGCAGCAGAAGATCTGGCGTGAATTGAGTCGGACGTGACGGTCGAAAGGAGTAAGTGATGTGCGCTGACGAAATCTCGAATCTGGTTGAGCTTCTGCCGATCTCGGACGACCGAACCTGGTGGCAGGCGGAATGTCGAGGAGACCCCGAGCCGGACCGCTGGTTTCCCTTTCCGTCCGAAGGATACGACTACGCGACCGACGTGTGCAACAGGTGCCCGATTGCGGAATCGTGTCGCGAATTCGCCTCTGCCACTGGCCAGACCGGAATCTGGGGAGGAGTGAAGTTCGAGCAGGGCAGGATCGTCGCGGCGTGAGGGATCAGATTCCCGGCTCCGCGGCGATCGTACCGGCCGATACCGCCCGGCACAGAGCGTCGTGGTCACGTTCGGTTTGATCGGCATAGAGCCGAGCAAACCGGGTGAGGGCGGTGTCGACCGTGTCCGAGGTTCCCAGGTAACCGGAAATCAGTGACGCGCCACTGGTTCGTGCATGTCCCTTGGCCAGTAGGCGACCGCAGATCGCGACATAGTCGGTCAAGGCTGCTGCATCGATATTGTTCAGGTCCACAGAACCTTTCATGTTCCGGAACTGACGGACGTAGTACTGGCGGTCGTCCACGGTGCACCACCCGAGCAGTGGATCACTGACTGTCTGGAGAGCCTGCTGGTATTCCGCGACGCGTCGTCCTTGATGGTCGTGCCAGGCCGAGTCACCGTGCACGAAGGGGGCGACGACGGATCGGCGAGCCTGCTTGAGCTGCAAGAAGATGACGTCGTCCGGGATGCTCCCTTCGCACAGGGCGACATACGCACGCAGAGCGACGCTTCCGACTCCGACAACTCGGTGCGCAACGTCGATGACGTTGTATCCCGAGACGACTCGGCGCCAGTGTGGTGCAAGGGTTTCGAGATACTCGTCCAGACCCTCCAGGAGGAAGTCGGTGTCCTGCGGCGTGAGTCGTGTTGTGAGCGGCGGGTTCTCGACCAACTGGCGCCGTCCGTGATCCTCGACAGTGAACCGGGGAACCGCGTGATCGCTCGTACGCCGTCGGGCGCGCTCCGCGGCGCGTCGGATCTCGGCCAGCAACCCGGGATCAGTGACGTGGTCGGTCAGTCCGTCGAGATCGACCCGGTCGAAGGAGCGATCGAACAGTGGACGCTCGGAAAGCTTTGCCAAGTGGAGGCGATATGCGGACACACACGAGGTTGTCGCTGTTTCGCATTGAGCTTCGGTGAGACCGTTCTGCCGCCCGGCCACCCAGATGCTCGCAGCCAACCTTCTCAGGTCCCATTCCCAGGGGCCCGGATGTGCTTCGTCGAAATCGTTGAGGTCTATGACAAGTTCGCGTTCCGGGGACCCGTAGAACCCGAAGTTTCCGACGTGCGCATCCCCGCAGATGACGGGAGTGATGCCGGTGGACGGGAGCTGCGCCATGTCCTCTGCCATCAAGCCGGCGGTACCGCGCAGGAAACCGTACGGTGAAGCGACCATGCGTCCCACACGAATCGGAACCAACCAGTCGAGTCTTCCCTCGTGTGCCGTGTTGACCTGATCGACCGGATCGCGTCGGTTGGGCGGGGGCGTCCAGTCACCGAGCGACGATCGTGCTACTCGCTTGCGCAGGCCCTTCCCGATTTTGCGACGCTCACTGCGGGGCGTCTGACGCGCCCGCAAAGTCGCCCTGCCGTCCGGTTCGTTCTCGAGAGCCAGCTGACCGGCAGGCCTGTTCACCGGGTCCATGTCGGGCTCTCTTTCGTCGGGCGTGCGAAACTCGCGCTCGATCCTATGCCCGCTGGATTGCGCGCCGCGCGACGAGTTCCTTAACTACCCGCCTGGGCAATCAACTCGACAGCGCGGTCGGCGCACAGTTCCGGGTCCGGCATTCTCCCGATACCGAGGCATTCGACAACGGCGAACGACGTATCCGGTGTCGTTTCCACGCCGAGCGCCCACCCGAAGTAGTGATTCCAGGCGAGTACGGCTCGGTGGCCACTGTGCTGCGGAATCTCGCTGCCCAGAACGAGTACTGCGTCGAACGCGGGGCCGTCGCACCAGATGACCGATTCGGCGAAGGTGGAGCTGGCGACGGCGACTACGTACCTGTGACAAGTCGATTCACTCGGAATGGCGATGTGTGCACGCATGGTCGCTCCTCCGGCTCGGTTGCGATCGGAGGGTTCCCCGTTGCCGGCGCCGAAAAAACGCTTGGCAGATTACGTCCCGGCCACAGATCTACGACGCAGACGGTGTCTGAGATGTTTTTGTGCTGCCCGCGCGACCGAGCGAGTCGAGAGATACTGCTCGGCGGGTATCAACCGGGAACCGAACAAGTAGAACCTTTGGGCTTCGTCGTGGTCATGTGTGGCCGCGGAGATGAGCAGACGTTCGATCGCGGTGAACTTTCGCCCACCGGCGTAACCGCTCATGTAATCGATGTGTTTCGTCATACTCGCTCTGGCACTGCGGTATTCGGCCAAGGCAGCGTTCACGTTCCGATGCGAGTCGAGTGTGTGTGACGTCGTCTCCGTCAGCATTTGGGCGGTCGCGTCGACCAGCATCTGAGCGGTCTCCAGTGCCCACGAGCATCCGATGCCCCATAACGGGTCGTTGGTTGCCGCGGCGTCGCCGATGAGTGCGAACCCGTTACCTACCGGGTCGGTGAGGGTTGTGGAGAAGTGTTTGGTACCAACGATCTTCCCGACGATGTGCTCTCGGCGAACAGGCGGAGCGCCGGGTAATGCGTTGGCGTACGCGAGGAAAGCAGTAGACAGGTCGTCAGTGAACGGGCCGAGCTTGTCGAGGGCAGGGAAGACGACCAGCACGCTGATCCCGCCGTCGTTGGGGAGCAGGTAGGCGACGTCGGGATCCATGAACCACGACAATGAAGATTCTCCGTCGGGTCGTTCGAGTCCGGAGAGTTGAGCGAAGTAGCTGAAGCGCCCGTTGGACGCACTCACCGAGTCGCAACGCGCGGATCGTGCGACGGTCGAATCCTTGCCGTCTGCTCCGACGGTCAATCGTGCTTCGACAGTGAAGGCCGAACCCTGTTCGGTGCCGTAGACGCCTGCAGTAGTGCCGTTCTTGGTCAGTAGTCCGGAAACACGATGTCCGAGAAGAAGGTCGACGTTCTGGTAGTCGTTCGCGAGTTGGCGCAGGAGGGGGTCGAGAGTTTCCCTTCGGACGTTGAATCCAGGCGGCGGTGAGTTCTCTTCAGCATCAGGGGTGATCATTCCCCACGGGGTCCAGAATTTCGGAACGGTTTCCACCATTCCCAGGGCGAGCAGTTTTTCCGTGGCGCCGAGTCGTTGCAAGATCGGGGCACCGCAGGGTTGTAGGTGGTGAGTGCACAGGACTTTGTGCGCCCGGATGTCGGAGCGAGCGTCGAGAAGCGCTATCCGCAGACCTTGCTGGGCGTACATGATTGCGGCCGCGCATCCTGCGATGCTCGCGCCGACAATTACAACGTCATAGTTTTCCCGTGCCTTCGAAGTCACTCGATCAGTTTAATGCATAAGGTTATAACTTAAATTTGACTGGATTTAGTCATCGTGTTCGGGCGTTAAGTCCCGAACTGCAGCCCGGATGGACTGTTCACGAAGCTCGTTCTCTCTGCGCAGTTCACGACGCCGACGACCGGCCTCGAATCGCTGCCTCGCGATTGTTCCGGTCGGCCGCAGTTGGGGTACCTCGGCCGGTTTTCCGTCGCTGCCCATTGCGACCATCGTGAAGTAGCAACTATTGGTGTGTCGAGATTTTCCGAGAAGAATGTCTTCGGTTTCGACGCGTATTCCGATTTCCATCGAGGTGCGCCCGGTGTAATTGACGGAAGCGCTGAACGTGACGAGTTCTCCGACATGCACCGGTTCGCGGAACACCACACGATCCACCGACAGGGTCACGACGTACGTCTGGGCGTATCGACTCGCGCACGCATAGGCGACCTGGTCGAGAAACTTCAGAATCGTTCCGCCGTGAACGTTGCCCGAAAAATTGGACATGTCCGGCGTCATGAGGACGGTCATGGACAACGTTTGTTTCGATGCTTGCTGCGATGCTTGCTTCAATTCGGGCAGGGAGTTCGATTCGGACATCGAGCGGGCCTCTTCGGGTCGGTGGACGGTGAAGAGACCGTATCCGGCAAAGAGGGTTACCCGCGCGTTCGGAAGAACGCGGTGTCAGAGTTCGGGACAGTGCCAACGTGGAGGATGTATTCGCTGGTGGCGACGGGGCCTGGCGCACTCGACCTGAGATAGGGCTCGAGCGTCGAGCGGAGGTGCGCTGACATCGAAGCCCAATTCCCTGTGCTTCGAACGGCCTCGCGAAAGTTCTTCAACGCCGGTGCCTGGTCGCACAGTTCCTCGACGGGATCCGATCCGGCTGGTAGTTGCCACTCGAGCAGGTGGGAGGCCGAGCTCACCGACTCCAATCCGGCTGCTGCCTTCTCGAATTCGCTCGAGCTCGACCATGTCGTCGGTAGTGGTGTGATGCCATTCCACGCCGAGGCGGCCTCCCGGCGGAGTGCTGCTGCCCACCCGTTCTCCGACCACGTCGCGACGCAGATCTTTCCGCCTGGCCGGGTCACCCGCATCATCTCTGCGAGGGCAATCGAGGGGTCGGGGCAGAAGATGATCCCGAAGATGCTGACGCAGGCGTCGGCACTCGAATTCGGCCAGGGTAAAGACTGCGCATCGCCGATCGTGAAGGTGGGTTGGGTAGTGCCGGGGTAGGGAATCCAGCGTTTGCGTGCGACCTCGAGCTGGCTGGCGGAGAGGTCGAGTGCGTGGACCGTCATGCCTGACTGAGCCGCCGGGAGCGCAAAGTTCCCGGTTCCGGCGCAGACGTCGTACACCGTGCTCACATGCCCGATCGAGCGCAGTGCCTCCGTCGATGCCGGTGAGAGTTGCTCGGCAAGAGGCGAATACGTCGTACCGTTCCAGTTTCCCTGATTCACGCCAAGCTCCTTTCGACTGCGTCGATGACCGTATCGAGCGCTGCGCCCGCCGCGCGCGCTGATTCGTCGGGGTTGCGTTCCTCGATGGCAGCGATCAAGGGTCGGTGCTCGTCGACGTGGAAACCTGGACCGACACTGACGGCGGACAGTGAATCCGTCACGGCGGCAAGGACTCCCCGGTAGACGTCGATCAGTGCGGAATTGTGGGACGCCTCGACGATCGAAAGGTGCAGGGCCATGCCGGCTTCGACAGTGAAGCCGCCGACGTGACCGGGGTGGGCATTCCAGGCTGCATGTATCCGCGCGAGATCTTCGGGGGTGTGGCGCTGCGCTGCAAGTCGCGCGGCTTCGACCTCGAGTCCGCGTCGCAAGCTCAGTACGTCGAGAATGTCACCTCTGGCGAGCCTGCGCCCGAGTAGTCCTTCGACCGGCGACGCCGCCATGACGTACACGCCGCCACCGTGACGAACGGACAGAACTCCGGCGTGTGCAAGCGCCCGTACCGCTTCGCGCATGGTGTTTCGGGCGACTCCCAATTCCTCGACCAGTGCGGTCTCCGGCGGGAGTTTTGATCCGACGGGCCATCGGCCGGTCGATATCGCGTCCTCGATTGCCGCAGCGACGATGTCTACCTTGCGTCCGGAGTCGGACATGTGTGCCACCTCGGGTAAGTGAGTCAATGACTTTGTCCGAGGTTAGCGTGCTCTCACGAGTGGGTCAATGACTTGGGAATTATCCGCGTACGTCCAGGCTGCGGGCGTAGTGCTCCTTGAAAACCTCGAGATGCGCCCACGATTCCAAGCCGCTGACACCGTCGATGCCCCGGATTCGCTCGGACAGGCCATGGAGGTCGTTGGACGAGTTGGCGGCGACCGTCGCGATCACGTCGTACCGTCCCAGGGTCCGCGCGAGGAATTCGATTCCGGGCAGGGACTCGATCTCCGATACCGCGTTGTCGTCCCGTGAGCCCAGATTGACGCCGATGCCCATCGCCAGCGTCCGGCCACCACCTCGCCGCTTGACGACAGCGCCGACGCGCAGTGCCGTGCTCGCGATCAGGTGATTGACGCGATTGCGCACAGCGCTCGGCGACAGGCCGGTGTGTTCGGCCAGCTCGAGAAATGGCATGCGCCCGTTGCGTTCGAGCAGTTCGATCAAGGTGACGTCCGTCGAATCGAGTCGGATGTCGGCTTGTAAAGCGGTCTCGGGCATGAAGATTCCCTTGATGACGTCGACGTAGACCAGCGTGCTCACGGATCTGACGCCACGCTGTGAGCGGAGTTCGGCGATAGCGCGGTACAGATCGTCGTGGCTGGACACCCGAAGTTCCGCGATCACGTTGTACTGCCCGCTGACTGCCGAGATGTAGACGGCAGCCTCGGATTCGATCAACGCGTCCAGTACCGGGGTCATCGGTCCGGACACGGCGATCGACACGTGTGCGAGTGCCTTCAGGCCGAGAAGTTCGGGGTGTGCGACGGCAACCACGGACACCGTTCCCGAGTCGAGTAGTGCCTGCACCCTGGTGGACACTGCCGCGCGTGGGGCATCGACGGCCACGGACAGTTCGCGGTACGTCGCTCGCCCATTGCGTTGAAGAGCAGCGATGAGCTTGGAATCGAGATCGACCGTCATGGATGCCCCAACTTTTCCAGAGATTTTTCTGTATGAGCTTCCTATTAGAACAGTCGCATGTGGGCATAGATGATGTGGATAAGTGCAGAAATGCTCGAAAACTTGTACAAAAAAGTTGTGTACCACCTGGTCTGAAACTTTGATGCATTGCATAGCTCCAGGTCAGGGCGTAGTTTTCGCTCAACACGCAGTGACCTGCACCACCATCTCGACGAAGGACCACCATGCGCAAGTTGCACACGCACGAAGCCTCGCCGCTCGACGCCACCGCCACGATCTTCACCGGCGCCAAGATCCACACCGTTGACGACAGCACGGCGGGAGCCAAAGCGTTCCTGGTGTTCGGAAACCGCTTTGCCGCGGTGGGGACACTCGAGGAATGCCGCACGGAGGCGCGACGCCTGAGCACTCGCACGACCGCGGTGGTCGAACTCGACGGCGCCACCGTCGTCCCCGGATTCGTCGATCCGCACGCACACCCGTTGATGTACGGACAGATGCTCAGCTGGGTGGACTGCGGGCCGGAGAAGGCGCACTCGATTCCCGGAATCATTGCCCTGCTTCAGGAAGCGGCACTCACAGCTCCTGCAGGTGTCCCGATTCGCGGATACGGCTATGAGCACCGCAACCTGATCGAAGGGCGTCATCCGCTCAAGGAAGAGCTCGATCAGGTTGCCACTGATCGCGAGGTCTACCTCATGAACGCGAGCGGTCACGGCGGCGTCGTCAACTCCTTCACTTTCGACAAGCACGGCATCGATGCGAGCACTGAGAACCCGGCCGGTGGCGAGTTCTTCCGAGACACAGACGGCGAGTTGACGGGCGAGCTGTCCGACGCCGCGTGCAACATCCTCACCGGTGTCAACGGTGTGAAGGTCGGCCATCACGGACCCAACTTCCATCTCGAGGACGAGCCGGAAGAGCACCTTCGCCAGCTGTCGGTCGCTCAGGACAAGTTCCTGGCCGGCGGCGTCACCACCATCGGTGACTGCCAGGTGACGCGTCGTGAATTCGACATGTACCTGCGTCTGGCCGAGCAGGATCAGCTCAAGACGCGCGTCAGCATGTACATGCTCAGCCATCTCCTCGATCACGTCATCGACACGGGAATGCATGGCGCCTTCGGCAATTCGCGGCTCGCGTTCGGCGGCATCAAGTTCTACGCCGACGGCACTCTCGGCGGCTGGACCGCATACTTCCCCGACGGCTACGTGGGCGACCCGTGCCGCACCGGGCAGCTCTACCATGAGCCGGCGGACTACTCGGAGCTCATTGCCAAGGCACACTCCGTGGGTCTGCAGACCGCCACGCACGCGCAGTCGCCGACCGCCATCGACATGGTGCTCGACGCCATCGAAGCAGCGCAGAAGGCTCACCCCGACGCCGACGCGCGTCACCGCATCGAGCACTGCGGACTCCCGACGGCCGAGCAGATCGCCCGGATGAACCTGGCCGGTGTCTACCCGGTGAACCAGCCGCAGCATTACTACAACTGGGGTGAGGGCGTCACCGCGGCGATCGGCACTCCGGGCGAGCGGTTCAACCCGCTCGGGGAGTTCATCGCTGCCGATGTTCCCGTGACCATCAGCTCCGACGCCCCGGTCGCAGAGCCCAAGCCGCTCGAGGCAATTCAGGCAGCCGTCACTCGTGTGACACGTCAGGGCCATCAGCTCGGCTCCGATGCACTCCGCATCTCCGCCGACCAGGCACTGCAGGCTCACACGCTCAACGGCGCGCGTGCGCTGGGCCGTGAAGCGGAACTTGGCAGCATCTCGGTCGGCAAGCGGGCCGACTTCGTGATTCTGGGCGCGGATCTCCTCGAGGTTCCGGCCGACGCGATTGCGCAGATCGAGGTCCGGGAGACCTGGATCGACGGCGAACTCGCACATTCAGGTCATAACCACCTATTGTCGAGCACTTCGACCACCGAGGAAAAGTAATGAACCGAGAGCAACAGATCGTGAAGGCCCGCAAGGCGGGATTTGCAGCCTTCGTCGGTACAACCATCGAGTGGTACGACTTCTACGTCTATGCCACGGCAGCCGCCCTGGTGTTCGGTGACATCTTCTTCCCGCCCGGAACCGATCGCCTGACCGGCGTTGCGGCGGCGTTCGCGACGTACGCCGTCGGGTTTTTCGCCCGCCCCCTTGGTGGAATCGTGTTCGGCCATGTCGGTGACAAGATGGGCCGACGCACCGCTCTTGTTGTCACCCTGACGCTGATGGGTGCAGGAACATTCCTCATCGGCATGTTGCCCACGTACGCGTCGATCGGGTTCTGGGCGCCGCTACTGCTGGTCGTGCTCCGCTTCGTCCAGGGCTTCGCCGTTGGCGGCGAATGGGGTGGCGCAGTCCTGATGGCCGTCGAGCATGCTCCCGAGGACAAGAAGACCTTCTACGGCGGATTCGCTCAGCTGGGCAACCCGGCCGGCGCCCTTCTTGCCACCGGTTTCTTCAGCATTCTCTCCACCTTCGGCGACGACGCTCTGCGCGAGTGGGCTTGGCGTCTGCCGTTCCTCTGCTCGGCACTGCTGATTCTGGTCGGCTTGGTCGTTCGCCTGAAGGTCGAGGAGTCCCCGGTCTTCGAGTCCGAGGTGAAGTCCGCGGACGTTCCGGAGATGCTGCCGCTCAAGTACGCGCTGGTGACCAACTGGCGTCCGATCATCCTTGGTATCGGCATTCTGCCGGTCGCAGTCGGCGGCTACTACCTCGTGACGACCTTCATCACGGCATACGCAACCGACCCCGACGTCGGCTTGTCGGAGACGCTGATTCTCAACGCGCTCAGTGTCGCTGCAGTGGTCGAGTTGATCGCGACCCTGGGAGTTGCGTGGCTCGGCGACAAGGTGGGGCGCGTCCGCGTGGTCATCTGGGGTCTTGCTGCGGTCGCAATACTCGCAGCGCCGCAGTTCCTGGTGCTGAAGTCCGGATCCGTGTTCCTGATCTTCCTGACGTTTGCGGTCATGCGACTGGTGCTTGCTGCCACGTATGGTCCGATCGCCGCCGTTCTCTCGCAGATGTTCAAGCCGCAGGCTCGTTACACAAGTATCTCGTTGGCGTACCAGGGTGCCGGCGCGATCTTCGGCGGATTGTCTCCGCTGATCTCGACGCTGATGTACAAGGCAACGGGCAGCATCTGGCCGGTCATCGCACTGCTGATCGGCATGTGCATCCTGAGCATCGTCTGCCTGCTCTTCGCTCCGCAGCATGTGGACGAGGCGACGGATACCGACGACGTCCGGCAGGACCTGAACAAGGAATCGGCTTCCGCCTGACTGCCGAAACGAAGCTGGGGCAGTACACGATTTCCGTGTACTGCCCCAGCTGTCGTTTCAGGTCAGTTGTCGTTCAGCGACTGTTACGCGCCGACGAGATGGCGGTGAAAGTGATCGCTGCGTCGGTGGGCCTGGCTGAGATTCCTGATCTCGCGAAGCCAGAAGTGAGACGCCAGCGCGTTGTTGCTTCCGTAGCCGGTGCCGGAGGTGTCCTCGTCGATCAAGGCGACAAGCGCCTTGATCAGGCTGGTGACCTTGAGGTTGTTGGTCTGAGAATGTCGTACCAGCAGGTCGGCGGCTTCGTCGGTGCTGCAGCGGTAGAGCGTGCAGACAATTTCGAGAGCCCGTTCGCGGAGACGGCCCGAATTGGTCGGGATCCGTAGTCCGTTTGTCGGGACACTGTTCGTCTGGTTGTTCGTGTCGTCGGGGTGAATCATGGTGTTGTACAAGGTATTCCTTTGAACCGCAAGGGTTTTGGACCCGTGCGGTGTGTAGCGCATGTTGATACTGGTGCAGTCGGTACGCGATTGGCGGCGGACTCTGTCGGAGCCTTCGGCCTGGTCAACAATCTGCGGGACTGATGAAAGTGCGTAGTGATCAAAGGCGCGGATTTGCACCGAACTGGAAGTCTGCCCCTGGAACGAATATTGGAACTGTCGTTCCGGGCGAAGCGACCGGCTGCCTGACTGACGGCTGCCCTCTGATAACCCCACCGTACGTCATGGAGTTGGTTTCAGCTAATCCTTTTGCGGGCGATCATGCTCACAGTAGGCGGTTTCACCTGCTCAAGGAGTGTTTACGTGATCGATTATTGCTTGCTTGGTGATAGCCCAGGCGTTGGTTGTCGGGTTTCCGAAGTCGCCGTGGCCGACGCCGGGTAGTTCGATCAGATCGACCACGTCGCCTGCTGCTCGTGCGGCACGGGCATAGCGCCGGCTCTGTTCGACCGACACGACCTTGTCGCCGAGTCCGTGGATCGCCGTGACGGGGAGCCCGGTGGGGAGATGTTCGATCGGTGACGCGATGCGGTAACGGTCAGGGTGATCGACCGGCATGCCGCCCAGAAGATTTCGAACAAATCGATCTTTGCCCGCGGTTGCGGCGAGTGTCATGTCGAAGACGCCGGCCATGATCGTCGCCGAACGAATCGGCACGGTGAGGTCAGGCGCGGGAGCATCCGTGTCCTGTTGTGGTCGCGACGCGACCCACGCGGCCAGTTGTCCGCCCGCGGAGTATCCGGCGATGTGCACGCGACCCAAATCCAGTCGCCCGGAGGCCTTTTCCTGAACGATGCCGGCAAGCGCGTTGGTCGCCGCAACGGTATCGGAGAGAGTAGTCGGCCAACCGCCCTGCCCACCTATACGTCTGTATTCGATGTTCCAGACCGCAATTCCGTAGGGGGTCAGCGTTTTTGCCCACGCGCCCGCGTACTCCAGATTGCTCTTCTGCGCCCAGCCGCCGCCGTGGATCAATACGACGACTGGCAGGTCGCCGTCCGATCCGGGTGGAAGATACAGATCGCCGAAAGTATCTGCGGCAGCGGCGTAAGCGATGCGTACCGCAGGGACATCGCGGTCGAGACCGGTGGCGCTGGCGACCGAGATCACGAGCGTGAAGATGCAGACGAGCGCTACGGCGAGGTACCTGGCCAAGCGGTCGCGGGAGCGGTGCGCGATGGCTTGATTCCTCTCGGTCTGCGACGGACGATTGTCAGGAAATCAGTCTATCGGTGCCGAGTGAATTCATGGGGTGAGCGAATTTGCGGTGCTTGCTCGTATTCGTAGTTCGCTACGGGTGTGGGTCGGCGCAGAGGGTTCGTCACCGTCGATCAGGGCGAGCAGTGCATCCACCGCCAAAGCTGCTTGTTCTTCGGGGAAGAAGTCGACGGCGGTGATCGGGGGATCGGAGATCAGTAGAGCGGGCTCGTCACTGTCCTGGGCGATCAAGATACTTCCGGGAATTGACAGGCCGAGATCGAGCGCCGCTCGTGCAGCGGCGGGGGCGCAACCGAGGATGACCGAGAGGATCGCGTCAGGGGGATTCTCGGATGTCAGTGCTTTGTGAGTCGCCCCGTATGCCGCGGAGACGAGTTGTTCGACGGAATTGACGCCCTCGAACGACGCCAGGTCGTCCGTGGCTCGGGGCGACACGCCGTGGATGCGGCACCATTCGAGGTAAGCGATGGTCGTTGCGCGAGTCCATGCCGAATCCATTCCGGGATTGAGGACAAGGATATCCGTTGCGCCCTGTTCGGTGAGGTGGTTCAAGAGCGTTTCGGTCGTGGCGAAGAGATCCGGCGAAATACTCCATCCGAATTGCTCAGGGTTGCCGGGACCCACTACGACAGAAGGTATTCCGAGTTTCTTCAAGATGTCGACGCGAGGGTCGTGCATCATCGGGTCGACGACGATCACACCGTCCATCTCGATGCGACGCAGTCCGTTCGGGTCTTTCATCGACGGCAACAACAGGAGTGAGTGATCGGCGTGGAACGCTGCCTGTGTGGCGGCGGTCGCCACACGGCCGTACCAGTCGAAGTTGAGGCACTCGGCCGAGGAAGGCTCGTCCGGGGCCGGGAGCATCAACCCGAGGGTGGCGGTTCGACCCGAGCGAAGGTTTTGTGCCGACCGATTGGCTCGGTAACCCAAGCGATCCGCAACCTCTTGAACACGCGCCCGGGTGGCAGAGTCGACTCTGCCCTTGCCGTTGAGTGCGTAGGAAACTGTGGACACGGCGACGCCGGCGGCTGTCGCGACATCGCGAAGCGTCGGGACGTTCGGCGTGATCATCGGGGTCGCGTCCTCTAGTTGCTGGGCGGTTTCTACTCAAGAGTAACGCCCAATCGTTTCGGCAGGGGGAACCTGGCGGACGATTGTTCAGTCGAAGGAATTGCGCCGAATCGTTTCATCAGAGCTATTGACTATGCCGAAACGTTTCGGCACTCTCGTAGAACACCGGGACAACTTCGAGTGAAATTCGGTCGACCTCGGGCACCCTCATTCACAGTCCATGCGCCTAAATACGACGATCCACGGAGTTACCCATGAGAGAGAAAACCCGTCCACGTCGCGCGGGTGCTGCTGCCGCGTGGTCGGCCACTGGTGGTTTGGTCGAACGGCCGGGAATGATTCCGGGAGCACCCGAGATCTGGGTCTACGCAGACAAGTTCTCCTACTTCGCCGGCGATACCGTCTCGGTGCGCGTGCACACCACCGCTGACGAATACGACATCGAGGTGGTCCGTGACGGCGCGCGCCCACAGAGCATCGTCAAGTACATCGGGCTACCAGGCAAACAACAGTCGACGCCCGACGACGCCTATGCGAACGGGTGTGATTGGTCGGAATCCGTTGCCTTCACCGTTGCACCGAATTGGGCTTCGGGGATGTACCTGATCCTGGTTCGAATGCGCCACGAAGGTGTGGTCGTCGAACGTGAGGGCTTCTTCATTGTCAAGGCACGTGAACCCGAGCACGCTGACATGGTCCTCATCCACACCACGAGCACGATGTTGGCCTACAACGACTGGGGCGGAGCCAACAATTTCCGTGGTGCCCCGGACGGTTTCGGCGACGTGGCGACACCGATTTCGTCGACGCAGCGTCCCATCGCGCGCGGGATGTTGCGCAAACCCGAAGGTGCAGCGCGAAACATTCACACCGATATGCCGGGAATCGGATGGGTTCCGCGGCACCCGCCGTACGAATGGGCCTGGGTGAACGGATACTCGCGCCATCACGCCGACGCATTCTGGGCGACGTACGAACGCCCGTTCACGGTGTGGGCGGAGGAGCAAGCGTTTCTCGTACACCACATCACCCAGCACGACCTACATGAGGATCCTTCAGCGCTGCGCGGATATTCGTGTGCAGTCGTCGTCGGTCACGACGAGTACTGGTCGTGGGAAATGCGTGATCGTCTCGACGCATTTGTCGAAGGAGGAGGCGGCCTGGCGCGATTCGGCGGGAACTTCCTGTGGCAGGTACGCATCGAAGGTGACGCGCAGATTTGTTACAAGAACCCCTTCGACGATCCCATACGAGAAGTAGACCCCACCCGCGTCACCACGGCATGGGATTCCCCCGAGATTGATCGGCCGGGCGCGTGGACGATGGGTTTGACCGCGATGGCGGGGGTGTACAACCGTTACGGTGCAACAGCTCCGAGGTCATCCGGCGGCTTTACCGTATACCGGCCCGATCATTGGGCATTGAACGGAACCGACCTGTATTACGGTGACAACTTCGGAATCGCGCCGGTCTGTATTGCTGCTTTCGCAATGGACGGTGCGGACTACACGTTCAGGAAGGGTCTGCCGTACGCCACCGGTGTCGACGGTGCACCAGAGGATCTGGAAATCATCGCAATGGCGCCGGCAGTATCGGGGTCACGGGACAACTGGAACGGCACCGCTCCGATTGGTGTGCCCTTCGCCGAGTTGTCGGGAATCTTCGAAAGTGCCTATGGGAGAGAACTCCCCGAGCATCTGCGCGAGTTCGAATACGGTTCGGGAATGGTGGCGACACATCAGCGCGGTCTCGGAACCGTTTTCAATGCCGGGACGACCGAGTGGGTCAGTGGACTGATTCACCGGGATCCTTTCACCGAACGAATAACCCGCAAACGTACTGAATCTGTTTGCTGCGCAACTGTCGAGTTTCACTGAGGAGACAAACTGACGGCGACGACCAGCGGTAGAGTTTGTTGCCCCGAGGATGATGGCGAAAGAGGATCCATACGTACGTATGTATGGAGATCTGAAATCGACTTGACCAGGGTTTTTAATCCAAACTACCGTAGTCTTCGCCGTTCAGTTGGATGACGGGTGAGTGTGGGGAGCTGCCGAACTTTGGCAGTCACGTGCGGATCTCCACGATCAGATCCGCACGTGACCTGGCCGCTGCGATTACGTCGGCGTTCGGTTGATCCACCCGCCTCACCCAGTCCGCGGCCGCTTCGGAACTCCTCCCGAAGCGGCTGTGGCGTTTCACCAACCGCTGCGTGCGTGTCGCCTCCGGAACCTCGAGGTACCAGACGGTGTCGATCGCCGCTCGTACTTGTGGCCAGCTGCCGTTTGGTAGGAGGAGGTAGTTTCCCTCGGTGACGATCAACGGTGTTCGAGGCTCGACAGCGGTTGCGCTGCCGATTGATTCGTCGATCTCGCGATCGAAGACGGGTGCGTACACAATGGAGTCTGCCGATCGGAGGCGGTGTAGAAGCGCCGCGTATCCGTCGGCGTCGAAAGTTTCCGGAGCGCCTTTTTGTCCACGCCTGCCGAGTCGGTCGAGTTCCCGATTGGCAAGGTGAAAGCCGTCCATCTCGACGACGGTGCACAGTGAGTCCAGTTTCTGCGCAATTGCCTGTGAAGCCGTCGATTTCCCGGCTCCAGGGGCTCCCGCGATGCCGAGGATGTATCGGCCGTTGTCGGTGATCAGTGAAGCGGCGCGTGAGGCAAGTTGATCGAGCGTCAGCGAGACGGTCGGCGGTGAGGTTCTCACTTGTTGCTCCGATCAGTCCGAGGTCCGGTGGATCGAGGGTACGCCGGAGGTCTTCAACCGTTGACAGTCTGAATGGACTGTGAAACTGTGAGCCATGCCACTCGAGAGACTGGAGGTGTGACCGTGACCCTGCGTGACGCGCAGCGCGAAGCCACGCGCCACCGGATTCTCGATGCGGCAACGGATTTACTGATAGCGGACGGGTATTCGTCGTTGACGACGCAGTCGGTTCAAACGGCTGCCGGAGTCAGTCGGGGCGCTCTCCTGCACCACTTTCCGAATATGCAGGAGCTCACTGCCGCGTTGGTGTCGAATATCGTCGTGCGGAACGAGGCGGCGGTGAGGTCGGCGATGTCTCGACAAGACCCGTCGGTGGATACGATCGAGAATTCGATCTCCGCTTTGTATTCGGCGTTGACTCAGCCGCCGTTCCAAGCGGAACTCGAACTGTGGTCGGCGGCTCGGACGGATCCGGTGTTGGCGGAGGTTCTCCGCGAATCGGAGCGCGTCGCCGGGCGGGATTTGCAGCGAGTTGTCCATGACGCGTTCGGGCCTGAAATTGTTGCTTCCGAGAACTATTCGCAAATTGCAGATCTAACCGTGCTGATGCTCCGTGGTTTGGCGTTGTCCCGGGCGGTACACAAGAGCGATGCCTCTGCGCGTCGTTCGATCAGTCAATGGGCGGGCGTCGTTCGCCTGCTGCTCACCCAGAACTAGCGCAACTCGTTTCGTTCGAGATGCGCTCGATCGACAGGACCGATGATGACAGATTTTGCGACCCTGAAATACGAGACCTCTGGTGGTAAGGCGTACATCACCCTGAACCGCCCCGATCGGCTCAACGCAATCGACGATCGGATGCCGTCGGACATCCGAAATGCAGTTGCGGCGGCCAATGACGACGACGACGTTCGCGTGATCATCTTGCAAGGCGCAGGCAAGGCGTTTTGCGCCGGGTACGACCTCAAGAAGTTCGCCGAAGGAGATCTCGACGGAAAGTGGAATCAAGGCCCGGTGTGGGACCCCATCAAGGACTTTCGGGGCATGAAGCAGAACACCGATGACTTCTTCACCCTCTGGCGATCGCTCAAGCCGACCATCTGCAAAGTTCAGGGTCATGCAGTCGCAGGCGGAAGCGATATTGCGCTGTCCTGCGACATGCTGATCATGGCTGACGACGCCCGCATCGGATACCCGCCTGCTCGCGTCTGGGGTTGCCCGACCACAGCTATGTGGGTGTACCGCCTCGGGGCGCAACGCGCCAAGCGAATGTTGTTGACGGGAGACACCATTGACGGTGTCACCGCCGCCGATTGGGGATTGGCGCTCGAATCGGTGCCGGCCGACGAACTGGACGCTGCGGTGGAGGCGTTGGCGGATCGCATCGCCGGTGTCCCGCTCAATCAATTGGCAATGCAGAAGATGATGATCAATCAGGCGTACGACAACATGGGGTTGCAGGGCACCCAGGTACTGGCAACCCTGTTCGACGGAATTACGCGTCACTCGCCGGAAGGGCGCTGGTTCAAGGATTTTGCCGAACGCGACGGATTTCACGCCGCGGTGCAGTACCGCGATTCCGGCCGCAAGATTCCAGACGGAGGCGGGCCGCTTCCCGAATCCGACACCCCTTCCGAAAAGAAAGTGGATGTGAGATGAGCAGTGTTCTCGAAACGTCGTACTTCCCCGCGGACGTGTCGGACCCGATAGTGGAACAAACGGTCGGCGGGCTGCTCCGAGAGTGCGCCGCGGACTCGCCGAACCTGATTGCAATCCGAGAAGTGGTTCCGACGCAATCGCATTCGTTGTCCGGTGCCTCCGAGACGGATCGCACCTGGACCTTTGCGGAACTCCTGGGTGAAGCGGAGGGGTGCGCGCACTACCTCTTGTCGCAGTTCGACCGCGGCGACCGGATAACGGTCTGGGCTCCGAACATTCCGGAGTGGATGATTCTGCAGTACGGCGCCGCGCTCGCCGGAATGGTTCTGGTGACTGCCAATCCGGCGTTGGGCGCCGAGGAGTTGGCGTACGTCTTGTCGCAGTCCCAGTCCCGCGGGTTGTTCCACACCGGAAAGTTTCGCGGCGGTGACATGGCGGCGGTGGCATCCGAGGCGATTTCGATTGCGGGAGCAGAAGTTCTGGCAGTGAACTTCGAGGACTGGGATCGTCAGGTTCGAGGTTGGGCCGGCGAACGGGGCGCACTGCCGGAAGTCTCTCCTGACGACAATGCGCAGATCCAGTACACGTCGGGAACCACCGGAGTTCCCAAAGGTGCGCTGCTGCATCACCGAGGACTGGTCAACAATGCCGATTTCGTCAGTCGGAGAGGTCAATTCCCCGAACGGGGTTCGGTGGTCTCGGCGATGCCGCTCTTCCACACCGCTGGGTGCGGCATCCTGGTCCTCGGCGCCGCACAGCGAAGAATGTCCATCGGTCTGATCCAGTATTTCGATCCGACTGCGGTTCTCGATGCGGCGGAACGCTTTCGGGCCGACGTGGTCAGTGGAGTTCCGACGATGCTGATCGCGATGATCAACGACGCCAGCTTCGCGAGCCGCGATTTCTCGGCCTGTTCGGTGGTCGTGTCGGGTGGGTCGTCGGTCCCGCCCGAACTCGTGAGCACGGTGGAATCGGCCTTCGGTGCGGGGTTCAGCATCGTTTACGGACAAACCGAGGCGAGCCCCGTGATCACGCAGACCAGCCCCGCCGACACCCCTGAAGACAAATCGGAGACGGTCGGTCTCGCGTTGCCGCAGGTCGAGGTGAAGATTTCCGACGTGGTGACCGGGGACAGCGTGCCACTCGGCGAACAAGGTGAGATCTGCGCGCGCGGGTACCTCGTCATGACCGAATACTTCCGCAACCCGGAGGCTTCGGCCGCCACCGTGGACAAGGACGGTTGGTTGCATACCGGCGACTTGGGGACGATGGATCACCGTGGATACGTCCGGGTGACCGGCCGGCTCAAGGACATGATCATCCGCGGCGGGGAGAACATCTATCCGCGAGAGGTCGAGTCCGTGATCTTCACGCATCCGAAGATCCTCGATGTGGCGGTCGTGGGTGTGCCCGACGAGGTGTGGGGCGAGCGGGTGGTTGCCGTCATCAGGTGGAAAGACGAGTCCGACCAGCCGACCGCAGCCGAACTGGTCGAGTTCTGCACCGAGCGACTGGCACGCCACAAAGCACCCAAGGAGTGGTTCAGTGCAGAAGCATTTCCTCTGACCGGCTCGGGCAAGATTCAGAAATATCGAATTGCAAGCCTGGTCGGCGAGGGCGCCTACGGCGTCGTCAGCTGACCCGAGCGCATAGCACGTCGGAGCGATTCTGTCTGGGTTATCCCCGTAAATCGCTCCGATGTGCCCTGTTTATCCTGGTGGCGTGAGTTCAACCTTCGGTGAAACCGGACATAAAGCCACCTCCAGCCGCATTCGCGCCACAGCCTTTGCGTCGAAGGTGATGGCCGCGTCCGACGCTGTGAAGTTCATTCACCCCGGCGACACGGTCGCGATCAGCGGTTTCGCAAGCGCCGGTACTCCCAAGGTGATCATTCCGGCACTGGCCGAGCGCATTCACCACACCCGCGGCAACGGATCGAACTTCACGATCAATCTCCTGACCGGTGCTTCGGTGTCCACCGAGACCGAAAGGCTGCTCGCCGAGGTCGACGGAATCGCGCTGCGTATGCCGTATCAGTCCGAGGCCACCGCGCGTCGCCGCATCAACGACGGTCGCATGGACTACGTCGACATCCATCTCTCCCACGTTGCTCAGCAGGTGTGGGAGGGCTACTACGGCAACGTCGACGTCGCGGTCGTCGAAGTCGCCGGTATCACCGAATCAGGTGAACTGATTCCCTCCGCGTCGATCGGCAATAACAAGACGTGGCTCGACGTCGCAGACAAGGTCATTCTCGAAGTCAACTCCTGGGTGCCCGAGGCGATGGAAGGCATCCACGACGTCTACTACGGCACCGCGTTGCCGCCGCATCGGAAGCCTCTCGAGATCACCCGCGTCGAAGACCGGATCGGCCAGACGACATTCCGAGTGGATCCCGCGAAGGTTGTCGCCGTTGTCGAGACCGACTGCCGAGACAGCGCGAGCCCTCTCACTGCACCCGACGCCGTCAGTGAGGCGATCGCCGGCCACGTCCTGGAATTCTTCGACTTCGAGGTGCGCGCCGGACGGATGCCGGCGGATACCTTGCTTCCGCTGCAGGCAGGCATCGGCAATGTTGCCAACGCGGTGCTCGGCGGTCTCGATCGGGGGCCGTACCGCGGCCTGACCTGCTACTCCGAGGTCATCCAGGACGGGATGCTCAAGCTGATCAAGGACGGAACCGTCGCGCATGCGTCGTCGACGGCCTTGGCGCTCACCGACGAGGGCATCGAAGAACTGACCGCGAACATCGACTTCTACCGCAACCACATCACGCTCCGTCCGCAGGAAATCAGCAACCACCCAGAGGTGGTGCGCAGACTCGGAATCATCGCCATGAACGGCATGCTCGAGGCCGACATCTACGGCAACGTGAACTCGACGCACGTCATGGGGACGAAGATCATGAACGGAATCGGCGGCTCGGGAGACTTCGCTCGTAACGGCTACGTGTCCATGTTCCTGAGCCCGTCGACGGCCCGCGGGGGTGAGATCTCGGCGATCGTTCCGATGGTTCCGCACGTCGACCACACCGAGCACGACACTCAGGTGTTGGTCACCGAGCAGGGGTTGGCCGATCTGCGCGGTCTGTCTCCGCGGCGACGCGCGCGCCTGATCGTCGACAACTGTGCTCACCCGGAGTTCCGGCCACTGCTCCGCGATTACATCGCTCGCGCCGACGCTCAGCCGGGCGCGGGGCAGACGCCGCACATCCTGGGCGAGGCATTCTCGTTCCATCAGCGGTACATCGACACGGGTTCGATGCGCTTGTCCTGACCTTCCGATCGGTGCTTGTACGATCTTCGGACGCCGAGCAAATCAGGAGTGAAGAGCGACATGGCTCGACCGTCGAAACCGTTGATCAGCCGAACCACCGCAGTTGCCGCAGCAATCTCGATTATCGATGCCGAGGGCTTGGACGCTTTCAGCCTTCCGCGTCTGGCTAAGTACCTCGACGTCAAAGCTCCGTCGTTGTATCACCATTTCTCCGACAAGAACGAGATTTTGACGGAGGTTGCGCGAGCAATCGTGTTCGAGACCAGGATTCCGCGTCAGCCCGCGTCAGGTGATTGGCAGGACTGGGTTGTCGCGTACGGCTTGAACTTTCGGGATGTGATTCTGCGTCACCGCAATGCCGCGCCGGTGATGTTGCAGTTTCTTCCGCGAGACCTCGTGACTGACATGTTCGAGGCTGCAGCAGATTACCTCGAGGGTTCGGGAGTTCCTGTGCGGCTGCATGTTCAGATCCTCGACGGCCTCGAGAAGCTGACCTTGGGTGTCACCCTCACTGAGGCGATGAGGCCCGAGGCCAAGCGTTCCGCCGTTTTTGCCAACGTAGATCGAATTGCCCACCCGGTCCTCGACGCCGCGCTGAAGTCGAATCAACGTACGCCCAGGCAGTTGTACGAACAGATGATGCGAAGTTTCCTCTACGGGGTTCTTCACGCCGACCAGGTGGATAACTCGATCTGATCAAGCGGCAGGTACAGATGCCTTTTCGCCGTCGACGGCAAGGGCGACTGATTCCTTGGTATTGCGAACCTGCGCGTATGCGATCGTTGCGGCGGCGAGCAGGGTCGGTACGACGAAGAGGAAGAAGATGGATTCCGTCGTCCAGGATCGGTCGACGAGTAGACCGATCCCCAACGGCGTCACGATACTTCCGATGCGGCCGAGTCCCGCTGCGATTCCGAGAGCGGAGACACGTGCTTCGGGGCGGAAGAGGATCGGCACCATGACATACAGGCCGGTGTAGGCCGCGGTCATACACAGCCCGAGCAGAGCTGACGCCACCAGCGCGGGGCTGAGTTGAGTCGAGACCAGAGCGAGGACGCCGAACAGTAGCGAGCCGGCGAGGATGAAGCCCATGGTGATCCACATCGAGGCGAATCGAAGGGCCAGGCCGGCGAAGACCAGCGTTCCGAGCGCGCCGCCGAGCGAGAACATCAGTCCACCACTGATTCCGGCGTTGTTGGACATGCCGGCAAGCTTGAGAAGTTTCGGTGTCCAGGTATTGCCGAAGAAGTATGCGATGTTGACCAGGCCGAAGACGATGCATGTCGTCGCCAGGGCCCAGGACTTCAGGTGAGCCGATCCGGAGACGTTCGGTGACCGCCGCACAGGTGTCGTGTGATTACCCGTGACCGGGACTCCGGTCAGTTTCATCTTGGAAATCAGTTCGTCCAGCTTCTTTCGCGACGACTCGGTTCCCTTGGCGGCGAGGAAGTCCGGCGATTCTGGGATTCCGAAATAGGCCACACCCGCCATTGTTGCCGTGACGACCGCGCCGAGCAGGAATGCGGAGTGCCAGCCGTACGTCGACATCAGCACCGCTGCTCCGGCGCCGCCGAGTACACCCCCGAGTGGAATGCCGATCGCGAACAGCGCGATGAGCGTCGAGCGCTTGCGTGCAGGTGCGTACTCGCCGACGATGATCGGCGAACTCGGGATGATGCCGCCCATACCGACGCCGGCCAGCAGACGCGCAAGCGCAAGTTGTGTGACGTCGCCGCTCGCTGCGGACAGTAGAAGACCGACTGTGATGACGACCAGCGAACCGATCAGCAGGGGGCGGCGCCCGTATCGGTCGCCGACCGGTCCCAAGGCGATCGAGCCGACCGCCATGCCGATGAGGCCGGCGCTGAAAAGCATGCCGGACTGGGTGCCGGATATTCCCCAGTCGTCCGTGATCGGCAGTATGGCGAGTGACATCGAAAGGATGTCGTATCCCTCGGCCATGTTGACCAGCGTGCACAGAAGGATTACCCGTATTTGGAGTCTGCTGAGTGGAGACGCATCGATCAGTTCGCGTGCTGAAGCCATCGTGTTCCTTAGTCGGAAGGGGTGGTTGCGGGTGTGACTTGGCTTGTGCGCTCGGGTGATGTTCACCAGCAGCAGTTTTCGAGTCGACACTGAATCGATGTGCCTCAAGTCACATCGGTTAATCTAACGCAGTTCGGTTAAATGGTCAACGCATGCGCCTTCGGTAAACCTAATGGCGTATGGTTTAGTGTACGAGACGGGATGATTCTGCTGAGTCTGTTCGACTGTTAGCTCTATTCTGTTGTTGTGCAACAGTTTTGCAGTTGTCGATGGTTGACAGGTCGGCCGGGGGAGCTTACGTTTCGCCGAGATGTAAACAGTTACTGACAACTTCCTGGGACGCTGCGGCCCGCAGGAAGGAAGGAATGGTTTCCCATGGCCCTCTCCGATTTCTTCGACCAAGGGTGGAGCGTCGATCCCGCTGCCATCGCATATCGTCACGGCGACGTCGACTGGACGTTCGAAGAAGCAGGTTCGCTGTCCTGTCGTGTCGCGAACGCGTTGCTGCGAGACGGAATGAAGCCGGAAACGAAGATCGGCGTTCTCTCTCCCAATGATCCAGCGGCGTGGTTATGCGTCATCGCTGCCTGGCGTGCCGGTGGAACCTGGGTGCCTCTCAATCCGAACAGTCCGATCACGGACAGCATCGGATTCGTCAACCAGTTCGATTGCGAGATTCTCTTCTATCACCCTGCGCTTGCAGCAGCTGTAGACGAGATTCACGCTGCAGTCGGCGACCGCATCCAGTACATCCGCCTCGAAGGAGAAGCGGACGCCGCCGAGTGTGTTCGTGACTACGCCCGCGCTTTGACGGACTGGCTCGGCGATTCTCCGTCGACGCATCCGAGGGTCGACGTTCCGCAGGATTCCGTGGCGATGATTTCGCCGACCGGCGGTACGACAGGCGCTCCCAAGGGCGTGATGAACACCCACCGCAGCTTCTCGATGTGTGTTGCGCAGCTGATGCTTGCCATGCACTATCGCGCCGACGAGAAGGTGGTCAACCTCGCGGCTGCCCCCATGACGCACTCCGCCGGAATGCTGACCCTGCCGGCAACTGCCCGCGGCGGCGCCGTCGTCGTGTTGAAGCGGCCGGATCCGGAGACCCTGCTCGAGTCGATCGACCGATACAACGTCACCGACCTGTTCCTGCCTCCCACCGTGATCTACCGGTTGATCGAACATCCGGATCTGGCGAACTACGATCTCACGTCGCTGCGGTACTTCCTCTATGGTTCTGCCCCGATGTCGGCCGAGAAGCTGCGCAAGTGCTTGAAGGTTCTGGGTCCGGTGATGATCGAATGCTTCGGCCAGACGGAAGCTCCCGGCTCCATCAGTTTCCTGCGCCCCGAGCAGCACTTTGTCGACGGCGAGATCGCCGACGACGCCCGATTGCTGTCTTGTGGTCGGCCGTCGCCGTTGATCAGAGTCGAAATCCGCGACGACGAAGACAACGCGCTTCCGAGCGGTGAGCGTGGCGAAATCTGCGTACGCGGAGACCTGGTCATGAAGGGGTACTACAACAACCCCGAGGCGACCGGCGACACCATACGTGACGGTTGGCTTCACACCGGCGACATCGGATACCTCGACAACGAAGGGTTTCTGACGCTCACCGACCGCAAGAAAGACATGATCATCTCGGGCGGATTCAACGTCTTCCCAGCTGAGGTCGAGCAGGTGATCTGGTCGCACCCCGCTGTGCAGGACTGTGCCGTCATCGGCATTCCGGACCCGGAATGGGGCGAGGCCGTCACCGCTGTCGTCGAGCTCAACGAGGGCGCAGAAGTAGGTGCCGACGAGCTGATTGCTCTGTGCCGCAACAAGCTCGGAGGTGTTCGTAGTCCCAAGCGAATCGACTTCGTCGAACGACTCCCGCGCAGCGTCAACGGGAAGGTCCTCAAGAAGGATCTCCGAGAACTCTACTGGGCTGATCAGGCTCGACGAGTCTGAAGAACAGGACTGACGAATAATGCACCCTTCATTCGACGATGCCGCCCTGCGATGTGAAGGCACGAGCATCAGACTGCTGGCTTCGCAGTGCAGTCGGTGCGAGAACATCAGCTTCCCTTGCCGTGAGCGTTGCGCCAAGTGCTACGCCCCGGCGACCCAGATCGAACTGGCCGAGTCCGGTACCGTCTTATCGCATTGCACTGCAGCATTTCCGATTGCCGGAGCGCAACCTCCCGTGACCATCGCGCAGGTGCGTATCGGTGACGCCGACATCGAAATTCTGGGAGTCAGTGCCGATCCCGTTCGAATCGGTGATGTGGTTTCCGTTGTTCCCCGGAGTGCGGGCACGGAAGACTCACTGTTCACGACATACGGTTTCGAAAAGGAGTCGCGCGATGCGTGAGGTATACATCTCGGGCGTCGGAATGACGCCGTTCGTTTCCAAAACGACGACACCGCCACATGTTCAGGGTGGACAGGCGTTGAACGCGGCCCTCGGGGATTCCGGACTGGACTGGGCTGAAGTCGGCCTGCTCGTGGTCGGTGCCGTCGGTACCGGAATGTCGACCGCTCCGCTGGTTCTGCACGAAATGGCGTGGACCGGGATTCCTGCTGTTGCGGTAGAGAACGCATCAGCCACCGGCACAGCGGCTTTCGAGCAGGCCCGCGCTGCTGTGGCATCGGGGCAGGTGGAAACTGCCGCGGTGGTCGGAGTCGGAAGCCTAGGTGCTCTCTTGATGAGCCGCGCTGCCGAAGGGGAACGTGAACCGGACTTGATTTCTGTATCCGGCATGGCAGTTCCTGCTGTTCCGTTTGCGTTGATGAAGCAGGCCCGCATGCATCGACACGGCGAATCGGCCGACGCCAGCCTCCTGGTGGTGGAGAAGAACCTCTTCAATGCAAGCCGAAACCCCATGGCGCAGCGTAACAAAGCATTGACGATGGACGAGTTGAAAGCTGCACCGATGCTGGTGGATCCGCTCCGGCGCGTCGAATCCTGCCCGATCGGTGACGGCGCAGCGGCAGTCGTCATCACCAGCAGAAAACTCGCGAACGCCAGTCGGGCAGTCCGAGTGGCTGCCGCCGTAGCGGAGACAGACAAGTGGCACGGGGCTGCCGCGTTCATGCCTGATCTCGGTGTGACCAAGCGGGTCTCCGCCCGTGCCTACGAGCAAGCCGACATTCGCCCCGACAACGTCGACGTCGTAGAGGTTCACGAGGCTTTCAGCGTCGAAGAACTGCAGTACATCGAGGATCTCGGGTTGGCGGCGGAAGGGAAGGCGTCGTTCGCGATGGCAGACGGCGATTTCCACATCGGAGGCCGTGTCGCGGTCAGCCCCAGCGGTGGACTGATCGGCCGTGGGCATCCCGGTGGAGCGACCGGCCTGTCCCAGTTCGTCGAGATCACTCAGCAGATTCGTGGGCAGTCCGGGGTCCGTCAGCACGACGGTGCGCGGATCGGATTCGCGCAGATGATCGGAGCCGGCGGAGTGAGTTACGCGCACATCCTGGTCGGCGAAGACTAGCGGTTCCGGTACGACAGTCCCCCCGCCTTCGGAACGTGGTGGAAGAATGCGGGGGGTGAACGCAACCGGAGTACCCACAGAAGTGCTTTCCCGGGTAGCCGCGGCAGGGGCGGACGACGCCGGTGGCCTACCCGTCGAGTTGCTGGGTGATTTCCTGGACGTGCTCAGTGTCGCCGTATGCGAGGGGAAGCCGCTGCAGCGTCGTCAGCTGCATCGTTTCCGTGCCCGCGGTGAAGAAGCGGCGCAGCAGGGTGTCGCCCTGCGAGCCCTGCTCGATCTTTATCTCTCCTCGGCTTGGCGCCTGTGGCGTGAGCTCCCCGCTGTTATTGCGGCACAATCGGATCCGACTGCCGTCGTCTCGGCCGGCGAAGTCATGCTCCGCGCCGTCGACGATGCCGTCGCCGAACTGGCCGAAGGATTTCAGTTGGCCAGGCGTTCTCTGGTCCGCTCGCAGGTATCGGCACGCCGTGAGTTCGTCGACGACCTGTTGACCGGTGGAGCCGATGTCGTCGGATTGTTAGGTCGTGCTTCGGGATTCGGGCTCCATCTCAGCGGTCCGCATGCCGTCGCGGTCGTGACCGCGACGCGCGAGTTCACCGACGACAATCCCTTGGTGCGGGCCGTCGAACGTGCCGTGCTCGGCAGCAAGGGTGACGCCGACGCGTTGGTTGCCAGCAAGAGCGGCAAACTGGTCGTCGTTTTCGCGGCGCCGGACCGTGATGCCGTTGATCACGTGCTGGCGGGTATTCGGTCGGCTCTCGGACCGGGAACCGATGACGACGGGCGAGTTCAGTTGCAGCGGCGTGCTTTGGACGGCACCTGGCAGATCGCTGTCGGGCGCCCTCGCACCACCGCTTCGGGCGTCGTGGCGTCGTACCGGGAGGCGCTCGACGCACTGGACCTGGCGCAGCGCCTGTCGTTGACCGCACCGATCATCGATGCTCGTGACCTGCTGGTCTACCGCGTTCTGGTCAACGACAGGCCGGCGGTCACCGACCTGATCCACACCCTGCTCACGCCGCTGCTCGAGGCGCGCGGCGGCGCTGGGCCGATGATCGACACCCTGCTCGCGTACTTCTCCGCCGGCGGCAATACGGCAAAGACCGCCCGAGACCTGCACTTGTCGGTCCGGGCGGTCACGTACCGCTTGGACCGTATCCGTGAACTCACCGGCCAGAACGTCAACGACCCCAACGACAGCTTCGCGCTCCACGCTGCCGTGTTGGGCGCGAAGTTGCTCGACTGGCCGGCCACGGAGCTGGCCTGATCAGCTGGTGCGCGCCCGTTCCTCGTAGGCAGCACGGGCCGCGGTGTCGACGTCGCCGAGAAACTGCGTCTCGACGCCGAACAGTCGGCTCAATGCCTCGTAAGGCCGTCGGGGCACGAAACCCTGTGCCTGGACAAGCAGTCCGGACACTCGCGTAATGCGCACGCGTGGTCGAGGTTTGGTGATCAAGCCGACGATTGCTTCGGCGATTTCCTCCGGCTGAACCTCACGGAAACCCTTCATTCCCGAAGTCCCGGAAGTGAGTTGGGTGTTGGTGAGCGTCGGCAGTACGGACGAGACGTTCACTCCGGTGCCACGAACTTCCTTGCGGACAGAATCGGTGAAGCCCAACACCGCATGCTTGGCGCCGCAGTACGTCGACAGACCGGGGCACGGGAGTTCGCCGGCAAGCGAAGCGATGTTGATGACGTGTCCACGTCCGCGTGGAAGCATCCGTCGCAGTGTGAGTTTGGTTCCCGTGATCACGCCGAGGACGTCGATCTCGATGATGCGTCTGGTCACGGTGTCGTCCTCGTCGACGATCCGTCCGACCGGCATGATGCCCGCATTGTTGACCAGTACGTCGATCGGGCCGAGTTCACCTTCGACGGTGTCGAGGAAGTCGAAGAACGACGCGGGGTCGGTGACGTCGAGACGCCCGAACGTACGGATGCCCAAATCTTTTGCAGCCTGCGCGAGAGTGGCTTCGTCGATGTCGCCGATCGCGACCCTCGCGCCCAGGCTGATGAGCCGTTTCGCGGTGGCGTATCCGATGCCCCTGGCGCCACCGGTGATGACCACTACCTGACCGTCGAAAGGCTTGTTCATATCGCGAGCGTCTCCAAAAACTAGAGGGATGGGATTGCAGTGACGTAAATCTGCAGCGACGTGAAACTGCAGTGAGATGTGATTGTGGACCAGTTGAAGTTGGGTAGATAGGCCTTGTTGGCCGAACCAAGGCGATAGATTTATGACTAAGTCACAATTCGGGGAGGCGCCATGGAAACATCGGAGTTGGACGGCTGGATTGCGAATCTCGCACCCATCTATCTCCAGCCGGAGGTGATCGACGGTTTCGTCCAACGCATCGACGACGCCATTGCCGAGGCCAATCCCGAGGTAGCGGCTGATCGGGAGCTACGACGCGATGTGGATGCGAGCACCGCGGCGCAGCTCCGCGTCATCGTGGCGGCGATCGCGGGCGGTTCCCAAGAGGTCACGCCGCCGGCGGAGTCGGTTGCGCTTGCACTCACCGTCGCTCGGCGCGGTATGGATCTTCGGGTCCTGCTCAAGATCTACGGCGCCGGACGCCTCGCGATGCTGGGTTTCGTCGACGAGTCGATAGAGGCACTCCCGATCGGTCCGGAACTCAAACGCGCACTTCTCGTTCGAGTGTGGGGTTCGGCGATGAGATGGCTGGAAGTGACCACCGAATTGTTGGTCGCGACGTACGCGAAGGAGCGGGAGAGCTTGGCGCGCGGCGCTTTTGCGCGTCGGTCCGAGACGGTGCACGCGATTGTCGCGGGCGAAGCCCTTCACTCCGACGAAGCGTCCCGGATCCTGGACTATCCGATGCGGCGCCACCACACGGCGTTTGTTCTCTGGACGGACGACACCGACCCGGCTGCAGACGTATTGGCGCGGTTGGACTCGTACGCCCGTACCTTTGTGGACGAGTCCAATGGCGAGCGTGTTCTGACTTTGCCTTCGGGCGCGCGTGAGCTGTGGTCGTGGGTCGCGCATTTCGACGGCCAGGAGTGGGCGTCACATGTTGATGCCCGGCATTCGGATCTTCGCGTTGCAGTGGGAGCGAGCGGTTACGGAATGGAAGGATTCGCTCGCAGTCATCGCGAGGCGCTCGCCGCGCAGCGCGTGGCGGTCCGTTCCGGGGGCTCGCCGGGTATCACCGTCTACGAGGATGTTCAGGTTCCCTGTCTGCTCACCGAAGATCTGGGCGAACTGCGTGAGTTGGTGGCTCGGGAACTGAAAGGCCTGGCCGGCGCGGACGGCGTCACGACGCGCATCCGTGACACCGTCCGGGTCTACTACGAGAACAACTGCACCGCGGCCGCTACTGCCGCAGCCCTCGGCCTGCACAAGAACACCGTGCGGTATCGACTCGATCAGGCCGAAAAGCTACTGGGTCGCAGCGTCGACCAGCGTCGGCTGCCGACGGAGTTGGCCCTCATCGCACTGGAGAGCTACGGAGCCACCATCGCGCCGGCGCCGTGATTCGCTACTGCATGTCATCGAGTCCGGGGAGCGAGTAGCCGGAGTTGTCATCCCAATCTGCGGGGGTGTCGTCGAGTGAAACGTCCCAGTCGGCGTCGGGCACCGCTCGCCGGAGTTCGGTCAGTGCGTTGAACCAGTAGACGAGTGACGGAATCACCTCGGTCGGATCGCTCGAGATCTTGGTCGAGCCGTTGAGCAGAGTGTTGGGGATATCCGACGGGTAGAGGTCCAGGACCTCGTAGTCGAACGGAAATTCGTCGTTGTGGACGGCGATGAGTCGGTCGACTTCGGCCTTCTCGTCGTCGGTCAGCGGTGTGGAGCGGACGGCGGAGTAGTACAACGAGGTGCTCATGTTTGCCAGGCTAGAACAAGTTGCCTTCCAACGGCGGTTTCGGATGCAACACCTTTTGATTGCATGATCTCGGCAACTTTAGATACAAAAGTCGTCGATATTTCGACAGGGATGGATAGAAGTCGGCAAGGAACACTGGAGAAGACGGCGAGACGGCCGTCCGAACCCAGTGAAGGAGCTCCCCGTGACCGCAGTCATCAGTGCCATTCGGGTAGGTGGTCAGCGATGAACGTTCCCATGTGGGCGTGGGCCGCGTTCGCCGCAGTCATCGTCGTCATGTTGCTCATCGACTTGCTCGCCCACCGCGGCGCGCATGTCATCGGCTTCAAGGAAGCGGCCTGGTGGAGTGCACTCTGGGTCGGTTTGTCTCTCGTGTTCGCGGTGGTTGTCACCCTGACCTTGGGGGTGAACTCGGGCGTCGAATTCACAACAGCCTGGCTGTTGGAGAAGAGCCTCTCGGTCGACAACCTCTTCGTGTTCGCCCTGATCTTCGGTTACTTCAAGGTGCCCCGTGAGTACCAGCACCGTGTGCTGTTCTTCGGTGTCATCGGCGCCCTGATCTTCCGCGGAATCTTCCTCGCTGCCGGCGTTGCCGTGGTCAGCAAGTTCACGGCCGTCCTGTTCGTCTTCGCCGCCATCCTGCTCTACAGCGCTTACAAGCTGCTCAAGGACGACGACGAGAGCTTCGATCCGGGTACGTCGCTGGCAGTTCGCCTGCTGCGCAAGATCATGCCGGTTCGCGAGGAATACGCGGGAACCAAGTTCTTCGTCAAGGAAGCCGGAAAGCGCGTCGCAACACCGCTGTTCGCCGTCGTCGTCGCCATCGAAGCCGCCGACCTCGTGTTCGCAGTCGACAGCGTCCCGGCAGTCCTGGCAGTGAGCGACGACCCGTTCATCGTGTACTCCAGTAACGCGTTTGCGATCCTGGGTCTGCGTGCCCTGTACTTCCTGCTCTCGGGTCTGCTCGAGAAGTTCCACTACCTCTCCAAGGGTCTGTCGATCATCCTCGCCTTCATCGGCGTGAAGCTGATCATGCAGGCCAGCCACAAGGTGATCAGCACGTCGATCCCCGAGATCCCCTCGCTGGTCAGCCTCGCGGTGATCATCGTGGTCTTGGCAGGCTCGATCATCCTGAGCCTCAAGAAACCGCTACCGCAAGAGCCTGAGGCCGAAGAGGTTGCGTCCGGTGATGCACCGGTCGACCTCGAGAAGACAGGCCCGAATGGGGGCGTCGAGTCTTCCGACATCGCGCTTGCTGCCGGCGAGCACGACGACGATGACGACAAGGTGGATGCTCGCAGTAGGAGCTGACGCCTGATCGGCTGAACCGAATCGAAAAGGGAGACCACACAACGAGGTGTGGTCTCCCTTTTCGTTTCTCACGACTTCTCGTAACCAAACAGACCACTGATCGGGAAGGTGTGTTCTCACTCGGCCGCGCGCGATCTACCTTGGCGGATGCCCGACGTCCGAGATCAGGAGTGCACATGACAATTCACGCGGAAGTCATCACCATGCTGGCCACGCTCAACGCCGCATTTCCGGATGTCACCAGCTTCGAGCCGTCGGAGTTGCGCGCTCTGCTTCGGAATCGACGCGCCCCGTTGGAGCGGCTTCCCGATTTGCGTACGGTCGAAGATCTCGCAATCGAGGGCCCCGGTGGAGATCTGGCGATCCGCGTCTACCGCCCGCACACTTCCTCCGACGCCGGACCGCTGGTCGTCTTCGCTCATGGCGGAGGCTTCGTGTTCTGTGACCTGGACAGCCATGACGAATTCTGCCGGTCCATGGCGGAAGGGGTTGGCGCCGTCGTCGTCTCCGTCGATTATCGTCTGGCCCCTGAGTACCCCGCGCCGGCAGCACACGACGACGTCTACGCCGCATTGGAGTGGGCGACGAAACACGCGGCACAGTACGGCGCAGACCCGAGCAAGATAGTCCTTGCCGGCGACAGCGCGGGCGGCAATCTTGCTGCGACAGTAGCCATCGCCGCTCGCGATCGTGGGGGGCCGGCGGTTGCGGCGCAGGTTCTCATCTATCCGGTGATCGACGACGATTTCGACACCGAGTCCTACCGTCTCTACGGTACCGACCACTACAACACGACCACGGCCATGAAGTGGTACTGGGACCAATATGCTCCCGAACGCCGAGATGACGTGCGGGTGATACCCACTCGGACAGAGTCGTTCGCCGATCTTCCCGCGGCTGTTGTCGTGACAGCCGAGCTGGATCCGCCGTGCTCGTCCGGTGACGAGTACGCGAAACTGCTTGCCTCGGCCGGCGTCCCCGTGCAGCATCATCGCTTCGACGGGTTGTTTCACGGGTTCCTCACTATTCCGTCATTGTCGCTCACAGAGCCGGCACGCCAGAAAGTTTGGGCGATGATCCGCGAGGTATCAGCCGCCGCTCGATAGGATCTCGTCGCCCAGTTCGCCGAAGGTATGGCAGATTCTTTCCCGCACAATGACTTCGGTGCATTCGGGATCGAACCATCGATCAACGACGCTCCAGTGGATCGGATGATCGAGGTATTGGGTCTGCAGTGATTCGAGGTCGGTGAACTCCTGCTCCCACACATGGGTCCACGGCGCTTCGTCACGTGCAGGTGTTGCGCCGGTCGCCGCACTCACCCGACTGAGTCGCCAGGCAGCGATCGAGGAGATATGCCCGGGCATCTTCAGCAAGTCGCTTTCGAAGCGTTCGATTTCGTCCTCGGAGGTAGTGGGTTCAACGCGAATCAGCAACGCTCGATACACCCCGTTCGGGCCCGTGGCGCGCGAGCGACCCTCGGTTCCGGAAACGTACTCGGCGCCGTGAAAGCGTTCGATGGCATCGTGGTGAAGTTCTGCGTCGACGGAATCGCTAACGGCTCGCCACGCGGCTTCATTCGCGAACTGAAGATAAACGATCAGATCTCCGCCGTTGATGGCGCCGGGCAGAGTAGCGGTGACGAGATGGCGAACTGCGCCCGACGATTCTGCCACTGCCGCAATGGTGTTCACCGCATTCGCCCAACCGTCCGAGTCCGTGCTGTCGGCAGCAAAAACAACCCTCGTGACGTTATACATCGGCCAGTGCCTCGACGTCGTCGGCAGCAGCCGCCATGGTGCGGCTACGTTCGCAGATGAGTGGTTCCATGGCATCCCACCACTGCCGAAGCGTGGTGTCGCCGCGACTCAGACGAGTCATTGCCCACCAACCGGAGGCTCCGTCGACGGTCCACGTGATAGTCACGACGTTGGGTTCGTACTCGGACCACAACGGCGGACTGACAAGTATGTTGTCGAGGGTCAGGCTGCGTCGCCGGGCGTTCGGCAGGTAGCCGGCACGCCATTCGTCGACGAACTTCTGCCCGCATCCGGGATTCGTGACGATCCGGTCGATCACGTAGAGAGTCTCACCTGCCATGTGCGCAGGCTACGTTCCGTCTAAGTCTCTGCGGTACTACCGATCTCACGCAGCGGGAGGTTGTTCGGAAGCGGAAGGGGAGCGTGCCGGTCGGAGCCCCAGCCACCCCACCAGTCCCACCAGAACGAAGGCAACGCCCGCGGTCGCGAACGTGACGGTGAAGGCAGATTCGCTTGGCATCGCCGGAACCCCTTCGGGGAGGTTCGCGATTGTCATCGACGCCAGAATCGTTGTCACTACTGCGCTGCCGATGGCGCTGCCGGTGGAACGTGAGATCGAGTTGATGCCGTTGGCGATGCCGCTCTGATGATGCGGGACGTTGGACATGATGATGGCGGGCATGGCTGCATAGCCGAGGCTCAGGGCGGCGCCGATCACCATGCCCGCACCGATGACCGACGCGGTGTGGGTGTGGTCGAACGCGAGCCACGCAAACGGCACCGCGCCCAGGATCGCAGTGAGTCCCAGAACGAATCGCGGCCCACGCAGCCTGATGAGACGACCGCCGATCGGGGCGGCGATCAGCGAAACTATCGCGCCAGGCAGCAGGAATTCGACCGACGCACGCAGAATGCTCGCGTCGAAGCCGTATCCGGTGAGATCGCGGGGAAGTTGTGCGAGATACGAGATCCCGAGGAAGTTCGCGAACATGCCGAAGCCCACCACGACGCCGGCAAGATTTGCCATCATCACCGGGCGGTGGACGAACATCCGCATGTCGACAAGCGGTTCGTCGACGATCTTCTCGATCCATACCCAGACTGCGAACATCACGATCGAGCCCACGAAAACACCGACGGTCAAGGGCGACAACCACCCCCATTGGTGGCCTTGAGAAATCGCCAGAAGAAGCAGAAGTAGTGCCGCCCCCAGACTCAGCGCACCGATGAGGTCCACGCGCCCACCGCTTTTGTGCGTGGTGGGCGGGACCAGCGTGGCGACGGCAATCAAGGCCAGCACGGCGAATCCGGTGGCCATCCAGAAGGCGTTGCGGTAGTCGGCATCCGGAGCCGATGTGAGCAGACCGGTGGCCACGAGGGCGAGACCACTGCCGAATGCAAGAGTTCCGCTGACCAGGGCCATGGCGCCGGGAAGCTTCTGTGGTCGTATCTCTTCGCGCAAGACAGAGAGTGCGAGCGGGAAGATCGCGGTGGCTGTTCCCTGGAGGACACGGCCGAGGATCAGCAGTGGCAGATTGTGCGCCAACGCCGCGACAATCGAACCGATCACCATGACGACGAGGACGCCGACCAAGGTGCGCTTCTTGCCGTGCTGATCGCCGTAGCGTCCCAGCAGGGGAGTGAAGACGGCAGCGGAAAGCAGGGTCGCCGTCGTCACCCAACTGACGCCGGCGGACGAGGCTCCGAGGTCGGACTGAATCCGTCCCAGGATCGGAACCGGCAGCGTCTGCATCATCGAGACGATCATCGCTGCCAGGCTCAAAGCGCCGATGATCACGGCCTCCCGGCGCGGCGATCTTGCTACGGACTGGTCCGGGGAATCGGTGGCAGTTGGCGTAGCGCTGGGGCTCGCGGCACTGCTCGTCGTAACTGTGTTCGTCAACGGGTCCTTCTCGGGAACAACAAGAGAAAATGCTTAATGTGGCGAAGTAATTTTCTCTGGATGGTAAGTCCGCGAGATCGATCCCGTCAATGCTGGTCAGCGACCGAGTGGGACATGCCCTGTGAATTCGTTCTAGAAGGGGTAGACCGGGAGTGCACTTTGCGCCGTCACCCATTGCGTTTCCGTGAAGGCATCGAGGTTTGCACCGATACCGCCGACACGGCCGCCGTTACCCGAAGACGCCATGCCGCCGAACGGGATGACGGCTTCGTCGCCGACCGTCTGATCGTTGATGTGGACCAGGCCGGTGGGAATCTGTTGGGCGAGTTCGAGTCCGCGCATCGCGTCGGAGGTCAGAATGCCCAGCGACAACCCGTACTCGGAATCGTTGGCTATGGCGACGGCTTGTTCGACGGTGGCGAAGGGGGTCACCGGTGCGACCGGCCCGAAGACCTCGTCGGCGAAGGCCGGCGCGGCGAGTGGGGTGTCGGCCAGCACGGTGGGCCGGTAGAAGAGATCCTCGTAGGTGCCGCCGGCAGCCAGTTTTGCTCCGGCCGCGATGCTTCCGGTGACCAGAGAGTGGATGTGGTCGCGTTGTTTGGCGTCGATGATGGGTCCGAGTGCGACCTGACCGGTGAACGGGTCGCCTACCGGAAGCTTGTCGGCGTGTTCGGCAAGGAGTGCGGTGTAGTCGGCGGCGATACTTTCGTGGACCAGTTGGCGGCCGGTGGTCATGCAGATCTGTCCCTGGTGCATGAACGATCCGAAAGCGCCGACAGATGCGGCCTTTTCGAGGTCGACGTCATCCATGACGATCAGCGCATTGTTGCCGCCGAGTTCAAGATGAGCGCGCTTGAGATAGCGGCCCGCCAGTTCGCCGACCGCGCGTCCGGCTCGGGTCGACCCGGTGAATGCGATGACGCGAACGCTCGGATGAACCACGATTGCCTCACCGGCGTCAGCGCCGCCCGGCAGCATGCTGAACACTCCGGCGGGCAAGCCTGCTTCTTCGAAGATGCGAGCGAGAACCACACCGCCGCAGATCGCCGTGCGCGGGTCAGGCTTGAGAATCACCGAATTGCCCAGCGCCAGTGCGGGAGCGACTGCACGGATCGACAAAATGATGGGGAAGTTGAACGGCGCGATGACGCCGACGGTTCCGACGGGTACGCGACGAGAGAAGCTCAGCCGAGGTTGCTCCGAGCGCAGAACCTCTCCGACAGGGTGTGCGGCCAAAGCTGCTGCGTTGTAGCACTCTTCGGCAGCAGTATGGGTTTCCAGCCCGGCCTTGGCTGGGATGCTGCCGGCCTCGCGGATTACCCATTCGCCGATTTCGTCGGCGTACTGCTCGAACAGTTGACCGGCGCGGCGTAGAACGGCGGCTCGTTCAGTGTATGGTCTTGCCGCCCAATCCTTCTGAGCTGCAGTAGCTTTTGTTGCAGCGGCTGCCACGTCGTCGGGTGTTGCCATGCCGACCGTCGTCAACTGCTTGCCGGTGGCCGGCTCGACGACAATACGATCGTCGGCGCTACCGCGAACCCATTCGCCGTCGAAGATCTTCGATTCCCACACAGGGTCGCTCAGCAAACGCGTCATGGCTGCTCCTCGGTAAAGGGATGCAACCGCGCGCCGCATCACATGGTTGCCCACCACGTTGCTCTGTGAGGGGGTCGATCGCCATCACACTTTCACTCAGTGAAAGACGGATTCATGGCGTCCTTGAGTGCTTGGATCAGATCGGCGAACTCGGCGGAGTGGGTAGCGCCGCTGCGGGTCACTCCCGAGACGGGAATGCGCAAGCGGCCGTGCGATTCTCGCATGAAGCTGATTCCGGCGCGTGGAGATTCGCCTGCGGTGATCGAATAGAGCAGGGTCCAGGCGCGCGGGTTGGTGATCACGTCCAGCGTGGCTGTGTGATCGCTCGGAATTGCGGGGCCCAGTTGGACGCGTCGATCGATCTCGCGGAATGCGTCCTCGACGACTTTGTGAATGAGCACCTGACTTTGGCGCGGCGGCAGGAGCAGGGGATATGCGGCCAGATCATTGAGGTCGACGCTTTGCTGGCCGGCTAGGGGGTGTCGGCTCGACATGACGACCAGCAGATCTTCGACGCCGAGGTCCAAGGGTTCGAGTCCGGGGCGGTCGACGCCGCCGCGAATCAGGGCGATGTCCGCGTCACCGGAGGCCACAGCATCCATGCGGTGGGCAAAGCTCTTGATGACGAACTCGACGTCCAGGTCCGGATGAAGTTCGCGCACGTGTGCGATGGCGTCCAGCGTCTGAGCGGCAAAGCTCATGTTTCCCGTGATTCGGATCCGGGCTCTCGGGTCTCGTGCGACGGAGTACGCCATCGTTTCGAGACTGAGGACTTGCTGCGCGATGGGAACCAGTCGCGATCCTGCCGGGGCCAGGCGAACCGCCCGGGTCGAGCGCTCGAAGAGTGTCGCCCCGAGCTCCTTCTCCAGCCGTGCGACCTGATGGCTGATCGCCGACTGCGAGATGAAGCAGCGTTCGGCGGCGCGACTGAAGCTCAGTTCCTCGCTCACGACGAGAAAGTACTTGAGTTGGCGGAAGTCCATGAGGACAGCTTACTTATGAGCAATCGAGATAACAGTCTTGCGAATACTCCAGCTAGCTGGACCCGACCCATGATCAGTCCATACCGTAATAGTCATACTTTCAATTTGGTTGAGGAGTTCGTTGTGGATAGAACAGCTGCGGGTCGCGCCGACATCGACGCGACTGGACACGAGAAGACTCAGGTTGTGATCGTCGGTTCGGGATTCGGAGCCCTCGCCGCGGCCAAGACCCTCGCGAAGTCCAAGACGCCGTTCGTTCTCATCTCCGCCACCACCGAGCACCTCTTCCAGCCGCTGCTCTACCAGGTGGCGACGGGTGTCCTGTCGGCCGGCGAAGTTGCTCCGCCCATCCGCACGATCCTGCAGAAGTACCCCAACGCCGACGTCCGCCTCGGCCGCGTCGTCGAGGTCAACGCCGAAGAGAACACCGTCGTCTACGAAGCCTCGGGCACCCGCCACACGCTCGGGTACCGCTCGCTCATCGCAGCCACCGGTGCCACGCAGGCGTACTTCGGTCATGACGAGTTCGAAAAGGTCACCTACAAGCTCAAGACCGTCGAGGACGCCGAGGTACTGCGTAAGCAGATCCTGCGTTGCTTCGAGGAAGCGCACACCACCAACGACGCGCTGGTTCGCCGTAACCTGCTGAGCTTCGTTGTCGTGGGTGCCGGCGCGACCGGCGTCGAGCTCGCCGGACAGATCAAGGAACTGGCGCGTCGCTACTTTGCGAAGGCCATCAACAACATCAGTGCCGACGAGGTCACGGTCACCATGGTCGAGGGCGCCGGCGTTGCGCTTCCGGCCTTCGGCGGCAAGCTCAGTGAGTACACGCAGGCCTCGCTCGAGAAGTCGGGTGTCGAGGTAGTCCTCAACACCATGGTCACCGCCATCGACGAGCACGGTGTCACCGTTTCTTCGGCAAAGACCAAGGAAGAGAAGCGCATCGACGCCGAGACCGTCATCTGGTCGGCCGGTGTACGCGCCAACGACTTCGCCGCAGTGCTCGGAGAGGCAACCGGTTGTGAGAGTGACCGCGCAGGTCGTCTGCTCATCAATCCGGACTTGACCGTCGGCGGGTTCGCCAACGTCTTTGCCATCGGCGACATGACTTCGCTCAACGGTCTGCCCGGTCAGTCGCCCGTTGCGATGCAGGGTGGCCGTCACGCCGCGAAGACTGTGAACGGAAAGGTCAAGGCCGGAACGCCTTTCAAGTACTTCGACAAGGGCAGCATGTCGATCATCAGCCGATTCAGCGCTGTATGTCGCGTCCGCAAGGTCGAGTTCAAGGGCACGATCGCCTGGTTCATGTGGCTGGCCGTGCACGTGATGTATCTGGTGGGCTTCCGCAACCGGTACGTCGCTGTGATGTCGTGGTTCGGTTCGTTCATCGGTCACCGTCGTCCGCACTTCCACTACGCGCAGGAACCGATGAAGATCGAGGCCGCGCCGCCGGTGACCGAACGCGAACCGGAATTGGCGCACTCCGCGTAGCTCCGCACCGCCTGAACACGTTTCGCCTGATGCCAGTCACAGTGGATTCTTAGTGGCACTGCCCTGTCACACTGTGTGAATGGCATCAGGCGACCGTTCGTTGATCGGCCGGGCATTTATCGTGCTCGGTGCCTTCGACGCGAAATCGCCGCGGTTGACGCAGTCGGAGATCAGTCGTCGCAGCGGTTTACCTCTGCCCACCGTTCATCGGCTGTGTGGGCAGTTGGTGGCTGAGGGCGCACTCGAGCGTCGGAGTGACGGCAAGTACCAGGTCGGAGTGCGGTTGTGGGAGATCGGCGCTCTTGCTCCCGGCGCTCACGGCCTGCGGCAGGTGGCGTTGCCGTTCCTCGAGGACCTGTACGAGGTCACCCGGGAGAATGTGCAGTTGGTCGTTCGTGAGGGTACCGAGGCGCTGTACCTCGAGCGCTTGTCCTCGCGTAGTGCTGTCACCGTTGTCGGTCGGGCCGGGGGAAGATTGCCGTTGCACGCGTCCAGCGGTGGATTGATTCTCCTCGCGCACGGCGGAACCGAGCTTCTCGACGACGTCCTCCAGGCCGGTCTCGAGTCGTTCACTCCCAAAACCATTACGTCCGAGCGGATTTTGCGAGCAACTCTCGACGAGATCAGACGCACCGGATTTGTCGTCTGCCGTGAGTATCTGAACGTCGGAACCCTTGCCGTCGCCGCTCCGGTCCGCGAAGCCGGCGGCAATGTCGTCGCAGCGGTCTCGACAGTTGTTCCGGTGGAGCAGGATCCGGCTCCATTACTGCCGGCCTTGGTCGCGGCCGCCCGTGGAATTTCACGCGGGCTTGGTGGCGGCGGACTTGGATAGCTCGTATTCGGTCTTTCACTGAGTGAAATTACAGCTGTTCAGGGGAGTGATCGTGGTCGATGGTGGTCTCAATCGTCACTCACCTCAGGAGTTCTCTGTATGTCTTCTTCGCGCACCCAGGTCGGAATCGTCGGTGGTGGTCCCGCCGGGTTGATGCTCTCGCATCTGTTGCATCTGAAGGGAATCGATTCGGTAGTCCTGGAATGTCGCACCCGTGAAGAGGTAGAAGGCACCATTCGTGCCGGCGTGCTCGAACAGAACACGGTTGATCTCATGGTCGAGACCGGACTCGGTGATCGACTGAAGCGGGAGGGCCTCGAACATCACGGAATCGAGCTGCGATTCGGCGGGCGAGGGCACCGAATTGCGTTCGACGAATCGACCGACGGGCGCGCCGTCACGGTGTATCCGCAGCACGAGGTGCTCAAGGATCTGATCGCGCGACGTCTCGCTGACGGCGGGGACATTCGGTTCGGAGTGTCCGACGCGAAAGTGCACGATCACGAATCGGATCGCCCGAGCATCACTTTTGTCGACTCGGACGGAAACGACCAGAAGCTCGAGTGCGCCCTGGTGGCCGGTTGCGACGGATCACGTACGCAAACGCGAAAGCTGATTCCCGAACCGTCGATCCGAACGGATCATTTCCGCCAGTATCCCTTCGCGTGGTTCGGCATCCTGGCCGAGGCTCCGCCGTCATCGGAAGAATTGATCTACGCCAACCATGAGCGTGGGTTTGCACTGATCAGCACGCGGACCCCCGAGGTGCAGCGTCATTATCTTCAGGTCGATCCGGACGACTCCGTGGACAACTGGTCCGACGATAGAATCTGGGACGAGCTGCACATGCGCGTCGACGGCGACGGAGCAGAGATCAAGGACGGCAGGATCTTTCAGAAATCGATCCTTCAGTTCCGCAGCTTCGTATGCGAACCGATGCAGCACGGCAACCTGTTTCTTGCCGGCGATGCGGCGCACACCGTGCCGCCGACCGGTGCGAAGGGAATGAATCTCGCGATCGCCGACGTTTACGCTCTGGCGAAGGCAATGGACAGTTTCTTCACCTCGTCCGACCGAAAGATGTTGGACGGGTACACCGAAACGGTGCTGCCGCGTGTGTGGCGGACGCAGCACTTCTCGTGGTGGATGTCGTCGATGCTCCATCGCTTGCCAGGCGACAGCGGTTTCGGGCATCGCCGTCAACTGGCCGAGTTGGACATGGTCACGCGTTCGGTCGCCGGACGAACGCTGATCGCCGAGAACTACGTCGGAACGCCCTTGATCTAGAGAGCTGTCGCAGATTTTGCGGTGCGTAAATCAGTGGAGCGGGGTGCCTTGATGGTGTACCAGTTGCCATCCGATCGGGGCGCGGCGCCACAGGGATGTGCGCCGCGCACGATGTCGATCGTGATCATCGCAGAGGTGGGTGTCGAGTTTCCAACATCCGTTCTCGGAGACTGTCGTAGATAGGTGCCGACCCTGCCGCGGTGGCGACGAATACCGCTGCCGCAGTGGCAGCGAGCATCGGGACGAGCGTCGACGTCACCGCTGTCATCTCGACCACGATCACGATGCCGGTGAACGGTGCGCGCACTACAGCGCCGAAGAAGGCAGCCATGCCGATGGTGGCCATGGTGACCGTGAGCCCGGCGTCCACTCCGGGCACGAAGCTCGACAGTCCGGTGAAGATCGACCCCCAGAGTGCGCCGAGTGCGAGTAAGGGAGCGAACAGTCCGCCGGGAGTTCCAGCGGCATACGAGAGCGGGCCAGTGAAGAACCGAACCGCCAAGTACAGCAGCAGGATCGGCAGTACGAAGGTCCTTCCGCCGACGATCATCTGTGCAAGAACGTCGCCGCCCCCACTGGCCAGCGGGTCGAGGAACAGCGCCAGGCCGATGGTGGCGCCGATCGTTGCGCCGATGACAGTCGGCGGGATCCTGTCGAGTCGTGCAACGGCGTCGAGTAGACCCAGAATCAAGCGGTTGTAGGCGATACCGAGTAGCCCCGTGAGGATTCCGAAGACGACAAACAGTGGCAAGAGTGCGAGTTGAGGCGTCGGGACGGTGCCGACCTCGAAATCGGGTTGGTCACCGATGACAAGTCGTGCACAGCCCACCGCGACCGAAACACCGAAAAGTGTTGGCAGCACGGTGCGCAGCCGAAATGAGTGCGTCACCTCCTCGCAGACGAACAGTGCCCCGGCGATCGGCGCGTTGAACGCGACGGCGAGTCCTGCTCCGGCCGTGGATGTTTGCAGCATGGCGACGTCCGGTTCGGCAAGGCGGGCCCGCCGTCCCGCTTCTGCCCCGATCGCCGCACCCATGTGTACGGTGGGGCCCTCGCGGCCGAGAACCAGACCGGAGCCGATCGCCAAGAGGCCGCCGATGAATCTGGCAGGCACGAGATTGATTCCCGGCGGTTTCGCTTCGCCGCGGGACACCGCCTCGACGTGCTGGATGCCGCTTCCCTTTGCGAGGGGGACTCGTCTGACGATCAGTACGGCCAGCACGGTGCACAAGGCCACCAGGACGACCGGCACGAGCCACCCGACGTACGGAACGTGATGCGCCCAGTTCACGATCGTCCGACGGAGTTCGTCGGCCCTGATCAGACACCAACGGAACGCGCCGCCGACAAATCCGACCCCGACGCCGGCGACCGCAGCGAGAAGGCACAGCAAACTCAGTCCGCGGTTGGAGTCACGCGGTTCGGTGCCGCCGTCGTCCTCGGTCATCGTGATCAGCCCTACCTGATGGTCACAACTCGCGACAGGTGAATTGAGCTTGCTCACCTTGGACGGTAACCCATCCCGATACCCGCAGTGTCGGATCGAGGTTGTGCAGCCGAGTCACAATTCGACAAGCAGGCTGATTCCGAGAACCGCCATCATCACGGCGATCAGAGCGTCGAGAATCCGCCAGGCGTTGGGTTTCGCAAAAAGCGGCGTCAGCAGACGTGCGCCGTAACCGAGGGCGCTGAACCAGACCACACTCGCGGTGATGGCACCGGCCGCAAACCACCAACGTCCGATTTCGCCGCGACCGTTGGCAATTGAACCCATGAGCACCACGGTATCGAGGTAAACGTGTGGATTGAGCCAGGTGAGAGCCAATGCCATCGTGACGGCGGCCAGCCTCGAACCGTTGCCGTGCTGATCCGGCGCCAGCGTCTGGGGTCGAAGCGCCCGCTTGGCGGCGAAGATTGCATAGCTGAGGAGGAAGACCGCACCGGCGATACGAACGAACGTGATCAGCGACGGTGCGTGTTCGAGGAGGGTCCCGATTCCGCTGATGCCTGCAAGGATCAGAATTGCGTCTGACAACGCGCACACTGCGACGATCGGGAGTACGTGCGATCGCGTCAGACCTTGGCGAAGAACAAACGCATTCTGGGCGCCGATTGCGACGATCAATGACAGTCCGACTCCGAAACCGACGAGGGCCGACGCAGGGTCGTTGGTGCTGAGCATGTTGTCGAGCCTGCCGCTCAGATTTCATTCAGTCCAGCTAATGATTCTTAGGACGCATAAGAGTAGCTTCAGATTATGTTGGATTTCGAGCAACTGAGGGCATTGCACGCTGCGGTCGACGAGGGAACCTTCGAGGCGGCGGCGCGGAAGTTACACATCACGCCTTCGGCGGTCAGCCAACGAATCAAAGCTCTCGAGACCTCGGTTGGCCGGATCCTGGTGCAGCGCACCAAACCCATCCAGGTCACCGATTCCGGGAGAGAAGTCCTGCGTCTTGCCCGTCAGATAGACGCACTGTCGCGTGACACCGTGCGAGAACTCGGTTTGGAAAACGGTTCGAACACCTTCGCCCGCGTCTCGATCGCGGTCAATGCCGATTCGCTGTCCACTTGGGTTCTCGGGGCCCTCGCGGAGTTCACGCAAGAAGTCAGTTTCGATTTTCATCTCGACGATCAAGACCACACCACCGAACTGCTGCGCGACGGTTCGGTCATGGCTGCCGTCACGTCGGTTGCGTCACCGATTCAAGGGTGTACCTCCAGTCGGTTGGGCATCATGCGGTATCGGCCGATGGCGAGCGCAGAGTTCTGCCGTCGCTGGTTCGCAGATGGTGTCACGGCCGAATCTCTTTCGGAGGCACCGCTGGTGGTGTTCAATCGCAAGGATCTGCTGCAGGATCGGTACCTCGATCAAAAGGTCGGCCACCCGGCAGATCCGCCTCGCCATCTTGTTCCGTCATCGGCAGACTTCGCGGACGCCGTCAGGCGGGGATACGGGTGGGGGTTGATACCGGACCTGCAGTGCGGCGAAGACGATCGCGGCGGGGTGTTGATCGGATTCGATCCGGACTTCGTGGACGACGTTCCGCTGTACTGGCAGCAGTGGAAACTGTCGTCACCCGTCTTGCGCCGGATCTCCGAAGTGGTGACCCGACGCGCTCACGAGGTGTTGCATCAGCCCTCGATCTGATGTTCGCCGCCCTTGCGGCGTTGTGCTCAGGGAACAAAGAACCTGGATAAGTTGATCCCCTGAGACCGTTTCTTCGGCCGCAGGACGCCGATAGTGTTTTGAGTCACACACGAATGAAAGGTGCTGACTCTCGTGGCGGACATCGGATATCTGGCTTGGGATCTTGCGGAGAAGTACGGGAAGAAGCCGTGCCTGCGGGACGACCACGTCGAACTCACGTATGAAGAGTTCGCAGATCGTACGGAAGCTGTTGCCGCGCAATTGGCCGGACTCGGAATCGGACTCGGTGACGTGGTGGCGATCATGCTGCCCAATCGCGCCGAGTTGCTGATCGCGATCATGGCTGCCTGGCGCATCGGTGCTGCAGCTACGCCCATCAATCCGATGTTCACCGCGAACGAAGCGGATTACCAGATCGCGGACTCCGGGGCCGAGTTGGTCATCACCGCCTCTGCCGATGCGCCCTCGGGTGGCCGTGCGGTGTTGGTCGTCGACGATCTGGCGACAGTGCCGCCGACCGATCCCCGACCCGGAATCGATGTTGCAGCAGACGATCTGGCGTTGCTCATCTACACCAGCGGCTCCACTGGACGGCCCAAGGGAGTGATGCTCACGCATTCCAACCTGCAGTTCATGGCTTCGTCGATGGGCAAGAACATCGGTGTTACCGGCGCGGATCACTGCCTGCTGATTCTGCCGTTGTTCCATGTCAACGCGATCTGCGTCAGCGTCCTGACGCCCTTGCTTGTCGGCGGACAGGTGAGTGTCACCGGGAAGTTCTCGGTTTCGAGATTCTTCGACGACGTTGCGCGGCTTCGCCCCACGTATTTCTCGGCGGTGCCGGCAATCTACGCGATGCTGACCTCGCAGCCGGAAGACGCCTCGATCAACACGTCGTCCTTGAGGTTTGCGGTGTGCGGTGCGGCGCCGATCAGCAAGGAACTCCTCGAACGCGCGGAGCAGCGTTTCGGTTTCGTGATCGTGGAGGGTTACGGACTCACCGAGGGGACCTGTGCGTCGGCCTGTAATCCTGTGGAGGGCCTGCGCAAACTCGGTACGGTCGGCCCGGCGTTGCCCGGCCAGCAGATTGCCATTCTTGCCGAGGACGGAACCTTTGCTCCCGTCGGAACTGCCGGAGAGGTGGTCATCAAGGGCGGCAACGTGATGCGTGGCTATCTGGGCAAGCCGGAGGAGACCGCGAAGACCGTCAAGGATGGTTGGTTGCATACCGGCGACGTCGGGGTCCTCGACGAAGACGGCTACCTGACCCTGGTCGATCGCATCAAGGACATGATCATCCGTGGGGGCGAGAACATCTACCCCAAGGAGATCGAAAATTCGCTCGCCACACATCCTTCCGTGCTCGAGGCCGCCGTCATCGGCGCTCCGCACCAGGTCTACGGAGAGGTGCCAGTTGCCTATGTCGTTGCCTACCCCGACGCGCCCGTCACCGAAGGCGAACTGCTCGAACATGTCACGGCCTTGCTCACCCGAGTAAAGGTGCCAGTGGCGATCTACGTCGTCGATACGCTTCCCCGAAACCCGGTGGGCAAGATCGACAAACCCGGAATGAGACGAGCTCTGAGCGCAACTCCCGCTCACTAGTCCCTTCCCCGTAATACCAGCACAATTCGACGACGTGCGTCGAGTCGATCCGTCATGCCCACATTCCGTATTTCAGGAGCACATCATGGGATTCAAAGAAGGAAACTTCCCTCCCGTCGATCCGGCAACCTTCATGGACAAGCCGTTTCTCGAGCGTCTGCGTGACATGTCCACGCACTGGGTGGATTACGGCTTCGGTACACCGAAGATGGTCCACACCGTCTACATCATGAAACTGTTGTTCCTATACCTGGCAGCTGGAACAGCCGTTGCCACTTTGACTTCCGGCCTCTCGTGGTTCGACATCGGATCATGGTGGAACCAGCCGATCGTCTACCAGAAACTCATCATCTGGACCATGATGCTCGAAATCCTGGGCCTGGCAGGGTCTTGGGGTCCATTGGCCGGCCACTTCAAACCGATGACCGGTGGAGTTCTCTACTGGATCCGCCCCGGCACGATTCGCCTTCCACCGTGGCCGGGCAAGGTGCCGCTCACCTCGGGTGACACCCGCACGGTGTTCGACGTCTTCATCTACGTCGCCGTAGTCGCCAATCTTCTTGTTGCCGCGGTTCTTCCCGGCGTTCACACCGCAGGAATCGATTCGGCAATCGCCGACAATGCCGGACTGGTACGCCCGACGGTCTTGTACTCCTTCCTCGTGCTCATGGTGATTCTCGGGTTGCGAGACAAGGTGCCCTTCATCGCTGCCCGTAGTGAGCAGTACCTGCCGGCGATCTTCTTCTTCACGTTCCTGCCCTTCGTCGACATGATTCTGGCGCTCAAACTGCTGATCGTCATGGTGTGGATCGGTGCCGGTGTCTCGAAGTTCGGCCGTCACTTCTCGCTGGTGGTCCCCCCGATGCTCAGCAATACGCCGTGGATCCCGTCGAAGAAGATCAAGCGTGCGCACTACCGGAATTTCCCGGAGGATCTGCGGCCCTCGCACCTCGGCGGCGGGGTCGCACACGTGGCCGGAACGATGGTCGAAATCGTCACCCCGTTGATACTGCTGTTCTCGACGAACAAGACACTCACCATCCTCGCCGTGATCCTCATGGTCGGATTCCATCTCTTCATCGCGTCGACCTTCCCGCTGGCCGTTCCGCTGGAATGGAATCTTCTGTTCGCTTACGCCTCGGTCTTCCTGTTCCTGGGCTTCCCGGCGTGGGACGGCTACGGCCTCGGCGCCATGTCTTCACCGTGGATCACAGCGGGAATTATTGCAGCCCTTGCCTTCTTCCCCATTCTCGGAAACCTTCGACCCGATCTGGTGTCGTTCCTGCCGTCGATGCGTCAGTACGCCGGCAACTGGGCATCTGCGACGTGGGCATTCGCGCCGGGCGCCGAAGCAAAGATCGACCAGTACATCAAGCGTCCGTCGCCGGATACGCGTAATCAGTTGATGACGATGTACCCCGAAGATGTGTCCGATGTCGTTCTGCATCAGCTGTTGGGTTGGCGTTCCATGCACAGCCAGGGGCGTGCACTGTTCTCACTGATGATCAGGCACCTCGGCGACGACATCAACACGTACTCGCTGCGGGAAGCCGAGTTCATGTGCAACTCCATCGTCGCCTTCAACTTCGGTGACGGGCACCTGCACGACGCGAAGTTGATCGCTGCCATTCAGCGTCGCTGCAATTTCGCGCCCGGCGAGTTCCTGGTGACCTGGATCGAATCGCAGCCCATCCACAAGGGAACGCAGGAGTACCAGGTGATCGACGCCGCTCTCGGCGTCATCGAACGGGGTACTTTCAAGGTCGCCGACGCAGTTGCCGAACAACCGTGGTTGCCGAACGGGCCCATTCCGTTCGACGTTCAGTGGACACTGGACGTACGGGCCGACCGCGCGGCAACAGATCCGCAGGTTGTCTCCGAGCCGAAGATGCGTACGAGGGCCAGCGGTAGCGAGCAAGAGGTGAGTAAGTGACAAACGCCGTAGTCGTCGGCAGCGGGCCCAATGGGCTCGCTCACGATCACTGCTCGGCGTTTCACCCGATGGGTATCGGCTCGCCGTACCTGTCAAAGCTGGACCTCGAGCGATACGGGCTGATCTGGAGATGGGCAGAGGTGGACTGCGCGCATCCGCTCGACAACGGGGACGCCGGTGTTCTGTACCGCTCGCTGGAGCAGACGGCGGCGGGACTCGGCGCGGACGGACCTCGATGGCAACGCATGTTCGGTGACTTGTCGACGGGATTCGATGCATTGGCGTCCGACCTGATGCGCCCGATCGTCAATGTCCCGCGGCATCCGCTGCGGCTCGCAGCTTTCGGTCCGCGAGCGCTGCTTCCGGCAACCGTGACCGCGAAGTTGTGGAAGACCGACAAAGGGAAGGCGCTGTTCGGCGGGGTTGCCGCGCACGCCTTCTATCCACTCAACCGTCCGGCCACCTCGGCGGTGGGATTGATGATCACTGCTGCTGGTCACCGCTACGGTTGGCCGGTTGCCGAGGGAGGTTCGCGTTCGATCACCGACGCCATGGCCGCGATGCTCCTCGATCACGGCGGCAAGATCGACACCGGCATTCGGGTTCGCACGGCCTCCGAGATTCCGGACGCCGATGTTGTTCTGCTGGATGTCAATCCGGGGGGTGCGCTCGAAATCCTGGGCGATCGACTCCCGGGCCGAGTGGCGAGAGCCTATCGAAAGTTCAAGCAGGCTCCCGGAGCGTTCAAGGTCGATTTCGCGATCGAAGGTCATGTGCCGTGGACCAATCCGGATTGCGCTCGGGCCGGAACTGTCCATCTGGCAGGTGGTTTCGACGAAATCGTGGCCGCTGAGCGTGAGACGAATTCAGGCCGCATGCCGGACCGGCCGTTCGTGCTCCTCGGTCAGCAATACCTGGCTGATTCCACCCGATCCGCCGGGAACGTTCATCCGCTGTACGCCTATGCGCACGTGCCACACGGATATGCCGGCGACGCTACGGAGGCGATCATTCGTCAGATCGAGAGGTTTGCGCCAGGATTCCGGGATCAGATCGTCGCGACATCGAGCAGTGGTACAGCTGACCTGGCACAAGACAATCCGAATCAGGTAGGCGGCGACATCATCGGAGGTGCCAACACCGAACTGCAGGTTGTCTTGCGTCCGCGCGTCGCAGTCGATCCGTACAGCACGGGGATCGCGGGCACTTACCTGTGCTCGGCCTCGACCCCGCCGGGTGCCGGAGCACATGGAATGTGCGGGTACAACGCGGCCGAATCGGCTCTGAAGTACCTGCGACGAAAGGGTGCGGAAGTTCTGTGAGTAGTCCATCGCACAAGGAGCGAGGCGCCGGCGCGATGCGGCGCCTCGCCCGAGTGCCTGCAGCCGCGGAGCCGGAAGTGCTTGCGGTGGTTGCCGAGTTGGCCCGACGACTCGACGAGCGCAGTGCCGACATTGCGCGTGAGATGGCCTTCATGATGGCTCACGAAATCGACCAATTGGATGCAGACGCCAAATTGCTCGAAATGCTCGAGGCCAGCGTGCAGGGAAACATCACGACGATCATCCACGTACTGGCCAACGACATTCCGATCGATCATCTCCAACCGACCACTGCCGCAGTGGAATACGCTCTGCGTCTGGCGCAGCGGGACGTTCCGTCCAACTCTCTCGTTCGGGCCTACCACATGGGCCAAGGCGATCTGATGCGGATCTGTCACGACGAGATCAGCACACTGGATATTCCGGCGCGACTCACTTTGGCTGTCCTGAAACACACTTCGGATGTGGTCTACAGCTACATCGACTGGATCACGCTCTACGTCTTCGACGCGTACGAGCGGGAACGCAGTCGATGGATGGCAGCGCAGGGAAACCTCCATTCGGCCGCGATCCACGCCCTCCTGTCCGGCACCAACGCAGATACCGCTGCTTTCGAAGCGGAGACCGGGTACCGCCTGGGTCAGAACCACGTCGCCCTGGTGGTTTGGTCGACGTGGGATGCGGACGTCATGGGCATCAACACGCTCGATCGACTCGTACGTGATCTCGGCGCAGCGGCGGGAGCGGACAAGCCGCCGATCATCACCGCCATCGATCGACGCACGGTGTGGGCGTGGCTGCCGTTCGGTCGCCGGGTGCCTGCGCCGGATCCGGAGGTTCTCGCTGCGGCAGTGCCGTTGGACGGCGGAGCGCGGGTGGCAATCGGACTGCCAGGGTCAGGGGTCGAAGGTTTCAAGCGATCTCACGAACAGGCAACCGCCGCCTATTCGGTTGCTGCCGTGCCGGATACGCCGCAACGGCCGGTGGTGAGCTTCGGGGACCGCGGCGTCGCTGTGGTTTCACTTCTGTCCGAGAACATCGATTCTACGAAGTCATGGGTCTGGGAGGTGCTAGGCCCGTTGGCGGACGATACGCCTTCTGCTGCATCCTTGCGGACGACCTTGAGTGTGTACTTCGCCCACGGAGAAAGCCATCTGCACACTGCCAATCACATGAATCTGCACCGGAATACCGTGAAGTATCGCATCAACAAGGCGCTCGGGGATCCAGTCGCTGCCGGCCGAGACAAGTTGGATCTCGCTCTGGCCCTGCAGGTTTGTGAGTTGTTGGGTAGATCGGTCTTGCGCCCCGCCAAAACGTCGTGAGTTGTGGACGCGACACGGCCTGTGGGCTCCGTATCGGGGTTTGATGACCGATGCGGAGCCTGGCCGTGTTCTGTTGTGCCTGAGGTTCTTCTCCGGTTTTGAAGGTGGTGTTCGCGGGCCGTGGGTGCTGGCCGGGGTCGATCGAGGGTGGTGGGATGAACCAGGGTTTGTTGTCGGTGCCTATTCGGATCACCCATTTCCCGACGAATCCGGTTTTTCGGTGCATCAATCGATGATGTGAACGGCACAGTAGGACAAGGTTGTTCATCACCGTCGGGCCGCCGTTGGCCCAGTGCCGGATGTGGTGCGCATCCGTCCACGCAGGCACGCATGTGCAGCCGGGGAACGCGCAGCCTTTGTCTCGGGCGATCAACGCCACTCGCTGCTCCGCGGACACTAATCGCTTTCCGGGTTTCGCATCGAGCGGCGCCCCGTGGTCGTCGAGCAGCACGGTGGACAGGAAACAGTCGCAGCCGAGAAGCCTGGTCTGCGAGACCGAGAGTGGTCCGAGCCAGGGCATGTGCCCGACATCGAGATCCGACACAGCCACTCCGTCACCAGAAGCAGCGGGTGTAGCGGCGCAGTCCCGGTGCTCCGCGAGATCGCGGGCGTTGATGTGCACGTTCACGTGCGGACGCTGACCACCGTCGGTGCCGGTTTTGGCGCAGTCGAGGTAGCGGCGGATCAGTTCGGTGAACCCGTCCGCGGTCCGCTTCGCCGCCGACCGGGCGTCGGGGGTTCCATCGGGTGCGGGGGTGGGCATCGTCAGATTCGACAGGGCGGAGAGCAGCATTTCGCCGGTGAGGGCGTCGAAATCGCCGCGCACCACCACCCGGCCGTTCAATGTCGACGCGATCCGGAGTTCGTTCCGGTCGTCATCTTCGGCGGGCGGAATCTCGTCGGATTCGAAGATTCGCTCCAAGGTCGCGATGACGTTTCGTACCTTCGTGGTCGTGGCCTCGACACCAGAAGCGGCAGCCAACAGTAGGTCGATACAGCGAGGGAGCGCTTCCTCCGGCATGCCCTTCGGTGGTGATTCGCAGAACGCCACGATCAGCACGGCGTGCTCGAAGGAGCAGTCCCCGTCATCGAACCGGGCCGCCACCGCGGGAAACGGCCGTAGCGCTGCACCGAGGGCGGCGATCTTCTTCCCGTCCCGGATTTGCAGCATCGTGTTCGCCGCCAACCACGCACCGACACCGCGGCTGGCGATCACCTGATCATCGGGACGCATCGACAACTCGTCGACCACTGCCACACGAACAGCCTCGAGACGAAGAATCTCCGCACTCGCCGACACCGCAGCCGCACGCAACTCAGAAGCCGTCAACCGCCACAGGCGTCCGCGCAACCCCACCGCAGAACCCGAGACCACATCCGACAACAGAACACTCATTGAATCCCCCGATCCCCACCCCAGACAATACTCGAACATGCGTTCGAGTCAAGAGCTGATTCACTAAAGAATCGGCCTGACTCTGCGATGTCAGCGGGTTGTCATACTGTGGTCGAGTGACTTCGCCGTGGACAGCTGGGCAGGTGGCGTCGGTAGCTCCCGACGCCGCATCGCTGGCCGCTGCGCGCAAGTTGGCTGGTTCGTGGAGCCATGCCGGCAGTAGCGGTCTCGCGCTCTGGGGGCTGTGTCAGGGCAGCGGCTCGAAGCCGTATCAAGCAGTGGTTGACCTGCGGGGCCCTGCATACAAGTGCTCGTGCCCCAGTCGAAAGTTTCCGTGCAAACATGCTCTGGGGCTGCTGGTGGAATGGTCGGAAGGGCGTGTGCCGTCGGCGGACGAGCCGGCCGACTTCGCGGCAGAGTGGTTGTCGCGCCGCGAGGAGAAGGCCGAGAACACCGGCGAAAGCGGTGACGAGGCTCCCAAGAAATCTCCCGACCCGGCGACAGCGCAGAAGCGCGCCGACCGCGTTGCGGGCGGGCTCGTCGAATTGGACCTGTGGATCACCGATCAGATCCGCAGTGGTCTGGCAGCGATGGACACATCCTGGGCGGGCTTCGACGCGGTAGCCGCTCGAATGGTGGATGCTCAGGCGCCCGGTATTGCAGGCACGCTTCGAGCATTGGCGGGAATCGTTGCGTCTACGGAGAACTGGCCCGAGAAGGTCCTCGACGAGTTGGCTCGGTTGCACCTGCTGGTCGCTGCGCATCAGAAGCTGTCCGAGTTGCCGGAAGATCTTGCCTATTCGGTGAAAGCGCACGTCGGCTATCCCGTCTCAACCGAGAGTGTGATGGAATCGATTCCGGTGAAAGAGAACTGGATGATTCTCGGTTCCGGGATCACCGAGGAGAAGCGACTGTTCACCCGAACCGTGTGGATGCTCGGCAGGAATTCGAAACGGTGGGCCATGCTGCTCGACTTCTCCCACGGGTCACCCAACTTCGCCACCGAAACGCCGCCAGTCGGGTTTCTGCTCAATGCCGATGTTCATTTCTATCCCGGTGCCGCGGCATTGCGGGCGCGGATGGGGGCAACGCACGGTGAACCGGAGCCCTTCACAACCATGCCGTTCGGAAGCATCGACGCTGCGTTGCAGCAGTTTACCGATGCCCTCGCCGCAGATCCCTGGTTGCGCTCGTGGCCGGCAGTGATCAGTTCGGTGGTCCCGTCGTTCGTCGACGGTTCCTGGTTTCTCGTCGACGAATCGGGCACAGCGCTTCGGGCAGAAGGTGATTCGGATCTTCTGTGGAAGTTGCTCGGTATTTCCGGCGGTTACCCGGTCACGGTCTGCGGAACGTGGAATGCGCTGGCTCTTACTCCGATCTCGGTTTTCACGGGAGGACAGGTGATCGTGCTGTGAGCACTTTGATCTCGGCTGCTCTTCTCGGGACTGCCAGAACCTCGACAACATTCGAGGAGCTGCCGGCCGAAGTGCGGGGCCACGCCCGCGAACTCGACGGCGATCCTGCCGAGATGCTTCTGGCAGCAGCAGCGTTGGAGAGGGCGTACCGCCGTGGCGGTGCGGGCTCCACCACGGCGGCGGTGCCGACACCTGCTCCAGACGATGTGCGATTCACGCTGCCGGAATCCTCATCGGCGCACCTGCTGTCGATGCTCGCGGCCAAAGCGACCTTGCTCGACGAGTGGTTCGCAGTCGCGTTGGAGCGCAACTACCGTGCGCCTGATCATCTGGTCGCCGAGTTGCTTTCCTTTGCACGTGCGAGCGAAGCTCACCGGGAGAGCATCCTGCAGATCGTCGGCGAGCGTGGCCGATGGCTAGCCGCGCAAAACCCTGAGTGGAGCAAGCTCGTCCGAACCAGGGATGCAAATCCGGATGTCTGGCGTCACGGAAGTTCGTCCCAGCGCACGCAGTGGCTGATAGACACTCGCCGAACAGATCCCGCGCTGGCACTGGCCGAACTCAGAAAATCGTGGGGCACCGAGCGGGGCGAACAGAAGGCTGCATTTGTCTCGACTCTGGCAATCGGATCGAGCGCCGACGATCAACCATTGTTGGAGGAAGCCCTCGACGACCGTCGCAAGGACGTGCGACGCGCAGCAGCGGAGGTGCTCGGACGTATTCCCGAATCGGAGTTCGGGGAGCGAATGGCTGCGCGGGTTCAGAAATGGGCGCGGGTGGAGCGGAAACTGCTTCGATCCACGTTGGTCATCCTGCCGCCTGAGGAAGTCGATGCGGCGTCGAGGCGAGACGGCATCGAAGATCGGCCGAATCCACACACCGACTATCGTGCCGAGTATGTGCGTCAGGCGATCAGTTCTGCACCGTTGTCTCTGTGGAACAACATGATCGGTGAACCCGGCAAGGTCATGGGGATGAGCGTTGACGAAGGCTGGGAGCCGATCCTTCACGACGCTTGGTCCACCGCTGCAGTCGCGCAGAACAATGCGGAATGGGCGCTGGAACTCTTTCGCATACGCGGCACGGCCACCGATCGACGCCTACTCCCGTTGGTGCCGGCCAAGGCGTTGGCTGACCTGTTGAGGTCTGGAAACGGCGACGCCAATGTTCTGCACCCGGGCCGGGCAGCGATCTACGACGCTCTGCCAGGTCCATGGCCAGATGACATCACCCGGGCAGTCGTGGCCCAGTGGGAACGAGTTGCGGCCAGACGTGCCGATGGGGGCGCCAAGGCCGGCGAATTCTCGCGCTACAAATACAGCGCATCGCTACGCCTAGCCGAGAGTCGATTTCCCTACAGCGCAGTAACTTTGCTCGATCGGGCTGCGGAACGTGCACGTGACCCGGACTGGCGGCAGACCTTCGCCAGAACTGCCAGCGCCATCACCCACCGCAAGACCCTGCTCGAGGAGCTCACATGACTGACAGCGCAACCGTGCCCACCACAGAACCGGCAAAGCTGATGCGGCCCCACGCAGAGCAGGAGTACGCACTCGAACTCGAAGCACTGGCCGCGCAGGACACCCGTCCGCGTCCACCGTCGTGGAACTTGTCGCCCTGGGCCGTGGTGACGTATCTGTTGGGTGGCACTCTCGACGACGGAACAGTCATTTCACCGAAGTACGTCGGTCCACGGCGGTTGATGGAAGTGGCCGTCGCAACTCTTGCCACCGACCGGGCACTACTGCTGTTGGGCGTGCCGGGTACAGCCAAGACCTGGGTCTCCGAACACCTTTCGGCTGCAATCTCGGGTGCGTCGACGCTCCTGGTTCAAGGCACGTCGGGTACACCCGAGGAAGCTATCCGCTACGGCTGGAACTACGCACGCCTTCTCTCGGAGGGGCCGACCGCCGGTGCGCTGGTGCCGTCACCTGTGATGACCGCGATGGAAACCGGGAAGATCGCCCGCGTCGAAGAGTTGACGCGTATTCCGGCCGACGTGCAGGACGCCCTCATCACCATTCTCTCCGAGAAGACGTTGCCGGTGCCGGAACTGGGCATCGAGGTGCAGGCAGCCAAGGGCTTCAATCTGATCGCTACCGCCAACGATCGCGATCGCGGTGTCAACGATCTGTCGTCCGCACTACGTCGACGGTTCAACACAGTTGTTCTCCCGTTGCCGGCCAGCGAGGAGGACGAGGTGGCTATCGTGGCACGCCGAGTCGAACAGTTGGGCGCAGCACTGGAATTGCCGACAACCCCCGCAGCAGCCGAGGAAATTCGCCGGGTCGTCACCGTGTTCCGGGAACTGCGATCAGGCACGACCACCGACGGCCGCACCAAGTTGAAGTCCCCGTCCGGAACTCTGTCGACGGCGGAGGCGATCTCGGTGGTCACCAACGGTTTGGCGTTGTCTGCGCATTTCGGGGACGGCGTACTGCGGGCATCCGACGTCGCTGCCGGAATCCTGGGTTCGGTGATCAAGGATCCGGTCGCAGACAAGGTTGTGTGGAACGAGTACCTCGAGGCAGTAGTGCGTGAACGCGGCGAGTGGTCCGACTTCTACCGGGCGTGCCGCGAGGTCACCGGGTGACCATCGTGATTCCGGACCTGCGTGTCCGGGTCTTCGGTATCCGTCACCACGGCCCGGGATCTGCTCGTTCGGTTCGGCAGGGCCTGGACGAGTTTTCCCCCGACGTGGTCCTGATCGAAGGTCCTTCGGATGCAGACCCGTTGGTGATGCTGGCGGCATCGGAGTCGATGGAACCGCCGATTGCGTTGCTCGCGTACGCCACTGGCGAACCGTCGAAGGCGGCCTTCTGGCCGTTTGCGGTGTTCTCACCCGAATGGCAAGCGCTGCAGTGGGCTGCGAAGAACGGTGTGCAGGCAAGATTCTGCGATCTGCCCGCGTTCAACGTGTTGGCGGATCAGGGGATTCGTACTGTCCGCGAGGGCGATCCTCTGTCTGAACTGGCCGCGGCCGCGGGTTTCGACGACACCGAACGCTGGTGGGATTCGGTGATCGAATCAAGCTCGGGCGCAGATTCTTTCGATGCGATCACCGAGGCGATGGAGGCGCTGCGTGAGACAGTGCCGATCGACGAGGAGACAGCGCATCGCGAAGCATATATGCGGCAGGTGCTGCGCAAGACGTTGAAGGATGGCGCCGAGCGGGTAGCGGTCGTCTGCGGTGCCTGGCACGCGCCGGCGTTGGTCGGAGCCCTGGGGCCTGCGGCACCCGACGCCCGCATTCTCAAGGGGATGTCCAAGGTCAAGACCTCGCTGACCTGGGTTCCCTGGACACATTCACGCCTGGCGTCGGCATCGGGTTACGGAGCCGGAATTACCTCGCCGGGCTGGTATCACCATCTGTTCACCGCGAACGACAAGACGATCACGCGGTGGCTCACCAAAGTTGCGAGGGTGCTCAGGGACGAGGACCTTCCGATCTCGAGTGCTCACGTCATCGAAGCTGTCCGATTGGCAGATACGTTGGCTGCACTGCGTTCTCGCCCGCTGGCCGGATTGTCGGAAGTTACCGAGGCTACGAGGTCGGTGATGTGCGACGGAAACGACGTTCTTCTCGATCTGATCACACGAAGACTCGTTGTGGGCGAAGCCCTGGGCACGGTGCCCGAAGAAACTCCGACGGTTCCGCTCGAAGCAGACCTGCGAGCACGTTCGAAGACTTTGCGGCTCAAACAACAAGCGGGAGCCAAGAATCTCGATCTGGACCTGCGACGCGATATCGACGTCGAGCGTTCCCAGTTCCTGCACCGACTGGGGATCCTCGAGATCGATTGGGGAACCCCGGCCGACAGTGAGGTCCGTTCCACCGGAACTTTCCGAGAGACTTGGGCGCTGCAATGGAAGCCCGAATTCTCGGTCTCGGTGATCGAGGCGTCGCTGTGGGGTACGACGGTGGCCGCAGCGGCGGCATCACGTGTCGTCTCGAAGATCAACGAGCCGGACATCACTCTCGCGTCACTGATCGGACTACTGGAGAGCTCACTGCTCGCAAACCTCCCGGCAGCTTTGTCTGCGGTTTTGGAGAGTGTGAAAACAGTTGCGGCACTAGACCATGACGTGTCACATCTGATGGCTGCGCTACCGGCGCTGACCCGAACGCTGCGATACGGCGATGTGCGCGGAACCGATGTGACGGCGTTGATCGACGTCGCCGACAGTTTGTTGATCCGGATCTGCACCGGCCTCGCAGTCGCCGTCACCGGACTGGACGATCCCAGCGCCGAGGAGTTTCGCGATCACCTCGACAAGGTTCACTCGGCAGTCATGGTCCGTGACGATCGCGATGCGAGCGCACGGTGGCTGCAGGCGATGGCCGGCGTGATCGACCGTGACGACGTCAACGGTTTACTCGTCGGACGGATGGTGCGGCTACTGCGCGACAGCGGTTCGATCACGGAAACCGCTGCAGCCCAGCGCTTGTCTCGGGCCCTGTCCGTGGGAAGCGCGCCGACCGCCAAAGCCGGGTGGGTCGACGGGTTTCTCGGCGGTGGAGGGCTTGTGCTCGTTCACGATCGAGCGTTGCTCACGCTGATCGACACGTGGGTCCGCCAACTTCGTGAGCAGGACTTCATCGACACGCTTCCGTTGCTTCGACGCACGTTCGGAGCCTTCGAGGCAGGGGAGCGTCGAGCGATCGGTCAGGCGGTCAGAGGTGGACGACGCGTCGAGACGACAGTGGAGACCGATACTCGACGCGGCCGAGCGGCAATGGCGGTCGTTGCCGAGATACTGGGAGCGCGCGTATGAGCGACGACGATCAGCGCCTTCGGCGCTGGAGATTGATGCTCGGGGAATCCGCCGAAGAATCGACGGGAGGGCTGGGCCAACCGGGCGACAGTCGAATGGATGCAGCTCTCGCAGCGCTCTACGACTCGTCCGGCCCGACCAAGGGGCGCCGCCGCTCAGCCGGATTGGGGGCGTCGGCGCCGTCCGTCGCCAGATGGCTCGGCGATATCCGGACGTACTTTCCCAGCACGGTGGTGCAGGTGATGCAGAAGGACGCAATCGACCGACTGGGTTTGGCGCAGTTGCTGCTCGAACCGGAACTGCTCGATGCCGTCGAGCCCGATGTACATCTGGTCGGGACGCTGCTGAGCCTCAACCAGGTCATGCCGGAGGCCAGCAAGGCCACTGCTCGAATGGTCGTCGGCAAGGTGGTTCAGGAAGTCGAAGAGCGAATCGCGCAGAAAACGAAGGCCGCGGTGACCGGGGCACTCAATCGTTCGGCCAGAACGTCGAATCCGAAGTTGCGTGACATCGACTGGGACCGAACCATCCGAGCAAATCTGTCGCACTACCTGCCGGAGTATCGAACCGTCGTCCCCGAGCGGCTCGTCGGATACGGCCGCAAGTCGAAATCTGTGCAGCGCGACGTGGTCCTGGCGATCGACCAATCGGGTTCGATGGCGTCCAGCGTCGTCTACGCGTCCGTGTTCGGCGCGGTGTTGGCGTCGATGCAAGCGCTGAAGACTTCGCTCGTGGTTTTCGACACCGCCGTCGTCGATCTGACGGACAAACTGTCCGACCCCGTCGACGTCCTGTTCGGGACCCAACTTGGTGGGGGCACGGACATCAACCGCGCAATCGCGTACAGCCAGTCGCTGATCTCGCGTCCTGCCGAGTCGATGTTTGTTCTGATCTCGGACCTCTACGAGGGCGGTATTCGGAACGAGATGCTGCGGCGCATGGCGGCCATGAAGAATGCCGGCGTTCAGGTTGTGGTTCTGCTGGCGCTCTCGGACGACGGCGCTCCATCGTTCGATCACGACAATGCAGCGGCGCTGAGTGCCCTCGGGATTCCCGCGTTTGCGTGCACGCCGGACAAGTTTCCGGAACTGCTCGCGGTCGCTCTGGAACGCGGCGACGTGTCGGCCTGGGCGGATCAACTCGCACTCGAACAGCGCTGACTCGAACGGCACTGACTCAAACAGCATCGAACAGCCTCGAACAGCACTGACCGGTCTGCTTCGAAGACCTGAGCACCGGGTACACCCGCACGATGGGTGACGGACAGGTTGCTGGTTCGACTACGCAGGCGGGTTCAGGGCTGGTTCTCACGGTGTTGGCGAGCAGCCAGTTCCTGATGACCCTGGACAGCTCGGTCATGAATGTTTCGATGGCGACCGTCGCCGAGGACGTCGGCACGAGCATCACCGGCATTCAAACCGCGATCACGCTCTACACCCTGGTCATGGCGACTCTGATGATCACGGGTAGCAAAGTCGGTTCGATGATGGGCCGTCGCCGAGCCTTCGCACTCGGCTTGGTCATCTACGGCGCTGGTTCTCTGACGACTGCGCTCGCTCCGAATCTCGTGGTCCTGTTGATCGGTTGGTCGTTCCTCGAAGGCGTCGGCGCGGCGCTCATCATGCCCGCGATCGTTGCGCTCGTCGCCACCAACTTCCCGGCGGAGAAGCGTCCGGCGGCCTACGGCCTCGTCGCTGCAGCAGGCGCGATAGCCGTGGCAGTGGGGCCGCTGATCGGCGGCGCGGCGACGACATTTGCGTCGTGGCGTTACGTGTTCGTCGGCGAAGTCGTGATCGTCGTCCTGATCTTGTTGGTGCTCAGCAAGGTGGTCGACGTCCCACCGTCGAAGTCGCGCCTCGACTACTTCGGTTCGATCCTGTCCGTGGTGGGACTGGGAATGATCGTCTTCGGTGTGCTGCGTTCGAGCGAGTGGGGTTGGGTACAGGCCAAACCTGGCGGGCCGCAGCTGGTGGGGTTGTCTCCGGTGGTGTGGCTGCTGATCGTCGGGCTCCTTGTCGTTTACGGATTCCTACGCTGGGAAGGTCGACTGGCCGCTGCGGGGAAGGAGCCGTTGCTTGATCCGGCGATGCTGCGAAACCGCGAACTCAGTGGCGGGCTGTCGATGTTCTTCGCGCAGTTTCTGGTGCAGGCGGGCGTGTTCTTCGCGGTTCCTTTGTTCTTGTCCGTAGTTCTGGAGCTCAGCGCTCTCGAGACCGGAATTCGCATCCTGCCGTTGTCGGCGGCGCTCGTCGTGGCGGCGATCGGTATTCCGAAGCTACGGCCTACCGCGAACCCGCGACGCGTGGTCCGAGTCGGATTGTTGGTCATGGTCGTCGGCATTCTGATGCTCGTGGCAGGCATGGACCCCGGCGCCAATGCGGCGATCGTGATGATTCCCATGCTGTTCATGGGTTTCGGCTTGGGGTGCCTGTCTTCGCAGCTCGGAGCCGTCACGGTGTCCTCGGTCCCGGACGAACGCAGCACCGAGGTCGGCGGGTTGCAGAACACCGCCACCAACCTCGGCGCATCCTTGGGAACTGCCCTGATCGGATCGGTTCTCATTGCCACACTCACGACGTCGGCGATCGCCGGAATCGAAGACAATCCGGCGGTTCCGACATCGGTGCAGCAGCAAGCGAGCACCGACATGGCCTCGGGCGTGCCGTTCCTGTCGACGACGCAACTCCGATCCGCTCTCAGTGACGCCGGCGTCGCCGAGTCCACGGCGGATGCGATCGTGGACGTGAACGAAGAAGCCAGGCTGGACGCGTTGCGTGTCGCCTTTGCCGTGGCAGCGCTGCTCGCAATCGCCGCGTTGTTCCCGACCGCTCGAATCCCCCGCGTCGCGGTCGGCGACAAACGTGGTTCGAGCTAAGAATCAGCAATCGCGGATCGACCTGGACGATCGACGGAACGACCTCTGGATATAGTGATCTGCGCACAATCGATTCGTCAGATGGCTACCGTTGTGAAGGAAACAAGCAGCGAGTCTGAAACACTGACGTTTCACCGGATAAGGGTTCGGTGGGGAGCCAGGGGAGGTTCGGATGGCCAGGCGAGCGGATTCGACGCCCGCTGATAGCGCCTGCGCTGGTGTCGGGATGCCTCACTGATGAACCGTCTGAGTCGATTGAGTCGATTGAGTCGGCAAGATCCTGCTTCGGAGACCGACTGCAACAGCCTGTTTCGCCGTCAGATCGACGAGGCTGCGGCCGTCGCGCCGTTCGCCAATCTTGCGTACATGGCGAGTTTGGTCGTGATTCTGACCTACACCGTCCCGCCTGGACGTCAGACGCTCAGGTGGTTGGGCGGCGCCCTCATCTTTCTTGTCCTCGCGAATTCGATTCGAGTATGGATACCGCTTCGCTGGCGACCGTCGAAGCACACACCGCGCTACGACTACGTGGGTCTGCTCGTCGAAGTGATCGTTGTCGCGACCCTCGACGTCGCACTCTTTGCCCTGCTCTTTCACGACATGGACGTCTTCCGCGACTTGGTTCTGATCGCGACGATGGCAGGAATCATGGGCGCCGGGACCGTGACGTTCTCCAGTCTGAGATCGGTGAGCCTGACCTGGATCTACATTCACGGCCTCGGCGTCTTCACTGTTCTCATCGTCCACGCCGAACCCCACTTTCGCGTACTTGCGATTCAGTTGTGCATCTACATGTTTGCGCTCACCGTAGGGGCGGTCTATCTGTCGGCCTCGTTCCAGAGACGTTGTCTCGCAGAGTTTCAGGCGGAATCCGAGCGTCAGACGGTGGCGTTGTTGCTCGACGGTTTCGAAGGCGGTTCCCGCGACTGGCTGTGGGAGTGCGACACCAACGGCCGGTTCTCCCACACCTCGGCACGTCTCGCCGAGGTCGCAGGTATGACGGTGGACGAGTTGCAGCAACTCACCTTCGGGCAACTCCTCACCAGACTCCAGATCGCGTCGAGTCCGGAGGGACGTGCGGCCGCGGCCCAGATGATCGACAAACTCGAATCGAGTGCCCCCTTCCGGGACACCGTCGTGCCGGTGCATGTCGACGGTAGGCGGCGCTGGTGGTCTCTTTCCGGTAATCCGCGGGTTCTCGAATCCGGTGTGATTCTGGGTTGGCGCGGTGTCGGTTCCGACATCACGGAGAGGTATGTCCACGAGCAGGAGATCCTTCGCCTTGCGGCCACCGACTCGTTGACCGGGTTGCCGAACCGTCGTGCGTTCGGTGTGGCGCTCGAGGAAGCGATCAATTCTCGGGCGCCGGACAAGCAGGTTCTCGTCGGGATTCTCGACCTCGACAATTTCAAATCGGTCAACGACACCCTTGGACATCCGATCGGGGACCAATTACTTCTCGAAGTCACGACACGCCTGCGCAAGGTCGTAGGTTCGGACATGTGCTCGCGGATGGGCGGCGACGAATTCGGGCTGATCGTCTGCACGTCGTCGCGCGACGATCCCGGAGTGATCTTCGATCGGTACCTGGAAGTGCTGCACGAACCATTCTTCGTCGAAGGCAATCGAATAGAAGTGCGGGCCACGATCGGTTACTCCAGCGCGCCCGAGGATTCAACAGACGCAGACGGATTGGTGATGCTGGCGGATCTGGCTCTGTACGAAGCGAAGTCGACGGGGCGCAATCGAGTAGGCAAGTTCTCACCGCTGCTGCGGGCGAGGGCATCGGCGCGGGCGACTGCGCTCCACGAGCTGGACAGAGGGATCGAGGAAGGGCAGTTCGATCTCCACTATCAGCCTCAGGTCGACACTCAGACCGGTGAAGTGGTGGCCTTCGAGGCTCTTCTACGGTGGAACCATCCCAGTCGCGGCCTCATCGGGCCCAGCCAGTTCATCTCGGTGGCGGAGGAAACCGGAATGATCATTCCCCTCGGCGCGCAGGCGATGGCGATGGCGACCGCGGCTGCTGCGGGGTGGCCGACCGGAATCGGTGTCTCGGTCAACGTTTCGCCAGTGCAGTTGGTGTCGCGAGAGTTCGGTGCGATGGTGAAGAAAGCTCTGACGGATTCGGGCTTGGCTCCGCATCTGCTGCAGCTCGAAATCACCGAGACAGGTGTTGTGGACGATCGCGCGATCCGGGATCTCTACAAGCTGCGTGAGCTCGGGGTTACCGTCGCGCTCGACGATTTCGGCACCGGCTATTCTTCCTTCGCCACGCTCCAGAGACTTCCAATCGACGTTCTCAAGATCGATCGCATGCTGGTCACCGACTCGGACGATCCGAAGATGTCCGTGGTGAAGTCCATTGTCGAATTGGCCGCGGCCCTCGGTATGAAATCGTTGGCCGAGGGCGTCGAGACCATCGAGCAGTTCCGCCGCGTTCAGTGGGTCGGGTGTGACCTGGTCCAGGGCTATCACATCAGCAAGGCTCTGACCGCTGAGCGCGTCGATGTGTATCTTGCCGCCACGGACACGGAAACCGGGCGCAGCGTCCACCCACTTACGTGGCTGTGAATCAGATCTGAGCCGAGCGGATCGTATTACCGCCTGCCGCTTTCGCTTGATACATCATCGAATCCGCGACGTTTGTCGCCGCCAGGATTGCGGAAGCACCGCCGCTCCACGCCTTCGATTCGGCGGTCATCATCACAGCTCCGACGCTCACCGTTGTGGGGATCGCGTCGGAACAATCCGACAGCGCCGCGTTTATCCCTTCGATCAACAGGGTTGTCGATTCGGGATCACCGGCAATGACAGCCAGATATTCTTCTCCGCCCGTACGAGCGATGATTCCGTGTTCGCCGAGATGTGTGCTCAATCGGTTCGCGGTTCTTCTGATGACATGATCGCCTTCGGCATGACCGTGAAGATCATTGACCGTCTTGAATTTGTCGATATCGACGACGACGAAAGCGAGAGACGAAGAATCGTCTCGGGTGCTCTCGAAGAGATCGCCGACTGCCCCCTCCAGTCCCCGACGGTTGAACAGGCCAGTGAGGGGATCCCGGTCCGAATACTGGGCATCGCGGTAGAGAGTGCGCCAGGTCAGGTGCGCAAAAATGGGAACGAGTGTGACAGCTCCGAAAAGAACGGTGCCACGGGCCAGAAGCGTCGTGATATCGACGTCGCCTTCTAGATAGGCAAGAACAAAAACGGTAGTCGTGATGGTCGTCGACCAAACGACATGAGCGACAAGCCACCTTGCGCTGACAAAAAGAGTCGCAAAGGTTCCGGTGACGGCGAAGACGGTGCAACCGAACGTCGCGGACGAGCGATCCGGCACCAGAAGGACTGCGGCCGCGATCCCGAGATCTGCGAATATCCCGAAAGCAAGCAACCCCCGGCGTCCGGGAAATGGTTGTGTGAACCAGCATGCGGCGATCCCCACACACGTGCAGATCATGAAAATCGAAAGTGCTTTGCCGGGTGTGGTCGGCGGCGTATCCGGGCCGATCAATTTGTAGAACGCGGAGAGTCCGAAGATGATCGTCATCATTCCAAGCAAGGTTCGGAAGATCGGAATGATTGCTCGGCCGGATCTCTGGTGCTTTATCCACTCGTAGTCGTGTGGTTCGTTGAACCATTCGTGAAGTGTTTGCCAAGAACTGTGCCCTTCGGAGGCGATGACAGGGCTCGGCATGCTGTCTATTTTGCCTTGAATTTAGGTAAAGAGAAAATCTGTGTTCGACCGGTTCCACCGGTTCGATTTTTTTCGGGGAAGAGGTTCTCTTACCGAGTCGAGCGCTTACTCGATGCTTGTTTCGAGCGTTGTCGGCACTGCTTTGCTTGTTGGCGGAGATAGTCCCGAGCTATCCGACTTTTCAAGTACAAGACCTTTTCATGCACTAGGCGACGAGGACGACACCGAGTACGACCCAGAGTGGGCGAAATTTCGTTGGGACGGATAGCCGGATTTCAGAATTCCAGTTATTTCGCGAAACTGCCGAGGAACCGCTGCAACAGTGGGTTATAGATCTCGGGTGCTTCCCAGAACGCTGCGTGCCCGACACCGGGAATCACGTGGTAGGTGCCCTCCCAGAGATTCGCGAAGGTCAACGACGCGACATACGAAGTGTTCACGAACGGGTCCTCGGCGCCGTCGATCACCGCGAGTGGCACAGACGCCGTTGCAACCAGAGCCTTCTGATCCGATTCGCGGCCGGCGCCGAATGCGTCGAACATGATCTTGCGAGCTCGCCCGTCCGTGCGTATCGCGGCGTCGAGGGCTGACTGTTCGAAGGGAACGGCGGTCATCCGTGCGTAGAGTTCGGCTTCCTGCGCGGTGATGACCTCGGTGCCGCCGATGGACAATCCGTCGCCGGCATTGAATGCGTCGCCGAGCGTCTCGGGATTTGCCGGCGGCGTACCGGTGATGACGACTCCGGTGAGCCCGGGGAATTTCGCGATCAACTCGAGGGCGATGTGTCCGCCGAGCGACCACCCGACGACAACCGCTCGTTCGACGCCGAGTTCGGCTAGAACATCGACGATGGCGTCGGCGTAACCGTTCTGCGTGTACGCGGCTTCGGGTTCGCTCGCGTCCTCGGAGTCGCCGTGGCCGAGCAGGTCCAGAGTGATCATGCGGTAGTCGCCCGCCCAGCCGGCGTCGACCTGATGACGGAAGATGGAGCGGCTGGCCGAGTTTCCGTGGATGAAGACAACCGGGAAACCATCGGTGGCACTGTCGTCGACTGCCATGACGCCATGCCGGGTTTCGATCTTGGTGGTTGTCATCGGAATCCTCATCGTTCGAAGTGCACGGTCAGCGGGTATCCACGCTACCGGGCATATGCGGCATAGAGTTCACCCGTGGACTTCGCATTGCGCTCGTGCAGTTGGCACGGTCACGAGACCTACGCTCCGGACGAACCTGAGCTGCGGGGGCGACTACATGTGGACACTGCGGTGGGCCAGGCATGGCGGTGCCTACGTTGCGGCAACTTCGTCCCGGGAGCGCCGCGAGCGTCCGGGCCGGCGGACGCCGCTCCCGAGGTTCCGCGGGGACGGCTGCTTCGCGACCGGTTGATCATGCGACTTCTTGCCACCGAGAGAATGTTCCGCGCTCTGGGGTTGGTTCTTCTCGCGATCGGGGTGTTCAAACTCAGATCGTCGAAGGGGCGCGTCGAGGACGCCTTCGAGAACGAATTGCCGTTGATCAGACCATTGGCCCGCCAGCTGGGTTGGAACATCGACGATTCCAAACTGGTCCATCACATCGAGCAGGCGTTTTCGTTGTCGGCGACGACGCTCACCTGGATCGCGGTCGGTCTGTTGGTCTACGCCGGCCTGCAAGTGATCGAGGCCGTCGGGCTGTGGATGGTCAAACGCTGGGGCGAGTACTTCGCAGTGGTGGCGACCAGCTTGTTCCTGCCCCTCGAAATCTACGAATTGACCGAGAAGATCACGTGGTTGAGGGCCGGGCTGCTGCTGGTGAACGTCGCCGCCGTCGTGTGGCTGATCTGGAGCAAGCGGCTATTCGGTGTCCGCGGCGGCGGCGCGGCGTATCACGCCGAACATTCGGAGGAGAGCCTGCTGACGGTGGAGCGGGCCGCGGTCAAACAGGCTTCGTGAGACCGGCTTTCGACGCGGCAGCACCAGCCAGTGTTGCTACCCCGATCGTGATCATGGCGGCGAGGAGGATGGCTGCGGGTTCACCGTCGCCCATCACCCCCAATTGAGTGCCCACCGTCACTGCGGCAACCGGTACTCCCAGTTGTGCGGCGGACAGCACGCTGAGCGGGAGCGGAAGACCGAGGGCGCGTATCGCGGCGTGAACCACGAGAGTTGCTCCGCCCAAGACCAATCCGAGCCAGATGGCGGACGGATGAGTGACGAGGTCGCGCAGATTGATCGCCGCTCCCAACCAGACGAAGAAGAGGGGCGCGAAGAAGCCGTCGGTGATCGCGAAGAGTTGTTTGGCGAGGCGGCGGGGTTCACCGATTGCGGCCAGGACCAGTCCGAAGGCGAAGCCCGCGAGCATGATCGACACGTGAGTGCTGGAGGCCAGCGCTGCCAGAGAAAAGAGGATCACCAGATTGATCCGGAGTTCGAGTGCAAACTTTCGTTTCTCCGAGAATTTGTGGAGCTTTCGCCAATGGCCGGACCGGTGGAAGGCTCGCAGTACGAAGAACAAGGCAACCGCACACGCCGCCACCGCCAATGCGCCGACACCGGCACGAGGGGCATTGTCCGGATCGATCACCAGAGGCAGCGCGACAATGCAGACGGTGTCCGCGATCGCGACCTGGGCAGTCATCTGCAGAACCGAGGTTCCACCGAGCCCCAGCGAATCGACGATGGGGAGAATCAACGCCGCGGACGACGACGCGATCAGGACCGCGTACAGCGCGGCGTGACCGGTGCCGAATGCCGTCGCCGCACCGTAGCCGGCAACCACCGACAGGAGTCCGACGACAACCGAGCGAACGGCACCCTTGCCGATTGCCGCACGAACTGCCGGATCGCGGACCGGGACGTGTGAGCCGGCCACCATCATCGTGAGCGCGAACCCGATATCGGCCAGGAACGTGAAAGTCTGGTCCGAAGAGTCGAGCAGCCCGAAACCGGTGACACCGAAGACGACGCCCGCGGCAAGTTCGCCGACCACCACGGGGACATGCCAACTGACGCGAGCGCCGAGCAGCGGACCGAGGATGCCGGCCAGCGCGACGAGGGCAAGGATGCCGAAGGTCATCGACGACCTACGACGTCACTGTCGAGGGAGCGATCTTTGCAGGGATGCCGGTGTTCTCGTCCACGTGGTAGCTCGCACAGACACGGTGGTAGCCGTCGGCGATCTGCGCCGGCACTCCGGCGCGGAAGTCTCCCTGCACCAGCAGGATCGGAGACAGCGCGATCCCCTTGCGGATCTTCAACAGGTCGGCAGCAACGTGCGGGTTGTCGACCGGAAGCAGGGGTAGCCCGGCGGCCCGCAGGATGTCCTTGGCCTTCTTCGAGACCAGCGTCGCCGTCTTGAGGGCGTACACGAGAGCTTGGACCTGAACCGGTGTCGCGCCCAACTGGAGGTAATCGCGGGCCGCCGGGTAGTCGTGCTCGTCCGGCAGGTCCTTCCAGAGAACGGCAGGAGCCTTCTCGGCTACCTTCGGCTCTGCTGTCTTGGGAGCCTTCGGCTGGGCTGTCTTGGGAGCCTTCGGCTGGGCTGGCTTCGGCGCCTTCGGCTGGGCTGCCTTCGACGTTTTGCTCTTGGCCATCTGTGCTGTTTCCTTCAGTGTCGGTCCGCGAGTGGAGCTGGTGCAGAAATCGTGCACTATCAGCGCCGCAGGCACCACATCGGAGCTGTTTGGCCCCCTAGGCGGCGGGTAATCAGCAGACTGCGGGGGAACGAGCAGGAGGCGAAGCAATGAAGCGGATTCTCGCAGTGCTCGCAGCGCTGATCCTGGCGGTGTTCGCACTGACCGCGTGCAGTGACAACAACGATTCGTCGGACAACGATTCGGCCGATCACGACGGCATGGCGATGACCAGTATGCCGATGACCAGCATGCCGACCAGTATGTCGATGCCGAGCATGCCTCTGGGTATGTCGACGCCGGGAGCGTCGTCGATGGGAATCGTGATCAGCGGTTTCGAATATTCGACGCCGGAGTCGGTGATGCCCGGACAGGTACTGACCATTCAGAACAACGACACCGTCGAGCACTCGGTCACGTCCGATACCGCAGGGTTGTTCAACGAGGACATCGAAGCGGGTGAGACGGAAACCATCACGGTGCCGAACGAGCCTGGAACGTACACGTTCCACTGCACCTACCACCCGAGTATGCGCGGCACCTTGACGGTCAAGTAGAGGTCGTCCCCGTCCGGCGTAGCTTTTGCTGCGGAAACTTCGGCGGCGCGCACCCGATCAGGCTGGTGGAGAACAGATCCGGGTGTACGGTTTTCAGGTGCGCCGGAGAATAGCGATCAGTGTCGTCACGCTCGTGGTTTGTGCCCTCGGCTTTTCGCCGCCGGCGCTCGCGGATTCACCGAACGGCTCGTATTCGTCACAGCTGCTGTACTTCTCGGTCGATGTCGGGCCTGAACTCTCGACGCCGTGCACCGTCGTCGGTGAACTTTTTGTTCCAGACGGCGTCGATGCGGACAACCCAGCGCCCGCGATCCTGACCACCAACGGGTTCGGTGGTTCGTACAAGGACCAGATTCCCGCGCTGCAGAACTTCGCCGAGAACGGGTATGTCGGACTGACGTATTCGGGATTGGGTTTCGGCGGCTCGAGTTGCAAGATCACACTTGATTCTCCCGCGTACGACGGCGTCGCCGCCTCCCAGTTGGTCAGCTTCCTCGGCGGCCAAGAAGGGATTGCCTTCACGGATCAGGCTCTGACGCAGCCCTATCCGGCGCTCACCGCGGTGGTACAGGACTCCGTCGATCACACCGGTGCACCGTCGACGAACGACCCGCGGGTCGGAATGACGGGTGGCTCCTACGGCGGCGGCATTCAATTCGCCGCCGCGAGTGTCGATCCCCGTATCGACACGATCATCCCCATGATCACCTGGAACGATCTCTCGTATTCTCTGGCGCCCAACAGCACGGGAATCATCTCCGGTGTGTCGACAGCGGAGCCGGGAGCAGCGAAGGTGCTCTTTGCATCGCTGCTCTTCGGCGCGGGCATCGCGAATCCCGGTGTGGACGGCTACATCGCGGATCCCGCACGGCTACCCGGCTGCCCGAACTACGTCCCCTACATGTGCAACGCGATCGCCGAGGCGGTCGTGACCGGCGACATCGGACCGCAGGTAGTGAGTGAGCTCCGAGCGTCGTCGGTCTCGTCGTTCGTCGACCGGATCAACATTCCGGTACTGCTTGCTCAGGGACAACAGGACACCCTGTTCGATCTGAACGAGGCAACCGCGACTTACGACGCGCTGAAGGATCGTGGCGTCGATGCCAAGATGATCTGGCATTCGTGGGGGCACAGCCACTTGGCCGCTGCGCCCGGCGAATTCAGCTTCTCCGCTCCCGACGAAGACGCGCAATACGAAACCGGTCGCTTCATGGACTGGTTCGATCACTACCTCAAGGACGAGAACACGGAGACGGGACCGGAATTCGCGTATTTCCGTAACTGGATCGACTACGAGGGAAACGCGGCGCCGGCATACGCGACGTCCGACACCGTCGATGTCGGGACCGCCCGCGCCTTCCATCTGTCCGCTGACGGGGGACTGCTGCCGGACGGCACGCCGGTGGTACCTGGTCCGAAGACGATCGTCACGGCACCGGGTGGGCTGCCGACAGGCGTCGAGCCGCTCAATATCAATCCGGCCGGAAACATTCCGAATGCACAGATTCCGGGAACCGAGGCGCTCTGGACCACTGCGCCGATGACCGAGGCGATGGACGTGGTGGGAGCTCCCACTCTGACGCTGCGTGTTGCGGCGCCCGGACAGCCGGTGGTGTTCGCGAAACTCTACGACGTGGCCCCGGACGGAACTTCCTCGCTGATCAACGGACTGATTGCGCCCATACGCATCAGTGATCCGTCCCAGCCGGTCCCGGTGACGATGCCGGCGATAGTGCATCGATTCGAGCCAGGGCATTCCGTGCGTCTCGCGATCACCGGTGGCGACATCAGTTTCCGTGGGGGACTGCAAGGTATGCCGGTGACAATCTTTGCCGACGGTTCCGGCCCCCTCGAACTTCCCGTCGTGAGCTGAAACACCGTGGGCTGAATTTCAGCGGGTGATGGTTCGACTGTCGCCGCGGAACTCGGCCACGACGGTGTCGCCGTTGCGAACGGTCACGTCGTAGATCCCACTTCGACCGCCTCGTGCCTTCTCGGTGGCGACCGCGGTCAAGGTGTCGCCCAGACGGGTCGGACGTAGAAATCGGATGTCCGCGCGCGCTGCAACGGCTGAATCCTCGTAGCCATTGCAGGCGAGCGCAAACGCGGTGTCCGCGAGCAGGAAAACATAACCACCGTGTGTGATTCCGTGACCGTTCACCATGGTTTCGCCCACGGTGACGGTCACGGTTGCGCTACCGGGCGCCAGCTCGGAAATCTCGATACCGAGTGCCTGCGACGCCTGGTCCGCGTCGAACATCTCTCTGGCGGTGATGCTTCCTGTACTCACGAGACAACTCCTGTGGGATCGGAGAATTGCAGGGGTCTAGAGGACCGAGACAACTTCCTGGACGTACATGTCGACTGTGCCGGTGGCAAAGTTTGCGACATCTTTTCCAGCGGCGCCCATCTCCGGGGACTTCAGGCCGCTCTGCATCGTCTCGAGATCGGGAAACACCAGGTTGGCGACGGCGTAGAAGACTGGATCGGAGCCGTCAAGCGTCGAGCACTTGCTGAACGTGAAGTCCGAGAGCCCTGGCACTGCGCTGGCGAGCGGGACGTGGATCTCGTTGTAGTACTTGTCGAAAGCCTCCGGATCGGTGGGGCGTCCGTAACATACTGCTACTCGATAGGTCATGTGCTTTCAATTCCCTTCGGGGCGAGTCTTGGCTACCAGAGTCAGGACGTCGTATGTCGCGACCGGATCGTTGTCCTGGTTCGTCACCACGGCATCCCAACGAACCTCACCGTAGTCGGCGCTGCTGCGAGGTGTGATGGTCTTGGCTGTGAGGGTGACCGTCAGGCTGTCTTCGGCTTTCACCGGGGTCAGGAACCTGAGGCTGTCCACGCCGAAGTTCGCGAGAACCGGGCCGGGAGCCGGGTCGACGAACAGACCGGCCGCGAGTGAGACAACCAGATAGCCGTGTGCGACGATGCCGCCGAACAGCGGGTTCGCCGCTGCGGCCACCGGATCGGTGTGTGCGTAGAAGGTGTCACCGGTGAACTCTGCAAAATGATCGATGTCTGCGAGTGTGACCTGGCGCGGACCGCCGACAACGGTGTCGCCGATCTTCAACTCGGCGAGACTCTTTCGGAATGGATGTTCGGATCCGGTCGTGCGCGCTGACCCGGTGAACCAGCGCTCGCCGACCGCGGTGAGCACGTCGGGTGTGCCCTGCACGGCCGTCCGCTGCATGTGGTGTAGAACTCCGCGGATGCCACCCAGCTCCTCACCGCCGCCGGCACGGCCCGGACCGCCGTGTACGAGGACTGGAAGGGGAGAGCCGTGGCCGGTGGATTCCTTGGCATCGTCGCGGTTCAGGACGAGCACTCTGCCGTGAAAAGCTGCGAGGCCCAGCACCAGTCGACGTGCGATGTCGGTGTCGGCAGTGACCACCGAGGCGACGAGGCTTCCCTCGCCACGGGCCGCGAGTTCGATCGCATGATCGATGCCGTCGTATCCGATGACGGTGCTGACGGGTCCGAAGGCCTCCAGCTCGTGTACCTCGTGCGCATTCTCTTCCGCCCGGAGAAGGACAGGGGAAAGGAAGGCCCCTGACTGGCCGTCGGCACCGACCACGTCGACGTTGTCCGGGTCTCCGAATACGATAGTTGCCGACTTCGTCAGACCGCGAATGGATTTCAAGACTTCATCGCGCTGCTCGATGCTGGCGAGCGCACCCATCGTGACGCCGTCGGCATCGGGGTGTCCCACGACCACTTTGTTCAGTCGCTCGGATGCGGCATCGACAACGGCGTCGACCAGCGAGACCGGCACCAGGGCGCGCCGGATCGCCGTGCACTTCTGACCCGCCTTGACTGTCATTTCGGTGGCGAGTTGTTTGACGTACAAATCGAATTCGGGCGTTCCTGGTACGGCGTCCTCGCCAAGGATCGACGCGTTGAGTGAATCGGCCTCGGCATTGAAATGGACGCCCTTGCCGACGACGTTCGGGTGAGCACGCAGCGTTGCGGCGGTGTCGGCGGATCCGGTGAATGCCACTGAGTCCTGCCCGCCGAGGTGATCGAGGAGGCCCCGTGCACTACCGGAGAGCAGTTGGACGGAACCCTCCGGGAGCAAGCCTGATTCGATGATGCGCCGGAAGACGAGTTCGGTGAGATATGCCGTGGAACTGGCAGGTTTGACGATGGACGGCACACCCGCGATGAATGCCGGTGCCAGCTTCTCCAGGAACCCCCACACCGGGAAATTGAAGGCGTTGATCTGTACGGCGACGCCGCGGCGTGACGTATAGATGTGTTGCCCGAGGAAAGTTCCGCCCTTGCCCAGAGCTTCGACGTTTCCATCCAGAAAGACTGTGCTGTCGGGCAATTCGCGCCGAGCCTTGCTCGCGTAGCTCAGCAGGGTTCCGAATCCACCGTCGATGTCCACGCCGGAATCTCGCGTCGTCGCGCCGGTGGCAGTGGAGAGTGTGTAGAACTCGGCTTTTCCTGCCATCAACGTGAGGGCGAGAGCCTTGAGCGCGCCGGCACGTTCATGGAAGGTCATCGCAGACAGTGCAGGCCCGCCGACCTCGCGTGCGTACGTAACCATCTCGGCGAGGTCGACGCCGGTTGCGGAGATCCGGGCCACCTCCGATCCGTCCACTGCGCTCGGCAACGGGGTACCTGCGTCCGGTGCGGCGTACCAGCGACCGGCTACATAGCTTTCCAACAGTCTGCTCACGACAACTCCATCTCACCGTACGTTCGGTCGGTAATTACGATCGCCCGGTAACGCCGCGTTGTCAAGGATTCGGCAGAACTGCCTGGAATCAGGCCTTGCGAAGTCCGTCGAAAGTGACGGCGACGACCGCGTCGGCAATGTCGGAGACGGACTCGCCCGCTCGGGGTTTGTACCACTCGATCAGTGAGTTGACGGTGCCGAACATCAGCTTGCTGGCGAGGGCCGGTTCGATGTCCGGGCGCAGGTCTCCCTCCGCTGCGGCGGACGAGACGAGGCCTCCGACGAAGTTGTCGAATTCGCGTCGACGGGCGAGTGCGGCCCGCTCGACCGTCGTGTTGCCGCGGACGCGCAGGAGCAGGGTGACGTACGGAAGCTCTGCGACCAGCACCTCTACGCTGCGCCGGACCAGGTATTCGAGCCGGTCGATGTACGGACCGGTGGTGGCGCCTTCTTCGGTCGTGACCGCAAACAGGGCGTTGAGGGCACGCGAAAGTGCGAGTTCGAGAAGTTCCGACTTGCCGGACACGTGGTGGTAGATCGAGGACTTCGTGATGCCGAGCTTCTTGGCGAGCACCTCCATACTGGCGCCGTCGTAGCCCTTGTCGTTGAACACCTTCACGGCCACGGCCAGGAGCGAATCGAGGTCGTAGCCGGGACGTCCGGGGAGGCCGGTGCGTCGAGTGGGGCGTGCCGTAGTCATGTCCCCATCTTCTCAGTTCGGGCAAAGCTGTGCACCATCCTTGTTTTCATCCTTGCCAAACGACCGAATGTTCGGTTATTAATGTAAGAGAGCGAGAAGGAGCGAATGTGAACACCCTGCACGTGGACGAGCGCGAGGATCGCGTCGTGGTCACCCTCGACAGGCCCGCGCAACGCAACGCGATCAACGCGGAAATGATCGACGAACTGCATCAGATTTGTGGACGCCTCGAACGGGATCCGAAGCTGCTCCTGCTTGCCGGGCGCGGAGACCACTTCGCGGGCGGCGCTGACATCGCGGAGCTCCGAGAGCGCGGACGGGAGGAAGCGTTTGCGGGTATCAACCGGACCCTGTTCGACCGTATCGGAAAGCTCCCGCTGCCCACCGTGGCCGCCGTGAGCGGCTATGCGCTCGGCGGCGGGGCAGAGTTGACCTACGCCTGCGACATTCGCATCGCGACAACGACGGCGGTCTTCGGTAATCCCGAGCCCAATCTCGGCATAATGGCAGCCGCCGGCGCCAGCTATCGGCTGCCGAAGCTCGTCGGAGTCTCGATCGCGAAGCAAGTGCTCCTCGGTGCCAGGAACCTCGACGCCGAGCAGGCGCTACGAGCGGGCCTGGTTGCCGAGGTGACCGAACCGAACTGCCATGTCGACGCAGCGCATCGGCTGCTCGACCGTATTTCCCGACTGTCCCCGCTGGCACTGCGATTGACGAAGATCATTGTCGACGCGCCGGGATCGCATCCGTTTGCCGACGACATCGCCCAAGCTGTCCTGTTCGAGAGTTCGGACAAGCGTGATCGCATGACGGCCTTCCTGGAGAAGAAATCATGACTGAAGCAGTTGCACCGAAGACCGTCGGAGTCATCGGCGGTGGACGTATGGGTGCAGGTATCGCCCAGGTGTTCGCCGGTCTCGGCGGGGCGGTCACCATCGCGGAGAGTGGCGACGCCGAGGCAGCGTTACAGCGTGTTTCCACCGGCCTCGACCGCGCCCACGAGCGAGGGAAACTCGGCGACCAGGATCCCGCGACGGTCCTCGCGCGCGTGAGCGTCGTAGGCGCAGTGAGCTCCTTACCCCCGTCGCTCGACCTGATCGTCGAGGCGGTCCCGGAAATTGCGGCCCTCAAGGTCGAGGTGCTCGCCGCTGCGGAAACCGTTGCCGGAGAACGCACCGTGATCGCCAGCAACACCAGTTCCATGTCGATCGCCGAACTCGGCGCAGCGCTGACGGATCCGAGCCGGTTCATCGGTATGCACTTCTTCAATCCAGTCCCGGCGTCGCTGTTGGTCGAGATCGTCCGGGCGCCTCAGACCCGCCCCGAGGTTGTCGACTCGGTACGGGCATGGGTGTCGATGCTCGGCAAGGCCGAGGTGCTCGTCAACGACTCACCTGGTTTTGCAACCAGCCGGCTTGGCGTCGGTCTCGGGCTCGAAGCCATCCGCATGCTCGAAGAAGGTGTGGCGGACGCGGAATCGATCGACCGGGCCATGGAATTGGGGTATCGGCATCCGATGGGGCCGCTGCGTTCGACAGATCTGGTCGGGTTGGATGTGCGCCTGGCGATCGCCGAACACCTCGCGAGCACTCTCGGTGATCGATTTACTCCTCCAGCATTGCTGCGAGAGAAGGTGGCTCGCGGCGAGTTGGGGCGCAAGACGGGACAGGGTTTTCACACATGGAGCTGAACCGAACTGCCTGCGAAAGGAACATCGATGACTGACGTGATCCGCTTGGAGATCGAGCGAGGTTTGGCGACAATCACTCTCGACCGGCCTGAGGCAGCCAATGCCGTCAACGGCGAAATGAAGTCTCAGCTGCTCGAAGCGTTGCTGCAGGTCCGCGCGGACGCAGGCGTTCGAGCGGTGTTGATTCTCGCCGAAGGCAAGAACTTCTGCGTCGGTCAGGATCTGGGCGAGCACGCCGCAGCGTTGGATGCTGATCCGGCGCACGCGATGGATACCGTCGCCGCGCACTACAACCCCATCGTCACGGCGCTGTCGACGCTCGCTGTCCCGGTAGTGGTGGGTATCGGAGGGGCCTGCGTCGGGGCCGGGTTGGGGATCGCGTTGGCCGGAGACATCCGGGTCGTGGGGGCCCGCGCGAGCTTTGCGACGGCATTCACCGGCATCGGTCTGGCCAGTGACTCCGGGCTCAGTCATGCGCTCGTGCACGCACTCGGACCTAGCCGTGCCAGTGGCCTGATGTTGCTCGGCGACAAGTTCGACGCGCAGAGCGCACTGGAGTGGGGCTTGGTTCATCGCGTGGTGGCCGACGAGGACGTCGCAGCTGAGGCTCGGGTACTCGCGCGTCGGCTTGCCGACGGACCCACCGCGGCCTTCGCCCACGTGAAATCGCTGATCCGTGCCGTTGTTCCTGGGCTTTCCCAGGCGCTGGAGGCCGAGGCGAACGCACAGGTGGAGCTGGGTTCGACGGCAGATCATCAAGGCGCAGTCGCGGCTTTCCTGTCGAAGCAGAAGCCGGTTTTCGAGGGCCGCTGATTTCTGGTGGGTCGAAAGATTCTCTTGTGCGCTGGGACACCTCGGTGCATACTAGTTACCAACCGATCATTCGGTAATAAAAGGTAGGTACGATGACCAACGTGGAAGCTCCACAAGACCTGCAGAACCTGTTCGACGAGACGATCGCGGCAGACCAGCGCATCGAGCCTCGCGACTGGATGCCGGACGGCTACCGCAAGACTCTGATTCGTCAGGTTGCCCAGCATGCCCACTCCGAGATCATCGGAATGCAGCCCGAGGGAAACTGGCTCACCCGTGCGCCTTCGTTGCGACGCAAGGCGATCTTGATGGCGAAGGTCCAGGACGAGGCCGGGCACGGTCTGTATCTCTACTCCGCGGCCGAGACGCTCGGTGCCGATCGTGGCGATCTGACCACCAAACTGATCGAGGGAAAGCAGAAGTACTCCTCGATCTTCAACTATCCGACGCTGACCTACGCCGACGTGGGTGTGATCGGCTGGCTGGTCGACGGAGCCGCTATCTGCAATCAGGTTCCGCTGTGCCGCAGCTCCTTCGGGCCGTATGCGCGCGCGATGATCCGGGTATGCAAGGAGGAATCGTTCCATCAGCGGCAAGGCTTCGAGTTGTTGGCGACGATGATGCGCGGCACGGAAGCTCAACGTGCGATGGTGCAGGAAGCCGTCGACCGATGGTGGTGGCCCGCTCTGATGATGTTCGGACCGCCGGACGACGAATCGCCGAACACCGAGCAGTCGATGAAGTGGCGCATCAAGCGGCACACGAACGACGAACTGCGGCAGCGATTCGTGGACATGTCGATACCGCAGGCCGAGATACTCGGTGTGACCTTCCCTGATCCCGACCTGCGCTGGAACCCCGAGCGTGGCGCACACGATTTCGGCGAGCCGGACTGGAGCGAATTCATGGATGTGGTCCGCGGCAACGGAGCGGCGAGCGTCGAGCGGATCACCAATCGGAAAGCCGCACACGACAACGGGGCCTGGGTTCGCGACGCCGCCTACGCCTTTGCACAGCGCGAGAGACTCGCGCACGATCGCACGACTGGGGAAACATCATGAGCGAGAACGATCAGGTACAGGGCGATCAGGTGCGGGGCGAATGGCCTTTGTACGAGGTATTTCTGAGGGGAAAGCGCGGACTGAACCACGTGCATGTCGGATCCCTGCGCGCGGCAGACGACCAGATGGCGCTACGCCACGCGCGCGACGTCTACACCAGACGTAACGAAGGCGTGAGTATCTGGGTCGTGCCATCCGCGAAAATCGTGGCTTCGAGTCCGGCAGAAAAGGATCCGTTCTTCGCGCCGAGCGGCGACAAGGTCTACCGGCACCCGACGTTCTACGACATTCCGGACTCCGTTCCGCACATGTGAGAATCACTTCGACTTCGAGGACCAACAGATGAACGATCACGACAGTGCCTACGACGGCCTGGTCGACGGTGACGGCCACGGTCAGTGGGCGTTCGGAACAAGCTTCGACGACCCCCTCGCCGGAGTCGACACCACGGTGCCCGGCGATGTCGATCTCGGTGCGCTGGCGCGCTACTGCCTCATGCTTGGCGACGACGCGCTCGTCAGTTCGCAACGACTCGCCGAATGGTCTACGCGAGCACCGGAACTCGAAGAAGAGGTAGCTCTCGCCAACGTCGGCCTGGACTTGATCGGGCAGGCCAGGCTGCTGCTGGCTCGCGCGGCAGCAGCCGATTCCACTGTGGTTCCGTTCATCTCGGATACGTCGCCGGTGCCGGCCGAAGATGCGCTCGCCTTCTTTCGTGATCAGTTCGGGTTCCGCAACGTGAGACTGGTGGAACTCGCCAACGGCGACTTCGCGCACACGGTCGTTCGGCTACTCGTGTTCTCGACCTGGCGGCTGGCGCTGTTCGATCGGCTGCGCATGTCGCGCGATCCGGTTCTCGCAGCTGTGGCGAACAAAGGTGTCAAGGAACTGACCTATCACCGCGACTACGCGGCAAGATGGGTCGTCACCTTGGGCGCCGGCACGGCAGAATCCAAGCGTCGGACGGCCGACGCCCTGCTCGAGATCTTCCCGTTCGTGGACGAACTCTTTGTTCCCACCCAGGACGAACTCGTTTTGGCAGAAGTTGGCGTCGGAGTGGATCCGCGTACTGTTCGGCCGGAGTTCGACGCTGTTCTTGCCCAGGTCCTCCATGCGGCCGAAATGGAAGAGCCCCCTTCACGTTTCTCCGGTTTCGTCGGCGGCCGCGGTGGACGTGCCGGACTGCACACCGGGGCGCTGGGACTACTTCTTGCCGAAATGCAGAGCGTCGCTCGGGAGCACCCGGAAGGGGTGTGGTGACCGTGGCTGCCACCACCGTCTCTTCCGCGCAGGAGATCGTCGCCTCGGTGATGGATCCGGAGATGCCACTGCTTACTCTGGCCGACCTCGGCGTCATCCGATCGGTCGACGTCGAAGCGAACTTCGTCTGTGTGACAATCACTCCCACCTATTCTGGGTGTCCCGCAATGGCGACGATGCGAGACGACATCGAGCACAAGCTGAACGATGCGGGATACGGCAGCGTCCAGATCAAGACTCAACTGTCGCCGCCTTGGAGTTCGGATTGGATCAGCGAAGAGGGGCTCGCGAAACTTCGGACGGCTGGGTACTCGGTGCCGGGGGCAGCGCCGCGCCGCACCTCGGGGCCGATCGCATTGACCTTGACGGCCAAGCCCCGCGACATCCTCTGCCCCCAGTGCGGTTCGGCAAACACCAGACTGAGTTCGGAATTCGGTGCGACCCTGTGCAAAGCGCTGTATCGCTGCCTCGACTGCCTCGAGCCGTTCGATCACGTGAAGGAGATCTGAACAGATGAGTACCGCAACGACGAACCGGAACAAACCCTTTCACCCGTTGACGGTTGCCGGTGTCGAATCACTGTGCGACGACGCAGTTGCCGTCACCTTCGACGTGCCTGCCGATATCGCCGATCAATTCGATTTCGGCGCCGGGCAGTCACTGACACTGCGGCGGATGATCGACGGCGTCGAACACCGGCGTTCCTACTCGATCTGTGCACCGGTAGGGGCGTCTCCACGTGTGGGGGTTCGCGAAGTAGCAGACGGACTCTTCTCCACCTGGTTGGTGCGCGACGTCAAGGCCGGGGATCAAATCGACGTCCAGGGCCCCTCGGGCAATTTTGTCGCCGATCCGGCATTGGGTGGACGGCACGTTCTGATCGCGGCGGGCTCTGGCATCACGCCTATGCTTTCCATCGCTGCAACACTTTTGGCGAACCCCGAGGCCGACGTCACCCTGCTGTACGGGAACAGGCGTACTCGTTCGGTGATGTTCGCCGAAGAAATCGCCGACCTGAAGGACCGGTACGGTGCACGCCTGGACGTCATTCACGTTCTCTCTCGCGAGCCGCGGGAGGTCGAGTTGTTCTCGGGCCGTCTCGACGCCGACCGGTTGCGTGAGATCTTCACCTCTCTCGTGCCGTGCGACCAAGTCGACGGCTTCTGGTTGTGTGGCCCCTTCGGGATGGTCAACGACGCCCAGGAAGTGCTGGCCGGCTTGGGAATTGCCAAGGATCGCATCCATCACGAGCTGTTCTACGTCGACGACGTCGCTCCGCCGGTCGCAGTGCATCGTGAGCGCGGAATTGTCGGACCGAGCAGCGAGGTGACTATTACTCTCGACGGTCGATCGACCACCGCGACGTTGCCACGCGACCAGTCGATTCTCGATGCGGCTGAACAGTACCGCTCGGATCTGCCCTTTGCCTGCAAGGGCGGAGTGTGCGGAACCTGCCGCGCCAAGGTCACCTGCGGTGATGTCGAGATGCGCAGGAACTACGCACTCGAAGACTACGAAGTCGACGCGGGTTTCGTGCTGACCTGCCAGACCTTTCCTGTCGGTGAACAGATAACAGTCGATTTCGACGCCTGACCGCCCGCACAGCGCCCTCACTGAGCCCACCGGAGACAATCATGACCGAACTCGCCACTGCTACTTCGCAAGAAATCGAATTTGCCAGCCGGGACCGCATTTCGACGCTCCAACTCGAGCGGATGCAATGGTCACTGATGCACGCATACACCAATGTTCCGCACTACCGCAAAGCTTTCGACGACGCCGGCGTCCACCCGAGCGACTTGAAGGATCTGAGCGATCTCGCGAAGTTCCCCTTCACCACCAAAGCGGATCTGCGTGAGAACTATCCGTTCAAGATGTTTGCGGTGCCCCAGGACAAGGTCTCGCGAATTCACGCGTCTTCGGGGACCACCGGCCGCCCGACGGTGGTGGGGTACACGAGCAACGACCTGAACAACTGGGCCGATCTCATCGCGCGCAGTCTCTCGGCCGGCGGCGTGCGGTCTTCGGACAAGGTGCACGTGGCTTACGGGTACGGTCTGTTCACCGGCGGGTTGGGAGCACACTACGGTGCGGAGCGTTTGGGCTGCACGGTCATTCCCATGTCCGGTGGCATGACCGAGCGGCAGATCCAACTGATCGAGGACTTCGAACCCGACGCGATCATGGTGACGCCGTCGTACATGTTGACCATCGTGGATGCGATGATCAAGAAGGGTATTGATCCTTCGAAAACCTCGCTGCGGGTTGGAGTTTTCGGAGCGGAGCCGTGGACCGAACAGATGCGTACCGAGCTCGAACAACAACTCGACATGCACGCCGTCGACATCTACGGACTCTCCGAGATCATGGGCCCGGGCGTGGCAATGGAATGTGTGGAAACCAAAGACGGGCTCCATATCTGGGAAGACCACTTCTACCCGGAGATCATCGACCCGGTCACGGGTGAGGTGCTGCCGGACGGAGAGGAAGGTGAGCTCGTTTTCACCTCGCTCACCAAGGAAGCGCTGCCTATCATTCGCTACCGAACCAGGGACCTGACCCGTCTGTTGCCCGGGACGGCGCGCTCGATGCGACGGATGCAGAAGGTCACCGGCCGGACCGACGACATGATCATCCTGCGTGGGGTCAATCTGTTCCCCACACAGATCGAAGAACTGATCCTGACGGTCCCCGCCCTCGCGCCTCAATTCCAGTGTGTGCTGGAGCGTCCGGGTCGTATGGACACCCTGACAGTTCGCGTCGAGGCTCGCCCAGACGCGGCAATTTCGGACCATGCGGCAGCGTCGTCTGCATTGCAGAAGCTGGTGAAGAACAAGATCGGTGTCACGGTCGAGGTAAACGTTCTCGAACCCGGCGGACTCGAACGCTCGATCGGTAAAGCGCGTCGGCTGATCGACCAACGCCCGAAGGACTGAAATTACTCCAGGGCCATGCGGGTGGCGAAGATTCCGAGAATGCCACCAGCTAGCCACTTCTGAGCCCGCATCCACACCGGGCGTGCCACGAGGAAGGTCGACACGGCCGCCGCACAGCACACGATCAACGCGTTGACGGTGACTGCGACCAGGATCTGCACGCCGCCGAGTACGAGTGCCTGTTGCCAGACCGGGCCCGCAGTGGGATCGACGAACTGGGGGATCAGGGCCGCGTACATCAGCGCAATCTTGGGATTGAGCAGATTGGTGGTCAACCCCATCCCGAACAGACGGCCGCTACCGTGGCGGTCGACTTCGCCCACCTCGAAGGCGGACTTCCCACCTGGTCGGAGCGTAGACCAGGCGAGATAGGCCAGATACAGGGCGCCGCCGATTTTCACCGCGGTGAACACCGTGGGTACGGCGAAGAGAACCGCTGTCAGTCCAGCGCACGTGGCGGCGAGGTAGACCAGGAAACCGGTTGCGACTCCGCCGAGCGAGATCAAGCCTGCCCGGCGGCCCTGGCTGATGCTGCGTGACACCAGGTAGATCATGTTGGGGCCCGGTGTCAGAACCATCGCCAGGGCTATCAGCGCGACTCCCGTCATCGACGCTGACGTGATCATGTCGGTCTCCCACTACTCGGTACGTATGTTTCGTCGAGTACACAAGGGATTACCGTGGCGCGCCAAGGTCCAGTTCGCAGGCAGTGGTCCGCTCAGGTGTTGGCCCAGCTGTCGGGCCCGAAGACCTCGTAGTGGATATTCTGCGCCGGGACGTCCCGTTCGAGCAACGATGCGCGCATCGCCAACATGAACGGCATCGGCCCGCAGAGGAAGGCTTGGGTATCGGGCTCCACTGCAATGTCTTGCAAATCCGCCCGTCCTTCGTGAACCGATCCGAACGCCACGTGCGTGCCGAGATCCTCGTACCAACGATGCAAAGTTGCGGCGGGAATCTTGTCGACGAGTGTGCTGAGTTCTGCTCGGTGCGCATGATCGGCGATGGATCGATCCGCATGAATGACAGAGACCGAACGCTGAGCGCCGGTGTCCACGAGATGATTGAGCATCCCGATCATCGGTGTGCAACCGATTCCGGCCGACGCGAGTAGAAGAGGTGAGTTGTCATCCGGCATGGTGAGATCACCGAAAGGCGTGGTGACGGAGAGTTCCTGACCTTCGAATACGTTGTTGTAGAGGAAGTTCGACACTTCGCCATCAGGAGTACCGGAGATTCGCTTGACGCTGATCCGCCAGTCTGCGCTGCTCGGTATCGAACTCAGGCTGTATTGGCGGATCTGGCGAGCGCCGTCGGGCAGCGTAACCCCGACCGAAAGATACTGTCCGGGCGCGAAGGTGGGGAGTGCACTGCCGTCTAGCGAAGTGAGCGTCAGTGAGACAGTATCGGCGGACTGAAGAACTCGTTCGCTGATCCTGACCGTGCGCCAGACGTCACCGGCGTCGACGCCGGCGAGTTGGTAGAGGCCACGCTCCATCGTGATGAGGGTTTCCGCCATCAGCCAGTAGACTTCGTCCCAGGCTGCTGCGACGTCGGGAGTGACTGCATCGCCTAGTATTTCGACGATCGCGGCAAAGAGGTGTTCGTGCACGATTGCGTACTGGTCGGGCGTGATTCCCAGCGACGCATGCTTGTGGGCGATACGTGAGAGTATGAGATCGACCTTGGCGCTGTCCGGCTCGAGCTGAAGCGTCGCGAATGCCGCGATGGCGCCGGCGAGAGCCTTCTGCTGTTCGCCCTGTTTCTGATTGCCGCGATTGAACAAATCACGTTCGAGTTCAGGATGTGCGTCGAACATCCTGCGGTAGAACAGGGTTGTGATATCGCCGATGGCGGCGCCGACCACGGGAAGGGTGGCGCGAATGACCTCGGTTGACTGTGGGGAAAGCATGAGCTGCTCCGTTCGGTCGAAATTCGATTGATCAGCCTGCTTCGTCGCTCCGGGTGGTGAGGCGGAGCAGGACAGTTTTGGACGGCTGCCGGATGACGTCTTCGATCGTGACCGCGTCGAGTGAAACGAAAAACGCTTCCTGTGCTTCGCGCAAAGCGCTCCGAAGGAGGCAGCCGCCGCGAAGTGGGCACGGTTTGTCGCCTTCGCAGTCGACGACTTCACCCGGGCCTTCGAGGCGTCTGGCCAGCCAGCCGATGGTGGCGGTGCGGCCGAGTTCGGTGATGGAAAGCCCACCGCCGCGACCCCGCCTGGTTGTGACGATGCCAAGCTCACCGAGCCGTGTAACCACCTTGGTGGCATGGGAGTACGACACGTTGAGTTGCTGCGCAACATCCCGGGTACTGGGGGAGGCATCCGCGTCGAGTACGGCCAACCGCATGACGACGCGCAATCCCAGATCGGTGAACTGCGTCAGTTGCATGATCTGAACCTACATAATTCGCATCTGAGATGACTATTTATGTGAGGGGGATCTCGAGGGGTCCCAACCAGGGCGAACGGTACGTTCGGCGCCTCCAGTGCGCTGAACGTGCCGTTCGCTCAGAGGCGGGCGGCCGAACCCCCGGCAACGACGTCGAGAAAGTGGGGTGCTCGCCAACCCCGCGCCGCAAAGTCGCGGCTCACCGACGCGATGACCTCCGCATGACTTCCTTCCGGAACCAATGCGATGGCCGAACCTCCGAATCCGCCGCCGGTCATCCGCGCACCGATCGCGCCGCCGCGTCGTGCTGCGGCAACGGCGACGTCGAGTTCTTCACACGAGACCTCGAAGTCGTCGCGCAACGACGCATGAGAATTGTCGAACAGCTCGCCAACGTCGCTGAATCTGTTGCTGCGCAGAAGCTCTGCGGTCTTCCGTGTCCGTTCGATCTCGGTCACGACGTGCCGTGCCCGCGCCCGGAGGATCGGGTCTCGCACTGTCTCGGCTTGGTCTGCAGAAGCCTCTCGCAAGCTGCCGACGCCGATAGCTGCTGCTGCATCGATGCATTGAGAGCGTCGCAACCCGTACTGTCCGTCTGCGAGCGAGTGTTTGACCCGAGTGTCGATGACGATCAGTTCGTACCCCGCACCGTGGAGTTCGAAAGGGATGGGTTCGGTGGATCCGTCCAGGCAGTCCAACAGGAGCGCGGTCGAGGGTCGGGCAAAGAGGGCAATGGTTTGATCCATCCCACCGGTCGGTGCGCCGACGCCGTGGTTCTCCGCCCGGATGCATATCTGTACCAGCTCATCGCGGGTGAATGGTGAATCGTGAAGTTCATTGACGGCCAACGCAACCGAACAGGTGAGGGCAGCGGAACTCGACAGCCCGGCCCCGACCGGTACCGACGAGTCGACTGCCAGATCGATTCCTCCGAGCGGGAGGCCTCGGCGCGCAAGAGACCACAGAACGGCTGTGGGGTAGGCGGCCCATCCTGCTGCGATGTCGCCGAGGGGCCCGGTGTATGTCTCGTCGGATTGCCGACTGTGCACGCGGACGACCCCGTCGGTGCGCAGTGCGACGGCAACCAGCGTTCGCTGCTCGAGAGCGACCGGTAGGCACAATCCACCGTTGTAGTCCGTGTGTTCACCGATCAGGTTGACTCGACCGGGTGCCGCCCAGGCTCCGGTTGCCGGATAGCCATAGGCGTCGCGAAACTGTTGGAGCACAGATTGTTTCGAGACGGTTTCCACTATTTCAACTCCCGTAGGCGGGCCGCGACTGCCTCGGGAATGGTGTCGTTCACCCAGGCGCCCATGGCGGACTCGGACCCGGCGAGGTATTTGAGCTTGCCTGGTGCGCGCAAGATCGAGAACAGCTGAAGATGCAGTCGACCCAGAGGTCGGTCGATGCGGACGGGAGCTTGGTGCCAGGCCGCGATGTACGGTACCCGGTCGACGCCCGGATAGAAGCGATCGATACGGCGCAGGAGATCTTGGTAAACGACCGCAAGCTCTTCGCGCTCTTGGTCGTTCAACGAGGGAAGGTCCGGGACGTCTCGGTGCGGTGCCAGGTGAATCTCGATGGGCCATCGTGCGGCGGTCGGGACGTAGGCGCTCCAGTGATCGCCGTCGTAGATCAACCGGGTCCCGTTCTCGCGCTCGAACGCCAGAACATCGGCGAGCAGTGAGCGACCGGTGCGCTCGAAGTGTTTGTCCGCCTGCGTCAACATCGATCGGGTGCGTGACGTGACATACGGGTATGCGTAGATCTGTCCGTGTGGATGGGTGAGTGTCACCCCGATCTCTTCGCCGCGGTTCTCGAAGCAGAACACCTGTTCCACAACCGGATCCGCCGACAACTCCTCGGTCCGAGAGATCCATGCACCCACAATCGTACGCATGCGTTCGAGTGGAAGCTCGGCGACGGACGCCGTGTGATCGCTCGAGAAACACATCACTTCGCAGTGGCCGACAGCTGGGCGATCACCCACACCGTCTCCGGGACCGTCAATGGCTTCCTCGGGTGCCGCGGCAAAGCTCGGAAACCGATTCTCGAACACCGCGACGTCGTAGTCTCCGTCGGGTATCTCTGTGGGCGTGCGTGTTTCGTTGGTCGGGCACAACGGGCATTCGGCGGCGGAGGGGAGATGTGTCCGTGTCATGCGATGCGAAGCCATGGTGATCCACTCCCCGGTGAGAACGTCGAACCTCATCCGAGACGAGTGGTCGAGAGCCGGCAATTCGCGGGAATCTCGCGCAGAGTGGGCGCGGGTACGGCCGGCATCGTCGAAGTAGAAGATCTGACGCCCGTCGGCGAGGGTACGACGGGTCGGATCCTGCTTGGGTGTCATGCGTCGACTTCCCATTCCAGAACACCCTTGCTGACAACGGGTTTCCACACTCCGATCGTGGATCCTGTTTCCAGCGCTGCGGCATGGGCGCTCAACATGACCGAGATGGACGCCCAGATCGGACCGCCGTTGTCAGTGGCGTCCGACGCATACTCGGTCACGCAATGATGGAGTGCGCCGTTGCGTGTGTCCACGAAGTAGTGGTACTCGTCCAGCCCGGCAAAGGGAACGAACGAGGGGATGAACATGGTTGCGGTAGTGCCTGCGTCGCGTTGATCGTGTCGATCCATCTCGTCCTCGGCGTAGAGGTCCGGATTCTCGTAGATCGTCTCGTCCCACGTTTCGAGCAGAGTGAGTCGAACTTCGGTTGCGACGTCGATGGGGTAGAAGAACTTGTCGGGAAGCACGCTGCCGAGAAAGAGCCCGGTCCGGTCGTCGTGGGTCAGGCTGCCGTTGTGCACCCGATACAGCTCGCGAAGTTCCTGGGGCCACGTGACGCCGGTCGACGCTTCGAATTCCTCGATAACGGCGTCACCGAGCCCTGGCTGAAACGCTGCAGCCGTCACCGGTGCGTGTGTACGGCACCACGCTTCGATTCGGCTCCATTCGTTTGCAACGCTCATGGGCTTTACGATACGTCCGAGTCAGGACCCGTGAATCAGGTACTGCAGTGTGTCCACGAGCTTTCGGTCCGAAGCCTCGGACTTTCGGCCGGTGATTCCCGATCGGAGAATTGCGGAACCCTCGAGCAGGCTCACGATGGTCTGCGCTGCCGCGCCCAGGTCCGCCGCATCCAGATCCGGTTGTGCACACGCAACAGCGCGCTCTACGTGTGCGATGTACTGCGCGTAGAAGTCTCGAACCACGACCGCCACTTCTTGGTCCGCCGCCGCAATGGCCCATACTTCGACGTACAGACGCACCGTGGCCTGGTCGTCTTGTTCTCCGAGCAGGACTCCGATGAAGTGTTCGGATTCCTCACGGGAAAGACTCTGATCCGTATCCGTGACGACGGCAAGGCGATCCAGTGAGCGGGTCAATGCCCGTGACATGACTGCGCGGATGAGATCTGCACGGGTGGGGTAGTAGTGCTGCAGGTGCCCCACCCGCACTCCGGCTGCGGCTGCGAAATCGCGCATCGCCGAGTTGGCATTGCCCTGCGTGGCGAGGACCTGTTCTGCTGCGTCGAGAAGTGCTTCCGCGCGGGCGGCGCCCTTGGAGGGGGTCATGCCCGCAATACTGCCACCCCGAAGCTCTCCAACTCGGAGACGGTGCGGCGCGGGTTCGGAAGCGACTCGGGGAAAGCGACTCCAGGCTGGGCATCGTCGGCCAAGGCTTGTCTGACGGCAAGTGCGCCGCCCACCGCGGTGAGGTGAGCTTGGCCCTGCGGGTCGACGATTGTTGCGCTTGTCGTGCCGCTCGGGCCGGTGACGTCGATGCGTACTTGCGCGCTCCCGCCCTTGCCAGGCGAGTACAGGAGTCCGCGTCGTAGCGGTGTGAAGCGGTCGCCGCGACCCCAACGGAACAGACCCACCTTCTTGGCGGCGAGCAGCGCAGTTGTGGATGCATGCGAACTGAAACCTATTCGAGTGCTGGCAGTTTCGGCGCCCAGGGTCATGGGGAACGTGAATTGTTCCGGAGTGTCGATTCTTCCGACCTTGGTGCGCGATCCGGGGAAGTCGACCCAGCGAGTATCCGTCAACGGGCTGACGGTGATCGGGTTTCCTTGCTGCATCACCTCGAAATCCTGGCCGAGGCGATCAATGAAGTCGACGGAGTCGAGCCCGGCAATGTCGTTGACGTCGTAGCGAATCGAGACGTCGATCGTGCTCGCGCCACCCAGTTCCTCGGCCAGCGCTGCGGCGACGATATTGGTGACTCCGCCCATCCATCCAGACGACAGGTACACCGGTGCGCTCGGCGACTTCTGACCCGCCAGAGTGGCGGCGCGAGCGACGCGGGTTGTCCAGCGGGTGATGTCCACGTAGGGAATTCCGGCCTCGACGGCGGCGGACAGAACACGATCGTGGGGATCGTTGACCGTCGATACGACCGCGCGTACGGACGCGTCGAAGGGCGTCGGGTCGAGGAGGTCCCAGCGGCGGACGGAAGCGCCGTGACGACTGGCCAGTTCGTTGCCGCGCTCGGGGGTGCGTCCGGTGAGGAGTAGTGGGAAGTCGGGGGCGAGCAAGGCGGTCAGGGCGCTGCCTACGGTTCCGTATCCGCCTGCCACGAGGATGGGGCCGTCGGCTGAATACTGCAATGAATCGGTCATGCACTCAACTCTAGGTCAAATGACCTAAAACGTCGAATGGAGTCTTTCCAGTGCTCAGTCCCGGTGTCGCACGATGTTGACGACGTTGCCGTCGGGTGCCCGGACGAGGAATCGGCGAACACCCCACTCTTCGGTCGTAATGGGGTGCACGATTTCGTAGCCGAGTCTTCGTGCCTCTTCGTAGGCGCCGTCGACGTCGTCCGTGTGGACGGAGATGACCGAGTCCTCGGCTGCAGTGGCGTCGTGCGTGACGAGTTGTACGTTCGCGCCGGTGTCGGGAGAGGTGTAGCGAGCGACCCACCCCATGTTGAACTCTTCGGTGCTCAGGCCGAGATAGTCGGAGTAGAAACTCTTGGCGGCTCCGACATCGGCGACTTTGAGATTGGCGGTGATGCGTCGTGCACGCATGTGGTTCTCCTACCCTCGGCAACAGATGTGCTCGATGATCGTCCGAAAGCGGAGTCATGTCGACTGTGCCGTCCGAAGATGCGGGCTAACTGGCTGATTCGATCTGTCACTGCGGATCGAACGAGCCCACGGTGCCCCACCGCGAGAAGGGAAGGACGATCAATTGAACCTTGCCGATGACATTGTCGATCGGCACCGTTCCGCTGCGTTCGTCATCGAGATGGAAACGTGAATCCTTCGAATGGGCGCGGTTGTCACCCATCACCCACAGGTTCCCGTCGGGAACCGTGACCGGCCCGAAATATATTCCCTGACAAGAGGTACCGTTGCCCGGAATGCGATTGTCGATGTACGGCTCGGTCAGCGGCTTGTCGTTCACTCGAAGCCCCTCTTCCTCGGACAGGCACTGCACGGTTTGCCCACCGACCGCGATCACCCGCTTCACGAGATCGTTCTCGTCCGGCGGGACCAAACCGACCATGGATCCGAGTCCTTGAAGTGCCCGGACCACCGAGTTGTCCGATCGAATGGATTGATACTCGTCGTTCCAGGATTCGGGTCCCTTGAACACGACCACATCCCCAGGCTGTGGATCCCCGAATCTATAGCTGATTCTGTCGACGAAAATCTTGTCTCCCGCGCAGCCGGTGCATCCGTGAAGCGTCGGTTCCATGGACTCCGACGGGATCAGAAATATGCGTCCGACGAAGTTCTGGATGACAACACTCAGGACAAGTGCGACGACAACGAGGATGAGAATCTCACGCCACAGTGGACGTTTTCTCGGGTGATCAGCCGTCGTCGATTCAGTCGAGTCTTCGTGGGCGTCGGATTCCGTCACATTCCCGACAATAGATGGCGCAACCAGTCGGCGGCCCGATACCGACGTTCTCGATTCGAGGGTCTACTTTGTCGGCCGATTTGCTTCAGAATCGGATCACATCACCCACACGGATCTGGTCGGGATCGGCAATCCACGCATTCATGACCCAAACATCCTGCCAACGAATACCTTTCGCAGCGGCAAGGTTGAACAACGTATCGCCCTCGGAGACTGTCACAGTGTCGCCCGCTGAACCTACCGACGATCGAGCCGAGGTTGTCGAATCAGGGGTGGTGCCGCCCCAACCTAGGTAAGCGCCGCATACCGGCCACGCGCCGATGCCTTGAGCTGAGAGGGTTGCTTCCGCGGCCGCGACTTGATCGGCTGTCGACGCCAAGTCGGCGCGAGTCGGTGCACCTGCCGGTTTGTATGCATCCCACGTCGACTGCGTGAATTGAAGTCCGCCGTAGAAGCCGTTGCCGGTGTTGATGTTCCAGTCGCCGGAACTCTCGCACATGGCCACCTGCGACCAGTCGTGCGCACTGGCTACGCCGGTGTTGACGATTGCGCCGCCAATTGTCAGAACGCCTGCTCCTGCGGCTATCGTGACGAATCGTTTGGTGTGAGAACGTTTGTTTTTCCGGTGGTTTCCCATGATATTTTCCTTGATCGGTCTGACGGGACAGCGATCTCGGCTCGGCGTGCGGCTCGAGTGTTCTGCTGCATATCGCGGTAGACGAAATCGTCAGTGCTGAAATGTGATCGAGGTTGACAGACTGTGAAGGTCTCGTCTCCAGATTGCAGTTCGGAGGCGTGACTAGATTCGCGGTCTCACACGCTTGCCGACAACGGCTCAATTACCCGGTTACATACCTGTTTTGTGGACCGACACAAAACGTCGGTGTACTCGGTGCTGAGCGGAAACAGGTAGTTGAACAGGCCATTCGACCCATGTGCAGACGAGCACCGATTGGCATGCTGAAACAACACCGAAACAGGATCTCTTCGAGATTCAAGCTTGCGGCACGCCGGCGCCTCCTGTTGATCGATTGGCGCACCCTTATGAGGGAGATGTGTCGCGCCCCGGGCCGCTGTCTGCGCCCCGGGATGAGCCCTCCTGCGGAATCCAGAGAATCGGATACCGCAGGAGGGCATTCTCTCGACCTTCGATTGACCGCACGAAAACCGGACGTTTGGGGGACAATGATCTGGGGCGATCACCTGGGGCGAGAAGTCGAGGAGATGTACATGTCCGAGGCCAAATCCGAAAGCACCGAGTCTCTCGCTGGAACGACACCGCCGGCAAAGACACCGCCGGCAAAGACACCGCCGACGGAGCCGTCGAAACAATCGGTGCTCAGGCGGTACTACCCGGCTGCGGTGCCCGTCATCCTCGGCTTGATCATCTTTTTCATGCCGGTTCCGGACGGTGTGGACCCAAAGGGCATGCACATGCTCGGAATCTTCGTCGGCACCATCGTGGCGTTGATTTTGCAACCACTGCCGACGGGTTCGGTGGCGCTGGTGGGCCTGTCGATCGCCATGATCACCCAGACGGAGACGCCGACAGAAGCGTTGTCCGGCTTCAGTAACACCACGATCTGGCTGATCGTCGCGTCGTTCTTCATCGCCGAGGGCTTTCTGGTCACTGGGCTCGGCAAACGGGTTGCACTCATGTTCGTGACCAAACTCGGCAAGTCGAGCCTCGGATTGTCGTACGGAATGGCGTTGACGGACTTGATACTTGCTCCGGCGACACCGTCGAACACCGCCCGCGCCGGTGGCGTCGTCTATCCGATCATCGTCTCACTGAGCAAGTTGGAGGACTCCAATCCTGAGCCCGAGGACTCTCGCAAGAAGCTCGGAGCATATCTGCTGCTCACGTCGCTGCAAGTCAACGTCGTGACCTCCGCGATGTTCATCACCGCCATGGCGGGTAACCCCGTCGCCGTCGATGCGGCTGCCAAGATCGGCATCGACATCTCGTGGGGCAAATGGGCGCTGGCAGCATCGGTTCCGGGAATTGCGAGTCTCATCGCGATCCCGTGGGTGATGTCGAAGATCTTCCCGCCCACGATGTTGAAGACTCCGAAAGCACCCGAGCAAGCCAGGGAGGAACTGCGCAAGGCAGGTCCGATCAGCCGCAACGAGAAGATCATGGCCGCCACCTTCGTTCTGCTGCTGGTGCTCTGGTGCCTGGGCTCGCAGCTCAACGTCAATGCCACTACAACAGCATTTGTCGGAATCGGCATCCTGTTGGTGACCAAGGTGCTGACGTGGAACAACCTGGTCCACGACACCGGGGCGTGGCAGACGCTCGTCTTCTTTGCCGTTCTGGTCGGTATGGCAAGCCATCTCGAAGAACTCGGCGTGATCTCGTGGATCGGAACCCAGGTCTCCTCGAGTGTCGACGGTTTGCCGTGGATCTGGGCTTTTGCGATCCTGACCTTGGTGTACTTCTACGCGCACTATCTGTTTGCGTCGAACACCGCGCAGATCGTCGCGATGTACGCGGTGTTTCTCGGCGCGGCGGTGGCAACCGGTGCACCGCCGCTGTTCTCAGCCCTGGTATTCGGCTTCATCGGCAGCCTGTTCGGCGGTATCTCGCACTACGCGTCCGGTCCGGCCGGAGTGATTTACGGTTCCGGATACATCAAGACCTCGGAATGGTTCCGAATCGGTTTCGTGATGAGCGTCGTGATCATCCTGATCTGGACGATCATCGGCGGCGCGTGGATGAAGCTGATCGGCGCCTGGTGAGGCTCAGTTGTCCTTGCGCCGCAATCCGAATCGCATCGATTCCTTGTTGACAGCGGCAATCGCGGTCAGCGGTATCTCCGCGGGACACACTTCTGCACATTCACCGTAGGTCGAGCACGGCCCGAAATCGGCCTCCATCTGGTGCGACATCGCTCGGGCCCGCTTGCCACGTTCGTTGCGGCCCTGCGTGACGAGGGACAGGTGGGTCAGTTTGGAACCGGTGAAGAGGTGCGCGGCACCGTTGGGGCAGGCTGCTACGCAAGCGCCGCAGCCGATGCACGCGGCGAAGTCCAGTGCAGCTTCGGCACTTTGATGCGAGAGCGGCTGGCTGTCTGCGTCCGGTGCAGTTCCCGCATTGACCGATACATAGCCACCGGCTTCGAGGACCCGGTCGAGAGCCGAACGATCGACCACGAGGTCGCGGACCACCGGAAAAGCGGCGGAGCGGAACGGTTCCAGTTTGATTCGGTCACCGTCGGAGAAGCTGCGCAGGTGCTGACGGCACGTGGGAGTGTTCGCAACCGGCCCATGGGGAACGTCGTCGACCGTGATGCCGCAGGACCCACAGATCCCTTCTCGGCAGTCGGAATCGAAGGCGATGGGTTCGTTGCCGCTCTCCACGAGTTGGTCGTTGAGTCGGTCGAGAAGTTCCAGCAGTGACATCTCCACTGTCGCGTCGTTTACTTGGTAGGTGTCGAATGCACCGGACGACTCCGGTCCGGATTGGCGCCACACGTCCACGGTGATTTTCATACGTAGTTCCTCGTCTGCAGTGGAACAGCGGTGAAGGACAACGGCTCGTCGTGTCGAATGTGTCTGCCGTCCTTGGCGGTTTCCCACGCGGAGACGAAGCACCAGTCTTGATCGTTTCGCTGTGCTTCGCCGTCGGGAGTTTGATGTTCGGCCCGAAAGTGCGCTCCACAGGACTCGTCACGATCGAGAGCATCGACACACATCAGTTCGGCGAGTTCGAGGAAATCGGCTACCCTGCCGGCCCTTTCCAGCTCCTGGTTGAACTGGTTTCCGCTGCCGGCGACTCGTAGGTTCGACCAGAAATCGCCTCGTAATGCTCGGATTTCGGAGATGGCCTTGGTCAAGCCTTCGGCCGTTCGGGTGACACCGCAACCCGCATAGAGGATCTCGCCCAGTTGTCGATGAAACCTGTCGGGGCCGTGTGTTCCGCCGACCGAGAGCAGCAGGTCCACCCGACCGCTCACGTCACTGAGCGTTGCCGTCACGGCGGGATCGGAAAGTTCGAGAGATGCTGATCCGAGCAGCGGCGCAAGATAATTCGGAATCGCGTACGGGAGGGTGAACCAGCCGTCAACGCATGCCGAGAGCAACGAATTGGCGCCGAGGCGGTTGGCCCCGTGGTATCCCCACCCTGCCTCACCACCGACGAACAAGCCGGGGATGGAAGTCATCTGGTCGTAGTCGTTCCACAGTCCTCCCATGGTGAAGTGGGCTCCGGGGGCGATGCGCATCGGCACCGTATAGGGGTCTTCGCTGGTCGCGTCGCGATACATCGAGAACAGATTTCCGTATCTCTCCTCGATGGTCTTGCGGCCGAGCCGTGCCAATGCGTCGCGGAAATCAAGGTACACACTGTTTTTCAGAGGGCCGACGCCGTGACCGGAGTCGATTTGCTCGCGGGCGGCCCGTGAAGAGACGTCGCGGGGAGAGAGGTTCCCGAACGCCGGATATTTGCGCTCGAGGTAGTAGTCGCGCTCATTTTCGGGAATGTCGCCTGGTTCGCGATCGTCTCCGGGCTTGGCCGGTACCCAGATCCGGCCGTCGTTGCGTAGTGATTCGCTCATCAGAATGGTTTTCGACTGCCACTCGGAGTTGACGGGAAGTGCCGTCGGATGGAATTGGATGAACGAGGGTGAGGCAATCAGCGCGCCGCGTCGGTGCGCTCGCCATGCGGCGGTGGCGTTGGAGTTCTTCGCAAGTGTGGACTTGTGGAACACGGTGCCGTACCCACCGGAGGCCAGCACGACGGCATGGCCTGTGGTGGCGCCGATCTCACCGGTCACGAGATCGCGTGTGACGATCCCTTGTGCTCGACCGTCCGAAACGATGAGATCGAGCATCTCGGTTCGGGTGTGGAGGTTGACCGTTCCGGCTGCGATCTGACGTTGCAGTGCCTGCGACGACGCTATCTGCAACTGCTGGCCGGTCTGCCCGCGCGTGTAGTACGTGCGCGACACCTGTACGCCGCCGAAGGATCGGGTAGCGAGAGTGCCGCCGTACTCACGGGCGAACGGTGCTCCGATGGCATTCATGTGATCGATGACGCGTACGGATTCCTCTGCGAGTCGGAAGCAGTCGGCCTCGCGGCCGCGGAAATCGCCGCCCTTGACGGTGTCCTTCACGAAGCGGGCGAGACTGTCGTTGTCCACCTTTCGGGCACGAGCGGCGTTGATGCCGCCCTGCGCGGCGACGCTGTGTGCACGGCGCGGTGCATCGTGGAAGGTGAAGGATTCGACGTGGTAGCCCAGTTCACCAAGTGAGGCGGCGCAGGCCGCGCCGGCGAGTCCGGTACCGACGACGATGACCGTGAACTTGCGCCGGTTGAGCGGGCTGACGAGCTTGTAGTCGAGTTTGCGAGTGGGCCAGGCTGTCTCCGGATCGCCGGCTGGGACCTTACCGTCCACCGGCGTCCCGATGCTGCGCAGATTGTCGAGTTCGAAGCTGTTCACTTATGACGCTCCTGTCTTCGAGATGACGCCGGTCATCACCGCGATGGGGATCGACATGTTTCCGACCATCACGACGAGCGCAAAGATTCCGGAGAGTGCAACGGCAATCTGGCGCAGCCGTTGGCCGGTCACGCCGAGATCGTTGACCGCACTCCAGAGTCCGTGCGCGAGATGCATTGCCAGCAGAGCCATCGCGACGATGTAGAACGACGCCACCAGTGGACGCTCGAAGCTGGCGATCAGGTTGTCGTATGCGTAACTCTGCGTGCGCGTGGCTGCTTCGTACTCGGCGCTGCCGATGGGTCGGGTTCCGGTCGTGAGGTCGAGTATGTGGAAGATGACGAACAGCAGCAGCACTGCTCCGGTGACGGGCATTGTGCGCGCGGTAAAGGACTTGATTCCCAAGCTTTTACGTCGAAACTTCCCTCGAGCTCGGCGGCCACGGACGGTGAGCAACCAGGCGCACCAGACGTGTGCGACCAATGACGCGAGCAAGACGATGCGAAGAATCCACAGAAGTCCCTCGTATGGCAGGAACGGTTCGAAGACTGTGCGAAGCCAGTGTGCGTAGTCGTCGAAGTGATCGGCCCCGGTGTAGACCTTCAGGTTTCCGATCATGTGGACGAGCACGAAAGCGGCGAAGATCAGTCCCGTCACGGCCATCAGAATTTTGCACGTGATATTGGACGGCCGCGGTCGAGCGCGAGGTGAATCGCCGGTAGCTCGCGATACACGGGTCGGAGCACTCACAGACAAACCTCCCACGCCAGACTTGCCGGACAGGTGCCGTCAGCCTAAGCCCGATCGAGGTTTTCGGCCAACGGATCGGTGCCCGACTTGTCTGTTAATGCAGGTGAATGGGAGTGTAGGGGTGCTCATTACCCGAAAGTAAGGAACCTGTGAACGATGTTTGACTCGACGTGGCGACGGTGGTCATGGCGCGCCGGAACGGCATCGGCCCTGGCAGTGGCCTTGTTTGCGGTGGGGTCGCCGGCTGGTGCGCAGGAGACCGTCGACCTGGCCGACGTGTTCAACCCGTTGGTCGTGAAGGCACTTCAAGGCGCTGATATCTCTACCGAATTGACGCCACTCGGACTCTCGTCCGACGATCCGTGGTTCGACGAGCCCGAAATCGAGCCCGGCACCGCCCCCGGAACTCTTCTCAAAGCGCGTCAGGTCAGTGTTCAGGTCTACCAGGTCCGCCCGGACGTGGTCTCGGCTCACCAACTCATGTACACAACCACTGATCACTTCGGTCGCCAGGTGATCAGTACCGGAATTCTGATGATCCCCGAGGACGGAACTGCGCCAGGCGATCGCAAGATCATCGGATATGCCGAAGCGAACGACAGCCTGGGGGCGAACTGCGCACCAAGTCACCAGTGGACCGGCGGCAATCAGAGCGACCCGGCGATGTTCTCGGCTCTCGGCCCGGTGGCCCAGATGTTCGGTCACGGCTGGGCAGTGATGATGAGCGACGTCGGCAACGACGGCGACACTGCTCCCCATCCGTTCTCGATCGGACAGTTCTCGGGCAAGGCAACGCTCGACGGCGTTCGGGCAGCACTCGCGCTTCCGGAGGCCGGTCTCGAATCAGACACCCCTGTCGGCATCTACGGTGTCGCCGGCGGCGGTGTCGCAGCGGGCTTTGCCGCAGAACAGGCGCATGACTACGCGCCGGAACTGAACGTACAGGCCAGCGCCATCCAGGCGATGATGATCGACCCGGCAACATTCGAGGAGACGGCGGCCGGTGGGATCGGTTCCGGCTTCGTCTTCTCGAGCATTCTCGGATTCGACGCGGGCTACCCCGACGTTCGGCTCGACGATCATCTCACTCCGATCGGTCACAACGTCGCCGCAGCATTCCGCGCGTCCTGCCAGGCGCTCTACCTCGGACTCCCGTTCGTTCCCTTCGACGTCCTGCTCACCAACCCGGCGCCCCGAACGATCCCGGCACTGGCCGCGGCGTACGCGGACAACACGTTGGGAAAGCAGGCGCCGGCCTCGAAGCTTCTGATTTCTTCCTGTGAGGACGACTTCCTCGTTCCCTTCAGTGAGGCAGAGCAATTGGCGCAGACATATCGAGCAGACGGCGGCGACGTGGACCTGCTCCCGTCGCAGTGCGGGCCGCTCGATTACGTGACCAACCTGTACAAGACGGTGACCGATCAGCTGGGTATGCAGGACATCGCCTGGCTGGCGAAGACGTTCGACGAAGCCGAAGGGAAATGAGTATGCGGAAGTCTTTGACACGCAGGGATTTCGCGCGCACAGTTCTCGTCGCTTCGGCAGGCATCGGCGGTGCGGTCGTACTGGGAGGCCGGGCGTCCGCGGGTACTGGTGAACTCGACAGGTACCTCGACCTGGAAGCGGTGAACGCAAACGCCGAAGCCGCGGGGGGTCTGCATCCTTCACTGCCGTCGGATTCCGCGACGCTGCGGAGTTTGGTCGATACCGCCCGAGCATCGGGAGTGGCTCCGCACCGCTATCAGACACTGCTCAAGCAGTACTGGCTCGCAGTGGGGACGGAGTCGGCAGGTATCGATCTCGCTTCGTGGACTCCGTTCGACGGTGTGCACGCGAATCTCGGAAACCTCACCAACACCTTCCAGTTCTACGAGCGACTGCAGCTCGAGCATCATGAACTGCAGTGGGCAGGCATGGGCGGAATGGTCGGGCCCGCTTTTGCCGGTGGACTCCTCGACTTGGACTACGGGCGGGTTGTGCTGGAAGTCCAAGCGATCAGCGAAGCGATGGCACTGGTGTGGCGAGAGATCGACCGCATCGGGTCGCCGGTCGCAACGTCGATGGGAGCACCCGAGGACGTTGCGGCGCTGCTCCAGGTCGGCCACGACATCCGCCCCGAGGACGTGATGTGGTTCCAGGGGAAAGTGATTGCGATGAGCAAACACATCTTCTCGGATCTGATTCCCATGCACATGGCGTGGGTTCACGACGGTGTCGACGGCATCGCCGAGCTCGATCGGGCAGGGCTGCTCGACGAGAACGCCCGTATCGCGTGGGACAACATTGCTTCGGGGACACCGGAGTCGGTCTTCGACGGCAATGTGCGTCTGCTGCGCCGTGAGCAGTACCAGTCGGTGGGTGATCAGTGGGACGAGGCGAAGGCCTACCGCGGCAGCGTCGGTCGCTCGTTGACCTACCTGACCACCTTCGCCGCATCACCGTCCATGCCTGGCGTCGTACCGCCGCGTGAGTCGAACCCGCTCTCGTTCGCGGTGGGCAATGCCGTTGTGCAAACAACGCTTCCGGACTTCAACTGGGCGGACCGGGACGGTCGTTGGACCTACATCAACGGTCAGCTGCTCCCGGTCTACAACAACCTGATGAACAATCAACCGGAACTGTGGCGAGCGACGCTGGCAGCGCCCGTCTCCGTTCGGATAACCGAGCAGAGAATGATCGCTCGCTTGCCGGACATGTTGCGGTCCATGCTGGCAACTCTGGCGATCACGGTCAACTGAACTCGGCGGTGGGGGGGGGGGGGGGGGGCCTGGCTCAGCTCCGCTTGCATACGCGCGGCGTCCTTGCCGACAGTGCGAGTGGCCAGGTAGATGAATACCGCAGTGAGCGCCAACATGATCGGCACGAGATACATGGCCGAGTTCAACCCGTCGCCGGCGTACTGAGCCAACTTCCCGGTACCGGCATCGGCAAGCGCACGCTTGGCGAACCAGTCCGAAATCGCGCCCACGGCAACTGGTCCCGAGAATCCGCCGAGAAGATACATGGCAGCGAAGAACAACGCCGTCGCAGTGCCTCGGAGCCTGGGAACCACGACGTCGTGAATGGCAGGGTAGACGCTGATGTAGAAGCCGTAGGCCAACAACCACCCGGCCGAGAACAAGAGCGTGAACATCACGACGTTCCCGCCGTGCTGCTCCAGTGCCAGTGCCGTCAAAGGTGCTGCCAATGCCGAGGTTCCGACACCGATCATCAACCGTGCGCGCGGTGAGCGTGCGCTGGCCTTGTCAGCGTAGCGAGCGCCGAGAAGCAAGCCGATCAAGCCCGTGATTCCGACGATGATGCCGGTGACCGATGCCGCAGCAGTCAGTTTCAGGTGGTACTGGCGCATCAGAAGCGGGACGACAAACGAATTCACTGCGTAGGCGGCGAAGTTGAACGTCAGTCCGGCAAGGATGAGCCAACGAAGCGTGGGAATTGCGAGCAGACGACGGATCGGACGGGTGATCGGTGCCTGTGAAACAGCGGCTGCGCGGGCCTCCGGACTTTCGGAACCACCACGAACCGGATCTGCCATGCGGTAGAGCACGACTGCCAGCAGGACACCGGGAATCGCCGCGAGGAAGAACGGTGCACGCCAGCTGTCGAATGCCTCGGCGATCTTGCCGACGGTGAAGTAGGCGAGCATGAGGCCAATCGGCAAACCGAGCATGAAGACACCAAGTGCGCGTGAGCGTCGTTCCGCCGGGTAGATATCACCGATCATCGAGTTGGCTGCAGGTGTGAAGGTCGCTTCGCCCACGCCGACGCCTAGACGCGCGAGGATGAACAGCACATAGCTGCCGGCGGCACCGGTTGCTGCCGTCAGTCCGCTCCACACCAGGAGTCCGATCCCGATGATCTTGGGACGGTTCTTCGTGTCGGCCAACCGGCCCAGAGGCAGCCCTGCGACTGCGTAGACGAGGGTGAATGCAGAGGTGATCAATCCCAATTGCAAGTCGCTGAGCGAAAACTCGTTCTTGATCGGCTCGGCAACGACCGAGGGGATCGCCCGGTCGAAGAAGTTGAGCATGTTTGCGAGAAACAGAGCGACGAGTGTGCCGCCGAGAAGTTTGTCGCGTGTTCCGACAGGGGCGCCGTCGATGGACGGCAGCGGCGGAGCGTCTCGTTGAATTGACATGATTGTTCCACCCTTTTCGCGAGTGCTGAATGAATTGTGTTGGGGGAGAGGCTCAGGACAGAGCGTCGGCGACGGTTTTGCCGATCGCCTGCATCCCGGCCGCAGTGGGATGCAGTGGAACCGCCGGCTGGGTAGGGACGATTCCGGTGTAGTAAGCAGTGGCAGGGTCAGTGCAGATGTCATGCCCGGCAGTGGCTTCGGTGATGTCGATGTACTCGACGCCGTGACGGGCCACCGTTGCTGCCATGACCGTGTTGCCGTAGTCGATCACACTCTGGAGATAGTCGGCGTCGCGCGGCCAGAACGGCTGGGTGCCGGGGCATCCGTCGGCGGCGATGTATGTTCCGTATCCGATCACGACGATGCGCGCCGAGGGCGCTCGGTCGCGAACCGATTCGAGCATGGAACTCCAACCTGCGGAGGCATTTTCGACCAACTGTCGCTGTTGGTCGACGCCGCCTGCGGTGAACTTGTCACGGCAGGACGTTCCGGTGGGTTCGGGGAGAGGATTTACGCAGCTCAGAACTGTCGGGAACAACGAGATGTCGTTGGCGCCGATTGTGATGGTGACGAGGTCGGTATCGGGCCCCAATGCTGTTTCCTGCGGCGGTACTTGACCGGAGAACGTCGATTGTGCGGTGTCCGTGACGTTGGCGGATCGCGCCGACGAGCAGGTCACATCCGTGAGGTGAGCGCCGAGTCTTTGCGCCACCACGGAAGGGTAGTTGTCGAGTGATCGTAGGCAGCCCGGCGCCGATGAATCTTGTTCGGTGACCAGCGGGCCGGCCGCCGCGGAATCGCCGAGAGCGACGTATTTGATAGGGCTGGCATGCGTCTCGGCATATGACACGCCGGCCCCGAGTGCCGCGATCGAACCGGCAGCCACGACGCCTGCCAGAATGGCTGCGCTGTGCGTTTTCCACGTCACTCGAGGCTCCTATTTGGTCGAAGGTGGGACTTCCAGGTACGCCGCTGATTGTGAATTCGAGAGTGGCGTGGGTTACATAGTGATGGGAAAAAGGCAGGTCGGCCTTGTGGTGGCAATTCAATTCTGTGGAGGGTTTTGTGTCAGGAAACAAAGATCTGCCGTTCGAACCGATAGTGGTTGGCGGCAGATCTCTAGCCGACCGATTGGCGCAACGCACCCATCCGCTGGTCAATGCGACGGTCGATCTGGTCCACCGCGACGTCACCTTCTACCGGTTGCTTCCGGACGAGGCGTTGCGTAACGACGTGACGACCATCGTGAGGCGAAATTTGGAACTGTTCATTTCGATGCTCCGGACGGGCGCAGATCTGGCGCCCGAGTTGCTCGCCGACATCAGCGAATCGGCTCGTCAACGGGCGCAGGAATTGGTTCCGCTCAGTGAGGTACTGCGCGCATATCACCTGGCAGCAGGGTTGTGGTGGGAGACGATCAGCGAATGGGCGGTCCCGGAAGACGGTGTTGCACTTGCCCGCACCGGACGACTCCTGAATGCATACACCGCGGCCTCCACGTCCGCGGTTCTTGCCGGCTACGGTTCCGACCACGCCACCCAGACGGACGAGGATTCGGCGCGAAGGTCCCTGTTCGTAGCACTTTCGACGGGTGTCGACGTGGATCGGGTCTCCGACGAGGTGGGGATCAGGTTGGCGCGCCTGTACTGGGTGGTGGCTCTGCACGTCGAGCGGAATGACGACGAGTCCTCGACCGAGGTGGACACTGCCGTCGCCGAGCGGAGGAAGGTGCGCCACCTGCAACGAGAGCTCGATCAGGTGGGGCGTGACAAAGCCCTCGGGGTGCTCGGGAGCAGCGGCGGAGCCGTACTGATTCCCATTGTGGAATCGGAACCCGCAGAGGGAAACTGGGCGTCGAGTCCGCAGTATTTGTCATTGTGTCGACGTTTGGGTGATCTCGAGAAGGTCATCGGTGCATCGACGGTTGCCGCTGTACACGTCGCGGCGCCCACGGCAATTCCAGCGGCGGTCACGCAGGCGCGCGAGGTGCTGAACGTTGCCCGAAAGTACGGACGCACCAGTGGGGTCGTCCGTCTCGAGGATCTTGCAGTGGAGTATCAACTGACCCGCTTCAGTGCTGCGCTGCCGATACTCGCAGATGTGTTGTTGCCGTTGGAGTCCGATAGCGCGGTACTCGAGACGCTCGAATCTTTCATCGACTCCGGATTCGATCGAGCCGCCACCGCCCGGCAGCTACACGTACATCCGAACACAGTGGTGTACCGCCTGCGAAAGGCGAGTTCCCTGACGGGACTTGACCTGTCGTCTCCGAAGGATCTTGTGCAAGTCACCATGGCGCTGGGAGCGCGTCGCGCAATCGGTATGGAGGCGGACTCTTCCCAAACGTGATGCGTCTGTGGTTCTCGGTGAACGAGCCGGAGGGCTGGCGATCCGGTGGGGAGACATGGCCAGGCGCCGTATGTCGGGCCACCCACACACGGTTCGGGTGGTCCGCCCGTCGACGACCCGGCAGAGCTTGTCGGTTTCGCGAACCCTGAATTGATCTTCGACACCTCGGCCGGGACGGGGCGGGCGGGAACACCTGGATGCAACATCGTGATCTGTAACGACGAATTGTTGCCGTTCCGCGTTGTCAACCTTCTCGGTGACTCTGCTGCTCAGATAGGTAATGCGGCGGGCGCGTAGATTCGCGATGCTGGTAGATGACGGTTTCGAACCCGAATTGTTGCCCAATATTTATGTTTAGTCTGTGTGACGGTCAGTGAACAGTAAATTTGAGTCAAATGATGCAACCGTGGCGAAATGTTCGCTACCGTGTGCTGGACAACCGACAATCTGGGGGTTCGGCTACATGGCAAATGTTCGCAGGTCTGTGACGAAGGGATTGATCGCTGCTTCGGTGATCGCCGCAGCTGGCGTGGGCCTTTCGCCGGCGACAGCGAGCGCCGACATCACACCGACCACGGTCGTCAACGGTATCTTGTCGACTGTCGGCGGCTGCCAGACGCCGGTGCGGTCTCTCATCCTTGCGTGCACGGGTGCTGAGACGCTGACGCGCCAGTCGCCCGTGCTGCTCGACCTCAACCCGGTGGGTACCAACATCGTCGTCTTGGGCGCCGGCCTCTTCGACGACGGCACGATGCGTCCGATGCTGGTCGACCGACTTCAGGCGGCGCTGCAGCTGGCTCGTCAGTACCCGCAGTCTCCGATCATCACGAGCGGTGGGGCCCCGAAGGCCGGAGTGACGGAAGCCAGGGCGATGCGCGAGTGGCTCGTCGCCAACGGCGTCGACCCGGGCCGGATCACCGAAGAAGGAACGTCGTGGTCCACGGTGGAGAACGCGCTCAACTCTGCGCGGATTCTCGCCGATCGAGGAGCAACGGGCGTGGTTGTGGTCTCGAGCGCCAATCACGTGGAACGCGCGATGGTGGACTTCCGGGTTGCAGTTCTCGGCCGGATCCCGGTCGCAGGCGTGATCGCTGCGACCTGACGCACCCAGCTGCCCATACAGTTCCGCGTACCGCCGGAATCACCCGGACGGTACGCGGAACTGTTTCTGGGTTGCTACTTTCGTCGTTGCAACTCGTCGTCACCTTCGGTCAGAAGCGCAAGTTCGGCATCGACGGTGTCGGAATCGATCTCACCGGGAACGGCGATCTTCGCCAGGAGTTGCTCGTCACCACTTTCCGTCCGAAGCGCCTTCTCCCTGATGAAGGCGATCGCGATCAGACTCAACAGAGCCAGGATTCCGGCGATGAGGAAGACCCGTGCGGTGGCATCGCCGTACGCAGCGCGGACCACATCCTGGATCGCTTCGGGTAGTTCGTTGAGGTTCGACAGCCCTGCGCCGGACCCTCCGGAGGCACTCAGATCGACCCCGATTGCGCTGAGTCCCTTGGTCGTAAGATCTGCAACGTGAGTGGAGAGCACTGCGCCGAGGACGGACACGCCTGCCGCGCCGCCGAGTGAGCGGAAGAACGAGACCGTCGAACTTGCGGTGCCGAGATCGCTAGGCGCGACGGTGTTCTGAACTGCGAGAACAAGATTCTGCATCACCATGCCCATCCCGGCGCCGAGCACGAAGAGGAACAGTCCGACCCAGAACATCGGCGTCGCGTGATCGATGGTCGAGAGGAGGAAGAAGCCTGCCGACATTGCGACGGCACCGGCGATCAGGAAGCCCTTCCAGCGCCCGAACTTCGTGATCATTGCCCCGGACAGGCCGGCGGAGAGCATGGAACCGATCACCATGGGCAGTGTCAGAAGACCTGCGGCAGTGGGAGAGTAGCCGCGGGCAATCTGGAAGTACTGACCCAAGAACACTGCTCCGCCGAACATTGCGACGCCGACGGCGATGCTTGCCAGCGTCGCCAGCGTGGTAGTCCGATCTCGGAAGAGGCGGAGCGGAATGATGGGTTCCTTGACCTTGCTTTCCACCCACAGCGCTGCGGCGAGCAGCACGACGCCGAGTCCGACGAGGAAGAACGACATCGCAGAAGCCCACTCGAAGTTCTTACCTGCCAAAGTGACCCAGATCAAAAGAGTGCTGACACCGGCGGCAATGAGGGTTGCACCGACGTAGTCGATGCTGACGTCCTTCTTGACGATCGGGAGGTTCAACGTACGCTGCACGACGATCAATGCGATGACTGCCAGCGGCACGCCGACGAAGAACGTCCAGCGCCAGCCGAGCCAACTGGTGTCCACGATCAGGCCGCCGATCAGCGGGCCGGCGACTGTCGCGACGGACATGACGGCTGCGATCGGTCCCTGGTATCGACCACGCTCACGCGGGCTGAACATCGCCGCGATCACGATGATCACGAGGGCTTGCAAGCCGCCGAGGCCCAGTCCCTGAACAGCGCGGAAACCGATCAGCATGCCGACCGATTGCGACATGCCCGCAAGGATCGAGCCGATCGTGAACAGCGTGATGGACAGCTGGACCAACAGCTTCTTACTCACCAGATCCGAGAACTTGCCCCAAATGGGAGTTGTTGCGGTGGAAGCCAACAGCGTTGCCGTCACGACCCAGGTGTACTGATCCTGGGTGCCGTGTAGTTCGGTGATGATGGTGGGGAGTGCATTCGAGACGATCGTCGATGACAGGAATGCGACGAACATGCCGAGTAGGAGCCCGACAAGTGCCTCGATCTTCTGCTTGTGGGTCATCGGCGCATCGGTCGATGACTGAGGTGGTGGAACGTCGGTAGACGTGAAAGAACTCATGAATATCCTTGCATCGGAGAATGATTCGATCTGATCGTGCAGCGTCGGTCAGTGCGCCGCGTGGGACTCTGGGCAGGTCGAGCGGCGTAGTCGATCGAGTGCACATGCGACGTCGACGGCGTCCTCTTCGGTCCATCCGTCGAGATGGTCGATGAGTCGCTGCGCCTGGGCGCGACGATGGAAGACCAGGGTCTGGACGCCGAGTGGAGTCAAGGACAGGAGCGATGCCCGTCCGTCGTCCGGGTCCGGTCGCCGCTGAATGTATCCACAAGATTCGGCGTGTGTGATCTGTCTGCTCAGCGTCGAGACTGTCACTCTCAACTTTTCCGCCAGATCCGTCGATCTCGTGGAATCTGCGGCCGACAACTGCGAGAGGAGGGCGCCGAGTGGGTCCGGCAACATGCCGGGGGACAGTTGGCGTGAGCCGGTCGACGAAACCTCGCGGTGGCGCCGGACTAGGGCGCGAAGGTTGTCGAGGATTGCCTCGGCACTGTCGTGAGTGATCACGGCCACCCCCTCGAATAGTTGATATTTGCAACTATAGATCAAGTTGGTTGCACTGCGCAACTACTTTGTTGTCAGTCCTCGGAACTGCCCAGTCGGTGCAGCAAGGCCGTCAGCGTGGTGATGTCGTCAGTTTCCCATTTTGCGAGTCGGGCGCGCCAACGATCGATCTGATGATTACGGATCGTCGTGAGCTTCGTCCGAGCCTCAGGGGTCAGGGTCACCAGCTTCGCGCGAGCGTCGTCGGGGTCGGGGATCCGTTCCACCAGGCCGAGCCGAGCTGCGGCATCAATTTGCCTGGTCAGGGTGGACTTCTCGATATCGAGCGTGGAGATCAGGTCGGACATCCGCACGGCATCGGAACGGTTCAGGATGACAAGAACCGGGTAGAGCGCCGGATCGAGTTTGGGATGAATTGCACGCGCATAGGTGCGCGCCTGGGCGCGTCCTCGTTGCCACATGTCGGCAAGTTCCATCTCCAGGCCCGTGATCGGATCTGAAACCACTGTCGTTCCCCTTTGGTGCGATTCGTTCGGTGTTCATCAAACCAGAAGGGGGGCCGGAGTGATTTGGGTGAAGTCACGCTGAGCGAAAGGTACGTTCGGCGTACTGAAGGCGCTGAACGTACCTTTCGCTCGGAAAGTGGGTGGGTCAAGCCACCGCATACGCCCGCACGCACGTGTTCAGGTCGCGGGTGAGATCGGCCGCTGTACTGGTCGGAGAACCGAATTTCACGACGGACCCGTCGCTCCCGTGGAACAACAGCGTCGGAAACGAAGTGGCGCCGAGCCTGCGTGCCCGGACGAAATCGGCGCGGGCGGCGTCCTTCGAATCTGTGGTGAACAGGGAAGACACTGCGGCAGATGGGTCGAGCCCGAGAGATTTCGCTATGGCTCGGTAGGTCTCGGGATCGGAGAGGCTGCGACCGTCTCGGTAGAACGCGGTCTGCATGGCCTCCGCGATGTCGAGTGCGCGAGTCGGATCCTGTGTGCGAAGCGCGGCGAGTCCGATCGCAGCATCCGTCGAATCTATGACGAACCGCCCGTCAGACACCAGTTGTGAATATCCGTCACCGAAAACGGCGCCGGTCTGGGCTGCGATGGTGGCGTTGGCTGATTTCAGGTACGGAGCCGAAGACATGGGTGCGACGCGTTCACCGGTGAACAGCCCGCCGCTGACCACGGACAAGTTGATGGAATCGGCATTTTGACGGACGAACTCCGTCAAAGCAGGGCCGAAGCCGAAACACCACCCGCAATAGGCGTCGAAGACGTAGGTGAGTTGCGTCGTGCCTGCTGTTTTCGAGCCTGTCGATTGCACTGTTGATTCCTATCCGAGCGCGAACTGATTGATACTCTGACGGTATGTCGCATTCGGGTATTCGGTCACGGTGAAGATGAGTCCCGAACTAGTGAAAAACAGACAAGTACCCGTCCGGGACGTCGGGTACGCGTCTTCGGTGGCTGACGCGACCGAGATCGAAGTACTCAGCCTGGACACCATTCGCATCAACGGGGGTAGTGCAGAGTTCGTCGGCCCCCAACGCCCGCAGTTTCACTTACTCGCGCTGGTGACCGAGGGTTCGGCGCTACACACCATCGACTTCGTCAACTACGCGGTGAGCCCGGGGACCGTGTTCTGGGTCAGACCGGGGCAGGTGCAACAGTGGGGGCGAATCCAGGATTTCGAGGCGATGGTCGTTCTGTTCACACCCTCGTCGCTCGATGCCGTCAGCCAGCAGTTGTTGGACGGGAACGCTCACAGTCGGCAGGCAGCGTGGCAGTTGTCCGGCGAGAACCTCGAGACCATCAGCACGGGTATGAAACACCTGAACTTGAACTACGGTTGTCCGGATACTTCTGCGCCGGTCGTTCGCGCGGCCATTCTGCGGCACACGTTGACAGCAATTCTGTTGAAACTGACCCACCTCGGTGGACAGGAACAGAGTTCCGTGCTGGCACACAATGACGTGTTCGAAAGGTTTCATGCCGTTGTCGAACGTGACTTCGCCACGGTCCGTTCGGTTTCGGAGTACGCCAACAAGATCGGGTACTCCGAGAAGACTGTATTGCGGGCTACCCGAGCTGCTGCCGGAATGACGGCAAAGCAGTACATCGATCAGCGTGTGGTGCTCGAAGCGAAACGTCTGCTGTCTTTCGGCACGGACACGGTCACCCAGGTGGCGTCGAAGCTGGGGTTCGACGATTCTGCGAACTTCACAAAATTCTTCGCCACCCGGGTGGGTGTTTCTCCGCTGACCTTCCGTCAGGACGTCAGAGCGCGCTGAACGCCGCCCATCGCGCGTCGGCGCTGTCGAGGGTTCCGATGCTGTTCTGCCCCTTGCCATGTGCGATGCCGTCCAGATCCTGGATGATCCAGTAGATGGCAAAAGGATGGCTGCCGAACCAGAGATCGCCGCTGACGTCCAATGCGTGCGCCGGGTCGGGTGTCAGGTTGTCGAACAGTGGAGTGTTTCGCACGATGGATGCGTCGTACTGCTGCCCGGAAAGTACGGCGACGGTCTGCGCCGCATGCTCGGGTAGAAGTTCAGGTGAGACGGGCGAAATCGTGCCGGTGTCTTGATTGTTGGTCGCGTTGACTTCCGATGCCGGCCTGGTGAATCCGGCCTCGGTGACCAGTGTGGAGATGGGAGTGGTCGGTGGCACGGTGAACAGGTTTCCGCTGTAGCCGAGAAGGATCGCAAGGCTCTGGCCGGCAGCCGCGGACTTGACGTCTTCGAGGCCGGATTCCAGCTTTCCGATCATGGCGGTTGCTTCGCTGCCTCGATCGAGCTGTGCCCCAGCTTGTTCGAGCACATCACGCCACGGCGCCGAGTACGGGAGGACCAAGGTTGGCGCCACGGAATTGATCTGCGCGAACAGGCTCGGTAGTGGACCGGCATTGCTCATCAGGATCTCATCGGGTTCGACGGACGCGATCTCTTCGACGGCGGGGTTGGCGAAGAAAGTCGGCTTGTCGAGAACTTCGACGCCCTGCTCGCGCAGAATCGACTTGGCGACGTCCGATCGCAGGGTGCTGTAGACGACGGTGGGCTTCACGCCGAGTGCGAGTGCACTCAGCCCCGCGTACTCGTCGAGCGCGAGAATGCGCTGCGGTGAGGCCGGAACTTCGACGGTGCCGAGTTCGTGTGTGACGGAGCGAGTTGCAGAAGCGGTTTCGGACTCGGCGGAGCTGCTGCACGCGCTTGCACCGGCAACGGTGAGGAGAAGCGCCGAGACGATGCCGAATGCGGTTCGGGTGGTGAACATCTGAGGTCAACGATCCATTCGTGGGAAGAAGAAGGACAGGAGGGTGCCGGCCAGCAGTAGGCCGGAGCAGACGAAGAGGGCTTGGGAGTATCCGGAAACCAGTGCTTCGGTCGGTGCGCTGTCCGAATGCGCTGTCGAGGAAGCGGCGACGCTCACGAGAACGGCTAGTCCGAGTGAACCGCCGATCTGACGCGATGTGCTCAGTAGCCCTGATGCCATGCCGACTTCTTCGGGGGGAGCGTCGGCGGTGGCGACGTTACTGAGCGGCATGAACGACAGACCGATGCCGATGCTTGCCAGAAGCGAAGGCACCAGGATGACGGCCCAGAAGGGACTGTCGAGGTTCATGGTCGAAAACATGAAAGTCCCGATTGCGGCGACTGCTGTTCCGACTACGAGCAGCGGTCGAACTCCGTAGCGCGGAAGGAGTTTGGTGGACGCGAGGATGCCGATCACCAGGCCGAAGCAGAAAGGCAGGAAAGCCAGACCGGTGGTGGTCGGTGAATAGCCCAGTCCACGTTGCAGGAAGAGTGAGACGAAGAAGAACGCGCTGAATTGGGCCGCACACACCAGGCACATGATGGCGTTGGCCAGTCCGATTCGGGGTCGAAGCAGGGTGGACAGTCGTACCAGTGGTGTGGCGCAGCGGCTTTCGACTACGACAAAGGCAGTCAGCAGGGCGACCGTGAGTGCGAATCCACCCAGCACGTAACCCGAAGTCCAGGAATGTGATTCCGTGGCGATCACTGTGCCGACAAGGGCGGTGATTCCGGCCGTCGCCAAGATGGCTCCGGGGAGATCGAGGGAGCCACCTCTAGCGGCTTGGCCGGCCGGCAGGCCACGGGCACCTGCGACCGCGGCGATCAGGGCCACCGGTGCGCCGGCGAACATCACCCATCGCCAACTGAGCCCTTCGGTCAAAATGCCGCTCAGGACGACACCGAGTGCGCCGCCCAGTGCTGATGACATTGCGCCGATGCCGAATGCCTTGGCCCTGGCGCGTCCGGTGGGAAAGGCCTGACTGAGGGCGGCGAGCCCGGCCGGCGCGATCAGTGCAGCGCCGACGCCTTGAAGCGCCCGAGCTCCGACAAGCATTTCGGCGGACACGGAGAAGGTGCCGACGATGCTGACGAGGGCGAACAGCAGAAGCCCGGAAACCAGAACTCGACGAGTGCCCATCACGTCGCACAGACGACCGCCGAGAAGCAGCAGTCCACCGAAGGCGAGGGCGTACGCGTTGACGACCCAGGACAACCCGGCGTCGGAAAAGTTCAGCGATTCCTGGATGTCTGGCAGCGCGACGTTGATGACCGACATGTCGAAGGCCACCAGGAACTGCGCTGCCGCGGCGGCTGTGAGGACCAAAGCCGGTGCGGCTACCGCTCGAGTTGTTGTTGTCATTGCAGGTACCTAATTTGTATACGCGTTCTCATAAGTAGTTAGGTTTACCTTGCTGACAACTGAGATGCAAGGGGTTCCCCGGGCGAGAGCGTCGTAGCAGGGGCGCGCACAATCGACGGATGGCCGAAAAGATGGAACCGAGATCACCGCGGCTCGGACGTCCCCCGGCGATCACGTCGGAGCAGATAGTCGACGAGGCGAAACGGCAACTTCAGTCCGGCGGCGCCGACGCGTTGAGCATGCGCGCGTTGGCGAAGTCGCTCGGCACCACCCCGATGGCGCTGTACCGGCACGTGGGCGACAAGGAACAGCTGATCAGCGCGGTTCTCGATGTGTACTCGCAAGATCTCGGCGCGCTGGTCCTGCCGCAGGATCAGGTCGAACGGCTTCGCATGATCTTCACCGCGATCTTCGAAACGCTGGCATCGGAGCGCTGGATCATCGAGTTGCTTCAGCGAGGTGGGCGCGGCGGGAGCGGCGCTGTGGTCTTGGTCGATCGGGCCATGGCCGCGTGTGTCGAACTCGGGATGTCGCCGCGCCGCGCACTGTTGGTCTATCGAGCGCTGTGGAACTACACACTCGGTGCACTGCTCAACATCTACGACACCACCACACGACCGGAAGGCAGTGTGTCACCTCTCGCGGTGAAGATCCGAGAAATCGGTCCCGAGAAACTGCCGGTACTCAGTGAGGTGCTCGAGGACTGGCCGGGAGGGACGACGACTGAGAGTTACCTGGAAGGTCTCGAGGTCTTGATCAGTGGATACACAAATTCCGACTGAGAGTGTTTACAACAGCCCGTGCCTCGGTGGGATTGTCCCCGACAGCGTCCAGCGGCCGATGTGTTGGACCTTCCACCTCGTCGGATCGTGCAGAGTATGCGTGCGTGCGTCACGCCAGAATCGCGAGAGGTTCGCTGATTCGCCCGCGCTTCTGGTGCCACCGAGCTCGAACAGCGTGCTCGTGGCCGCCAATGACGCCCTGGCACCAACCACTTTGGCAGTTGCAGCGTCGATGGATGCTCGGGCCGTGGAGTCCTCGGTGGGATTACGACGCGCCACGTCGATCGATCGCGCCGCTTCCGCCAAGAGGGATCTGGCAGCGCGAACCTCGATTGTCGCTTCGCCGGCGAGTTGAACGAGCAGTGGATCCTCCACCGCTGTATCGACTTTCGCCTCGAAGAAGGGCCGCGCCTTTGCTGCGAGTTTCACGGATTCACGCAATGCGGCCGACGCTATGCCCGTGTCGATCGCGGCGTGCAGAATCTGGGCCTGTGCCCCGTAGGTGGTCGGGTGAGTGAACAACGATGTGAAGGGTACGACGTTGAACCGCGGCACCGACACGGATTCGAGTGTCACGGTTCCGCTCGCAGTTGTCTTCTGCCCCATGCCGTCCCAGTCGTCGACGATGGACAGTCCGGGAGTATTCCGGGGTAGGTAGACCGCGGATTTCACCTGTGCCCCGGTCTCGGTGAACTGATCCGCATTGGCGGCACGTACCACGATCCAATCTGCGAAAAGTGCTCCTGTGCAATAGAATTTTCGACCTTCGAGCACAAAGTCTTCCCCGTCGGGGGTGAGAGTGGTGCCGTCGATGTCGATGGTCTTGTTGCCGCGCTCGCTCTGGGCGTTGGCGAACTGCTTACCCGACAATGCTTCGGCGTAGAAGAACTGCTTCTGCTCGTTAGACCCCTGGTACCGGAGCGCTTCCAGGAAAGTGAAGTGGCTGTGCGGAATCTGCGCGATGCTGGGATCGCCCTCGGCGAGTAGGCGGAAGACCTCGGCCAACGTCTCGGTGCTCGCGTCGATGCCACCGAACTCCTTCGGCACCGAGAGCCCCAGCAGACCGGACTGCGCCAGGGTACGAACCTCGCCGTGGGGAAGGAGGCGCTGCGCATCGCGGACGCCGGCACCTGCCGCGAACTCGTCGGACAGCTGTGACGCTACCGAGAGCGCCTCGTCTTCACTGGTGATGCGGTGCGCGATCTCCTGAATGTCCACAGCAGTCATGCTGCCACCGTTTCACAGTTGCAGCACCCGCCCAACACTTACAACCTGTGTGATCGCTACCCTGGAAACCCCCGGGAACTGCATGTTTGCTGGATTTCATGTCTACTGAACGTATCGCCGACGAGATCAAGTTCGCCTACTGGGTGCCCAATGTCAGTGGTGGTCTGGTCACCTCCGACATCGAGCAGCGGACCAGCTGGGACTACGAGTACAACAAGAAGTTGGCGCAGACCGCCGAGAACAACGGCTTCGAGTACGCCCTGAGTCAGGTTCGTTACGAGGCGAGCTACGGTGCCGAGTTCCAGCACGAATCCACGAGTTTCAGCCTTGCACTGCTCCTGGCCACCGAGAAGCTCAAGGTCATCGCCGCCGTGCATCCCGGACTCTGGCAGCCGGCAGTGTTGGCGAAGCTGGGCGCTACCGCTGACCACCTGTCGAACGGTCGATTTGCCGTCAACGTCGTCAGTGGTTGGTTCAAGGACGAGTTCACTCATCTGGGCGAGCCGTGGCTCGAGCACGACGAGCGCTATCGGCGTAGCGCCGAGTTCCTTCAGGTTCTTCGCAAGATCTGGACCGAGGACGACGTCGATTTCCGCGGCGACTTCTACCGCATTCACGACTTCACATTGAAGCCGAAGCCTCTGAACACCCCGGAGCGCCCCAATCCCGAACTGTTCCAAGGCGGTAACTCGGCGGCAGCCCGTGAGAACGCCGGTCGCTATTCGGATTGGTACTTCAGTAACGGCAAGGACTACGACGGCGTCACGGAACAGTTGGTCGACGTCCGCCGTGTTGCTCGCGAGAACGATCGGGAGGTGAAGTTCGGACTCAACGGGTTCATCATCGCCCGCGACACCGAGGCCGAAGCAAAAGACACGCTGCGCGAGATCATCGCCAAGGCGAACCGTCCCGCAGTCGAGGGTTTCAAGAATGCAGTCCAACAAGCCGGCGCGTCGACCTCGTCCAAGGACGGGATGTGGGCAGATTCGACATTCGAGGACTTGGTTCAGTACAACGATGGCTTCCGCTCACAACTGATCGGCACGCCGGAACAGATCGCCCATCGGATCGTCGAATATCGCCGTCGCGGTGTCGATCTGATTCTCGGCGGATTCCTGCACTTCCAGGAAGAGATCGAGTACTTCGGGGCCAAGGTGCTCCCGCTGGTTCGTGAACTCGAAGCAGCCGACAGTGACGAGCAGGTGCTCGTCACCGCCGGCTGATCGCCTGGTCTCTCAGGACTTTGCGTGGCGCTTCGCCAGCATCCAACGAGAGATCTTCATGTCCCGAGCTTTTCGCTCGATGGTCAGCAGGTCCAGCGGAGCGCTGAATTTCTGAACGGCCAGTGATTTCACACTGCTGAACTCACGCAGCCCATCGGCTCCGTGGATACGCCCGAACCCGGAATCGCCGACCCCGCCGAACGGCAGGGCGGCGATTCCGGCGAATCCGAGAACCGAATTGACCGTGACGACACCGCATTCGAGCTTCTCGGCAATCGCTCGACCCTTCGACGAACTCTTGGTGAACACCGAGGCCCCCAAGCCGTACTTCGACGCATTGGCACGCTCGATCCCCTCGTTCATGTCGGCGACCTTGTTCACCACGACGCTCGGGCCGAACGTTTCTTCGGTGATCGCCGTGGAATCCTCCGGAACATCCGTCAGGATGATCGGATCGATGAACGGACCGTTGAACGAATCAAGCCCGCCGAGTACAGCTTTCGCGCCTCGGCTGAGAGCGTCTTCGATCTGGCCTCGGACTATCGCAGTCTGCTTTCCCAGCGTCATCGGCCCGTAGGTCGAGCTGTCGGTGGCGCCGGCGTGGGCGTCCTGAAGCGCGGCGGTGAGCTTGGACAAGAAGGCGTCGTACACGGGCGCTGCGACGTAGATTCGTTCGACGCCGGCACAGGTTTGTCCGCCGTTGCCCACTGCCCCGAATGCAGCGAAGCTCACGGCCGCATCGAGGTTGGCGTCGGAGTCCACCAGCATGGCGTCCTTGCCGCCGCATTCGGCGACCAGGGGAGTGAGGGTGTCCGCGCAGGCGGCCATCACGCGCTTTGCGGTAGCCGTCGAGCCGGTGAATGCGATCTTGTCGACACCGGACGAACACAGAAGTGCACCGGTTTTTCCGTCACCGGTAATGGTCTGCAGGACAGGGTGTCCGGGTGCGGCGATGTTCCACAGCCGGGCCAATTCGACGCCGACGCCGGGTGAGAGTTCGCTCGGCTTGAAGACGACGGCGTTGCCGGCGGCCAGTGCGTAGCCGATCGACCCCATCGGTGTGTACAGCGGATAATTCCAGGGGCCGATCACACCGACGACGCCCATCGGCCGGTAGCCGACGGATGCAGACTGGTTGGCGCTGATCAGTCCTGCACCGACGCGTCTGCGGCGCAATACTTTCTGTGCGTTGCGTGCCGCCCAGTCGAGATGTTCGACGGCCAGCATGACTTCGAGAAGGGCGTCGTCGCTGGGTTTTCCGGTCTCGGCGGAAATGATCGCCGCCATCGATTCGGCGTGAGTGGCGATCGCGGCGCGGAAATTACCGAGCACCTTCCGGCGGCCTTGGAATCCGAGTTGATCCCACCACTTCGACGCCGTGCGTGCTGAGGCGACCGCTTTCTCGATCTCTTGCTGATCTGCAATGGGGTGCTGCGCGACCACGGAATCGTTGCGAGGGTCGAGGCTCGCGAAGGTGTGATCGTCCGATTTCGGATCTGTCGACGTGGACGTGCTCTGGCGGCCGAGCTGTTCTGTCATGTTCTTCAGATCCTCCACATGTCGGTGCATCACATATATGTGATGTGATTTACTGTGCTGGTAGTCACAGTATGCGTCGGACCGAGCTCCGACAAGCCTCCAGCCTCATCTCACTCGGGAGTTTTCGATGTACATGGATTTCACGCAGGAGCAGTCTGATTTCGCCAAGTCGGTAGCGTCGTTCTGCAAGAAGGAAAGTGGTACCCGTGAGCAGCGAGACCTGCTGACCGATCATGGCGCCCATAACCACAACCAGGCGTTCTACGAGAAGATGGCGGAATTGGGTTGGCTCGGGCTGACTGTCCCGGAGGAATACGGCGGATCTGCCGGAAGTACGGTCGACCTGTGCATCTTCCTGGAGGAAGCAGCCAAGGGCATGGCGCCGATCGGTGGACTGGGCCCGACCGTCATCACCGGGGCTGCATACGAGAAGTTCGGCAGTCCGGCCCAGAAGGAGGCAGTGCTCGGCGGGATCGTCCGTGGCGCGTCGCAGTCGATCTCGATGTCCGAACCCGAAGCAGGCTCCGACGTGGGAAATTTGAGTTGCCGCGCCGAGAAGGTCGACGGTGGGTGGCTGATCAACGGCCAGAAGACGTGGTGTTCCAACGCGCACTTCGCCGAGAACATCCTTCTGGTGGCTCGCACATCCCGAGGTGAAGGCAAGCATGAGGGCCTGACGATGTTCCATGTCCCGGCCGACATCTCCGGATTGAAGATCAGTGGAATCGACACCATGGGCGGCAAGGAGGTCAACGATCTCTACTTCACCGACACATTCCTGCCCGAGGACGCGGTGGTTGGGGAAGTCGGCAACGGCTGGCGTCAACTCATGGCCGGACTCAACATCGAACGCCTCATCCTCGCGGCGATGATGCTCGGGACCGCGCAGCGCGCTTTCGACGACACCCTCGAATTCGTCACCACGCGTAAGCAGTTCGGCCGTCCGGTCGGATCGTTTCAGGCGCTTCGCCACCGGATCGCGGATCTCGCCACGGAGATCGAATGCGGCCGTCTGCTGGTCTACAGCGTTGCCCGAATGGTCGACGCCAACCCGACCAAGATGTTCCCGCGGGAAGCGTCGATGGCCAAGCTGAAGCTGACCGAGACCGCCAAGAAGGTCGCGCTCGAGGGGATGCAGATGATGGGTGGGTACGGTTACGCGACTGAGTTCGACATGGAGCACCATGTGCGAAAGACTCTTGTGTCCTCCATTTATGGTGGTACCAACGAGATTCAGCGAGACATCATCGGCAAAACGTACGGACTGTGAGGATCGGTTGTGGCAACGTCTGCACGCACTCGGAGGGCGACATCTGAGCTGAGGAGACGGCCACAGTTGTCGGAGGACGTGGCCAACCACGTTCGTAACCTGATCATGTCCGGCGCTGTGCGTCCGGGCGAGTTCGTCAGATTGGACGAAACCGCAGCCGACCTCGGTGTCAGCGTCACGCCGGTGCGAGAAGCCCTCGTCGCATTGCGCGGCGAGGGAATGGTCGAGTTGGTTCCGCATCGCGGCTATCTCGTCTCGCCCCTCAGTCGCCAAGACATCGAAGACATCTTCTGGTTGCAGGGGCAGATCGCAGTCAAGCTGGCTTTGCGGGCGATGGACACCATCACAGCTGATCAACTGGTGGAACTCACGGAACTCAACGCCGATTTGCGAGCGGCAGTCGACGCTTCGGATGCAGCTGCGATCGAGCAGTGCGAATTCGAATTCCACCGCTTGATCAATCGCGCTGCGGGTGGTGCGAAGCTGGCATGGTTCCTGTTCGGCGCGATTCGGTACACCCCTGCTCGTCTCTACGCGACGGATCCAGGCTGGGGTGAGCTTGCGGTATCGAGCCACGACGCTTTGATCGAGGCGTTCGAGAAGCACGATCGAGAACAGGTGGACGCGCAGATGAGTCTGCAGTTCTCCGACGGCGCTGCTCGACTTCTCGCTCACCTCGACAACATCGGGATCTGGGACTGAATCAGGAGCTCAAGACGGAGGTAGGGCGGGAGCGAGCAGGATCGCTGCACATTCGGCGACCAGTTCTTCTTCCGTCACGTCGATGTATCCGTCCAGCCATGCACTGAGGGTCTGCGCCAGGCCGCCGACCAGGAAGGTTGCTGTCAGCGTCAAGTGGCCGCTGTCGTTCAATCGGTAGAAGGTCTTGGCGTTGGCGGCCAGGAGACCGATGAATATCGTCGTCGACGCTCGCCGTTTCTCGGCCAGGACCGGGCTCGTCAGGGCGCTGGAGAACAGTAGACGTCCGCGACGGGGATCCTGCGCGATCGTGCGGACGATGTTCGCGATTCCGGCGAGCGCCTTGCCTCGTTCGGTCTCGGCGGCGTCCACCGCGGCCTGGGTTGAAACGGCGATGTCCGTGATGACGGTGTCGTAGACGGCCGACATCAGAGCATCACGATCGGTGAAGCTCTCGTAGAAGTACCTCGCCGCGACACCGGCCTTCTTGCACACTCCGCGGACCGTCAGTTCGGGCTCGGCGGAGCCCATGAGTTCCAGACCGGCCTCGATCAGCGTCTCTCGTCGTTGGGCTACGCGGAGCGCGCCGTCGACGCCACCGTACGAACGCGGTTGGTCATTCATGAAGACCATCTTTGCATCCCGAGATTGCTTGACATCTCGGCATTTCGGCGTTTCACTCATCTGAGAACATGCGTTCGCAGATGTCGACTCGAAGGGGTTCTGCCATGACGGTGAGTAGGGATTCGATGGACGGGCGCGAGGAAGCGGTGGCAGGCGGCATCGGAGCGGTCGGCGTCCAGGCGGTCGACATCGACGCCGAGGTCGAAAAGGCGATGTCCGGGCTCGGACTGTTGGCCGCAGGCGCCAACGTCATCATGCAGTTGGCGCGCCCGGCGGTGGGGTACGGCGTGTACGAGAGCAAGGTCGAGACGGGTCGGTTGGATCGGCATCCGGTGAAGCGAACCCGGACGACGCTGACGTATCTCGCCGTCGCGAGCCTGGCGACGGACGAAGAAAAGAAGCTGTACCGACGCGCAGTCAACGGCTCTCACAAGCACGTTCGCTCCGATGAGAACAGCGCGGTCGAATACAACGCGTTCGATCCCGAGCTGCAGTTGTGGGTAGCCGCCTGCCTGTACCGAGGCTTCGAGGACGTCTACAAAATCTTGTACGGGGATCTCGATCCGCTCACCCAGGATGCGTTCTATCAGCGAAGCGCCACGTTCGGTACAACCCTTCAGATGCGACGCGACATGTGGCCGGCGGACCGGGATGCGTTCGAGGTCTACTGGAACGAGAACCTCGGCAAGGTGGCGATCGACGAGACGATTCGTGAGCATCTCTACGGGATCGCGTCGGCGACCTTCACGCCGAAGCTGTTGCATCCCGTGGTCGGTCCGCTCAACCGATTTGTCACCACCGGGTTCCTGCCCCAGGCCTTTCGTGAGGAAATGCGGCTCCCGTGGTCAGCGCGTCAGCAGCGCAACTTCGACCGATCCATGCGGGTCGCCGCGCTGGTCAATCGGTTCAGCCCGAAGATTCTGCGGATGTTCCCCTACAACTTCTATCTCTGGGATCTGCGTCGGCGCATCGCCAAGGGAATCCCGTTGGTCTGAGCCGACTCTGACACTTGAAGTGATTGACACCACAGGTAAATCGGACACATACTCAACACAGTTGAAGTTGACGTCAAGTTTTAACTTTCCTGTGGAGGCTGTCAGTGGCGAACATCGAAGGCGTATGTGACCAGCGATTCTCTGGCTTGAAGGAGGCGCTGGCACGCAATCTCGATTCCGGCGAGGACGTCGGGGCAGCGATCGCACTGACGATCGACGGCGAATCCGTCGTCGACATGTGGGGCGGTTGGGTCGACGTCGAGCACACTGCTCCTTGGGCCCGCGACACAGTCACCAACGTCTGGTCCTGCAGCAAGACCGTGACCGCACTGGCCGCGCTCATGCTCGTCGACCGCGGGTTGCTGGATCTCGATGCCCCGGTCGCGCAGTACTGGCCCGAGTTCGCAGCAGCGGGTAAGGACCGTATTCAGGTCCGGCAACTGTTGTCGCACACATCAGGCGTTTCGGGGTGGGATCAACCGTTCACCTTGGAGAACATTTGCGACGACGCGTACGCCACAGCCCGGTTGGCGACGCAGGCTCCGTGGTGGGAGCCGGGTACCGCATCCGGATATCACGCCCTCAACTACGGCCACCTGATCGGCGAGGTCGTCAGGCGCATCGACGGTCGAACCCTCGGCCGCTTCATCGACGAGGAAATAGCCGGTCCGCTCGATGCTGATTTCCGCCTGGGCTTGCCGAAGTCCGAATACGGGCGAGTCTCGAATGTGATTGCGCCACCGCCGTTGCCGATCGACATCGCGGCACTCGGGATGGACAACATCATGGTGAAGACCTTCACCGCGCCGCCGGCCGACGCGACAGGTTCGTGGACCGACGGGTGGCGAGCCGCCGAGATCGGTGCGGCCAACGGTCATTCGAATGCGAGGGCGCTCGCAAGGATCCAATCGGTGATTGCGTGCGGTGGCAAGGTCGGTGACGTTCGCCTGCTGTCGGAGGAAACGATCGACAAGATCTTCGAGGAGCAGTCGTACGGGGTCGACCTCGTCCTCGGTGTGCCGGTCCGCTTCGGCGTCGGATTCGGATTGCCGACGCCGGAGTCCGTCCCGTTCATTCCGGAGGGGCGAATCTGCTTCTGGGGAGGTTGGGGTGGCTCGCAGATCATCATCGACACCGAGAAGCGCATGACCTTCTCGTACGTGATGAACAAGATGGGGCCGGGCCTGCTCGGTTCTGAGAGATCGGCGCAGTACGTATCGGCTGCCTACGACGCACTGAGCTGATCGATGTGACTGCGTTTGATCGAGATGACAGGGAGGGCGAAGCGCTACTCAAATCCTTGCTGAGTAGTAGCCGAGGGGGCTGGGTATAGGCCCGATTGCTAATCCGGCGGAACGGTTGGTTTGTCTGCTGCAGCTGACTATGCTGCCGGATATGCCAGTGTGCTCCGGGGGGAAATCAGCTTGTCCGCTACGTCGAAGTGTGCCCGAAAGTTGCAGACCTGCATCGGCTGACCGGCGATGAAGGGTTTCGTCGAAGTTGTCATGCGCTGGTGGCAGTTGCCGGACCAGTTCCATAGTTTCAGCAGGTACCTCGAAGACCGCGGGTTCTTGACTTCCTGCCGGGCGCTGGTCGGCGGAACGGCACTCTGGATGGGGTTGGTGTTGCTGTCGGCGCGATTCAGTGACGTCGGTCCGCAAGGTACGTTCTGGCGAGCGGTCAATCTCATGGTCATAGTCCTGTGCGTCGGCGCGGCCCTGATCTGGTGGTTGTTTCCGCCGACGCCGCTGTGGTCGTACACCTTTGTCGTGGGTTCCGACGTTGCGATTGCGGCGGCCGCCGCAACCGACTCGGAACCGATGGGACGGCTCATCGCGTGCGTCGTGTTTGCGTCGATCGGCGGCTATATTGCGTTCTTCCACAATCCGAAACTCCAAGTCGGTCACTTGGTCTTCGCCTCGATTGTCACGGTGCTTTCGGGGTGGACTTTGTTGTTCGGACCAGCAGCGGACGTCGGCTTGGGGTTGGCGAAAATCGCGGTCGTGATGGCCACCATCATTGTGATTCCCGTGGTGTCCCAAATGGTTCTGGCAGTTCTGGGATCCGACGCCACTACTTCCGACATCGACCCGTTGACCGGTCTGCTCAACCGTCGCGGACTTTCGCGTCGTGTGAAGGATCTGATGGGGCCTCCGGTGACCGAGGCCGACGCGGTTCTCGTGGTGGTGATCGATCTCGACCGATTCAAGACGATCAACGACGTTTACGGCCACGACGTTGGGGACAGCACGATCCTGCGAACGGCGCTGCGTATTCGCCTGTGGACAACCAAAGCTGCACTGACCGCCCGTGTGGGCGGTGACGAGTTCGTCGTGGTCGAGCGGGTGCCGGTCAGCGTGATAGCGAGGCTGGAAGAACAGATCCGCTCGGCAATGGACGGGGCGACCGATGATCCACCGACGAGCGCGAGCATCGGAATGGCGGTCCGCACCGCGCCCCGGCATCCGGGTGAGTCCGTCGACGAAGTCTTTGCCGAACTCTTCCGCGTCGCGGACTCGGTGATGTACGAAGCGAAGCGCGAAGGTGGCAACCAGGTTCGGGCGAGCCTGGTCTGATGTGAGAGCTTAGTCGGCGAAGCTCAGGCCGCGTTCGGCGAGTGCTTCACGCAGAATCCTCAGAGCCTTCGGTCCCATCCCGTGCAGAGCGCCGAGTTCCTTCTCGGACACGGACGTCAATTGCGCGAGGTGGGTGTAGCCCGCTCCGATCAGCGCGCGCTGTGCGGGAGCTCCCGTTTTCGGGAAGTCGGTTTCCACTGTGCCCGGATCCGGTTCTGTCACTGGCCAACTCCTCCGTGTGGGTTTTCCACAGTTTAGCGAGCGTCGTGAACGATTTCGGGGCTGTCGATCTTGTCGGGCGTTCGCGGAAGCACGCGAGCTGCCACGGCAATGCCGATGATCGCGATAGCGGCGAAGGTGAAGAGAAGCAATTGCGCAGAACGAAGCGTCGACGGTTCGCCGATGTTCACCAGCACTCCGGCCAGGGCTGCGCCGAAGGCATTGGCGATCAGCTGAACGGTGTTGATGGCAGCGGAGGCACGCGCACCTTCTCCGGGATCGGTGACCGAGGTCATCGCACCGACTGCAAGATGAGGCCAGGCGATGCCGATTCCGACGCCGGCGACCAGCAGTCCGATCACCCACGCGACCATCGCACCGGCGCCGGCGTGTTCGGTGAGAAATGCTGCCATGATGCCCAACCCGATCGCGACGAGGATCGGACCGCTGACAACGATTCGTCGCACGATACGAGGGGAAGTCGCCGAGGCGCTCGGGATTTCGCCGAGAGTCCAGCCGAGAGCGAGTGCGGCCCCGAGGAATCCGGCCGCGAGCGGTGCCAGTCCGGCAAGTCGTTGGCCGAAGAGTGGAATGAACGTCTCGACGGTCGACGCAACAGCTAGGACGACGATGGTCAGGTACACCCACTTGAGCGACGACGCGTTGAACGTCGACGGCGGTAGTACGCCGTGGCGCGAGCGACGGTCAGCGGCGACAAAGGCGATCAGTAGCAGCACAGCGGCGAGAACCATTGCTGCGGTCACTGCGAGGTTGGACAGAATTCCGGCAACGCTGACCAGCAAAGCTGCCGCAGTCAGCAATGCCAGCGAGAGGACCGGTACCGGGCTACTGGTGGTGCTGCCCGGTTCATGTGCCGGTAGCGCGCTGGGGACGAGAGCTGCGACTGCGATCGTCGCGATAACCAGAACGCCGAAAGCCCATCGCCAGGCTCCGAATTGAGCAAAGACGCCGCCGATTGCAGGGCCGGCGAAGGTGCCGACTCCCCACATTGCCGAAACCAGCGCGGCCCCGCGGGTCCACAGATGTCTGGGGAGCGCGGCATTGATGACGGCGTAACCGAGACCAGCCAGCAGGCCACCTCCCGAACCCTGGATCGTGCGGCCGACCAACAGCAATTCCATGGTCGGGCTGACCGCACAGACGACGGTGCCGAGCGCGAAGATCGCGAGGCCGATCAGGTAGGCCCCGCGCGGTCCCCTGGCGGCGAGGACGTTGGTGACCAACATCGAGGAGATGACGGAAGCGATGAGGAAGACCGTCGCGGTCCAGGCGTAGTACTGCTGACCGCCGATGTCGTCGATGGCAGTCGGAAGCAGGCTGGTCGTCAGGTAGACGTTGGTCGCGTACAGCGCGACGCCGCCTGCGAGGACGGTAGCGGTGCCGAGGTATCGACCGCTCAGGAGCTGCCGCCAGGTTCCGGCGGGAGCATCGGTGGGGGAGTGCATGTTGTCGAAGGTAGAATCTCAAGTGCGCTTCAGGTCAATGTCGCGCAGCCATTGGGAGGCAGAATGATCCGTAAGAGTGACGAACTTCTCTCGATCGGTGAGGTATCGGCGCGCACCGGCGTCGCCGTGTCGGCGGTGCGCTACTACGAAACACTCGGTCTGGTTCCTGCAGAGCGGACGGCAGGAAATATGAGGAAGTTCCCGCGGCACTCGATCCGGCGGGTGTCGCTCATCCAGTTGGCAGTCAGGTTCGGGATACCTCTGGCCGAAGTTGCCGAAGTATTCGGGTCGTTGCCGCAGGGACGAACTCCGACGAAGAAGGACTGGCGCAAGATTTCGACGGAGTGGAATCAGCGCCTCGAGGATCGCAAGCAGACCATCAGCCGGATGCAGGACGAACTGACGGGCTGTATCGGCTGTGGGTGTCTGTCACTCAAGACATGCAACCTGCTCAACCCTGGAGACGAACTGGGCCGGGAGGGGCCCGGCGCCAGACGTCTCTGAAACTACTGTCGGTCACACTCTTTCGCGTGGCCGCGACTGAGCATTCCACCGACCACCACGACGCTCGATCTCGATGGGATGCGAGAAGCACTCGCTGATGTTCTGGGTGGTGATCACATTCTCGGCGAGGCCGCTGGCGGTCACGACGCCGTCCTTGATCAGGAGAGCATGTGTGGTGGTGCTCGGAATCTCTTCGATGTGATGCGTCACGAGGATGCTGGCAAGTGACGGGTTCTGATTGCGGAGATCGTCCATAGCCGTCAAGAGCTGTTCGCGCGCAGCAAGATCGAGCCCGGTCGCCGGTTCGTCGAGCAGGAGCAGGCGTGGTTCCACCATGAGTGCACGGGCGATCAGGGCTCGCCCCCGTTCGCCCTGGGACAAGTTGGGCCACAGTGCGTCCGAACGCGGACTCATCCCGAGTAGATCGATCAGTGCGTCGGCATGAGCCTCTTGCTCCGGCGTCGGCGACCACCGCGGCATTACCTCGGTGGTGTTGGTGAGGCCGGTGATCACGACGTTGCGGACGGTGATCGGAATTCCGATCGTGTGACGCGGGTTCACGTGCCCGATGTCCATCCGCAGTTCCCTCATGTCGACTCGGCCCAGCTTGTGCCCGAGGACGTAGACGGAACCGCGAGTCGGGTGGGCGGTTGCTCCGAGAAGGCTCAGTAGGGTGCTCTTGCCTGCACCGTTCGCGCCGAGGAGCACCCAGTGTTGCCCGGGTTCGATCGAAATGTTGATGTCTTTCAACAAGTATCGGCCGTCGCGGACGAGATCCACGTGTTCGGTCGACAGTACTGTGCCATTGGGGTGTTGCACGAGAACTAACCTCTCTTAGGCGTCGAGCACACGCAACCGCCGTAAGACGGTGTCGATATTTGCTCGGGTTGCCGCTACCGCGGCTTCTGGGTCGGCGTCTTGAAGGGCCTCGACCAACTGATCATGGGCATGTGAGGTGTCGGGGACGCCGGCCTCGTGGGCCATCATCTCGACGAGGGATTCACGAAGGAGTGGACGCACCGACGTGAACAGCGAGAGTAGAACCGCGTTTCCGGACAACCGAACGACTTCGGTGTGGAAGTCGAGGTCGACGTCGACGAACTTCTCGACGTCACCCTCGAAATGACTGTGTCGCATGGTCAGTCGCCGCCGCAGGCCGTCGAGGTCCTCGGGTTGTACCCGCTCCGCGGCCAGTCTGGCGGCCTCGATCTCGAGTGCGCGACGGACTTCGAAGACCTCCAGGATGCGTGAGCGTCGAAGTAACTTGGTGAATTCGTCGACGTGCTCGAGTTCGGACGCGGCAGCCACGAAGGTGCCGACGCCGTGTCTGACTTCGAGTAGTCCGTCGCGAGCGAGGAGGCGGATTGCCTCGCGAATCGAGGAACGCCCGACACCGAGTTCGACGGCAAGGGCCGCCTCGCTCGGTATGCGCTCGGACGGCGCCCACGTTCCTTGCCTGATTCGCCCGCGAAGCAACTGTTCGAGTTGCGGCACCAGCGGACCACTGCGAAGTGTGAATCCTGTGTGGTCGTCGGACACGGCTTGCCTCTCGTGGGGGTACCGACAGCGTAACAACTCATCAGACGTCTGAGGACTCGGGTGGGCCGTGTGTCGGAGCAGTGCTCACGCAGTCGATACCGTCAGTTACGGGTGACGCCGAGGAGCAGTGCGATCAGGTCGAGGGCCGTCTCGATCTCCGCCTTTTCCCGCCCGAGTAGAGGGGCGTAGAGGTGTACGTCGCAGATGCGAACGAGAGCTTCGCCCAGCACTTGCGGCGAAAGCGTGATCGTCAGTTGGCCGGCGTCGACCTGGGACTGCAAGATTTCGGCGGTGATGGAGGCGGAGATCGATTCGATGGAGCCGGGCATCATCGCGAGTTTGATGAACACCATCGGTTCGCGTTTGGTCAGCGCTCGCAGTTCGGTCGACGATTCCACCGACCGCATGACGCGTCCGAAGACGTCGAGGATGTACTCCGGACCTTGCCCCGACGCCTGTGACATCGCCTTCCGGTATGTCCGTTCGGTGGCCTCGGCCAGCACTGTTCCGAGCAGTTCGTCGCGATTGCCGACCCAGCGGTAGAGCGTCGCGCGGCCTACTCCGAGACGTTCGGCGAGCAGTGACATGTCGAGTGGTTCCTCCGCGAGGTACATGCTCGCGGCGGTGTCGATCGCGCGTCGGCGTTCGAGGTCGGTAGGCATCGGGACATTCTCTCCGGTTGTCCGGTACTGCACAATTTCGGCGGTCGAACAGAGGTGGGCTTCGGGTGGCTCGAGCCTATTGACGAACCAAGCGACGTGAGACACACTAGCTCATTGTCTCATGTTAGTGATGGCGATCACAGTCAGGGGTTCGATCGATGAGTTCAGTACAAACCGTTCGTGGGCCGGTGGACACAGCCGATCTGGGAAAGGTGTTGATGCACGAGCATGTCTTCGTTCTGGGGGAGGAGATGCGTCAGAACTATCCCGACTACCCGGAGCCTTGGGACGAGGAGGCTCGAGTAGCCGATGCGGTGACCAAGCTGTCCGAACTGAAGTCGCGAGGGATCAGCACGATCGTCGATCCCACGGTCATCGGACTCGGTCGCTACATCCCGCGTATTGCGCGGATCAACGAGCAGGTCGATCTCAATATCATCGTCGCCACCGGCGTCTACACGTACAACGACATTCCGTTCCAATTCCATTACACCGGTCCAGGTTTGCTGTTCGACGTGCGCGAGCCGATGGTTGATCTATTTGTGAAGGACATCAAGGACGGCATTGCCGGCACAGACATCCGCGCGTCATTCCTCAAGTGCGCCATCGAAGAACCTGGTTTGACTCCCGGTGTCGAGCGTGTGATGCGAGCGGTCGGTCAGGCGCAGGTCGAAACCGGGGTACCGATCACGGTTCACACGAACCCGCACACGGAATCGGGCCTCGTTGCGCAGAAGGTTCTGGCCGAGGAAGGTGCAGATCTGAGCAAGGTCGTCATCGGGCACTCGGGTGATTCGACCGACCTGGACTACCTGTGTGCACTTGCCGATGCGGGTTCGCTACTCGGGATGGACCGTTTCGGTCTCGATGTTCTGCTCCCGTTCGAGGACCGGGTGAACACTGTCGTGGAACTGGCCCGCCGTGGCTATGCCGAGAAAATGGTTTTGGCACATGATGCCTCGTGCTTCATCGACTGGTTCTCGAGTGAGGCCAAGGCGGCCGCAGTACCGAACTGGAACTTCACCCACATCAGCGATCAGGTCATTCCCACGCTGCTCGAGCGCGGCGTCACCGAGGATCAGATCAACACCATGCTGGTGGATAATCCGCGTCGGTACTTCGAGAGTTGAGTTATGACCAACGTGTACGAGAGCAAGCCGTGGCTCGCCAACTACGACGCCGACACTCCGCCGAACGTGGACATCGAGCATGTCAATGCCCTCGCGATGTTCCGTGCGTCGCTGGAGCGCGATCGCACCGCCCCGATCATCAGGTACTTCGACAGGACCGTCAGCTTTGCCGAGCTCGACGAGATGTCGGACGCGCTTGCGGTAGCCCTCGCCGTGGACGGAATCGGGTTCGGCGACAGAGTTTCCTTTGTCCTGCAGAATGTTCCGCAGTTCGTCATCGCGACGGTCGCAGTCTGGAAACTCGGCGCTGTCGTCGTTCCGGTCAATCCGATGTACCGGGACCGTGAGCTGTCCACCGTACTCGCGGACAGCGGCGCGGTAGCAGTCATCTGTCTCGAGTCCTCGGCCGAGACCGTGGCGACTGCGTCCGAGGGCACCGAAGTGCGACGGGTCATCACCACGTCGGAACGGGATTTTCAGTCGCGCGACGATGAACGGATCTTCGGTTCGGCGGCCAGGATTCGTCATGATGGATTTCCGGACCTATTGGAACTGATCGAGGCTCATCGAGGACAGAAGCCCGAGAAGGTCGATCTGTCCCCGGAAGACCTTGCCTACCTTCCTTATACGTCGGGGACGACCGGCCCGCCGAAGGGGTCGATGAACACGCACGCAAATGTCGTGTTCGCAGCGCAGATCTATCGGGACTGGTTGGGGCTGCGCCCCGGCGGCGCGATGTTCGCGGTGGCGCCACTGTTCCATATCACCGGGTTGATCGGGCACGTCGCGGCTCCACTCCTGGCCGGCGCGCCCACGATTCTGACCTGCCGATTCCATCCCATCGTTGCAGCGGAGTCGATTTCGGAGCATCGGGCTACCGCGATCATCGGAGCGATCACCGTATTCATCGCGTGGACGGACAGCGCCGCAGTCTCGAAGGAATCGTTGAGCTCTCTCGAGTCGGTGTATTCAGGTGGCGCGCCGATCCCGCACGCGGCGTTGGAAGCGTTCCGGGCGAAGTTCGGTCACTACATTCACAACGGCTATGGGCTGACAGAGACGAACAGCCCGGCGATCGTGGTGCCGAATTCGCTTGAAGCGCCGGTAGATCCGGCGTCGGGGGCCGTTGCTGTCGGCGTTCCGGTATCGAATACGTACGCCGAGGTGGTGGACGAGAACGACAGGCCGGTACAGATCGGGGAGTACGGCGAGATCGTGGTCTCCGGTCCCCAGGTTGCACTCGGATACTGGAACAAGCCGGACGAGACCGCACATGCGATGCCGGACGGGCGTTTTCACACCGGCGACATCGGATTCATGGACGGCGACGGTTGGTTTTACGTCGTCGACCGGATGAAGGATCAGATCAATGCCTCGGGCTTCAAAGTGTGGCCACGCGAAGTGGAAGATGTTCTCTACGAACACCCTGCCGTACGAGAGGCTGCCGTCGTCGGTGTCATGGATCCGTATCGCGGCGAAACCGTGAAGGCCTTCGTGTCCTTCAAGGACGGTGCCGAGGCGACCACCGAGGATCTGGTCGAGTTCTGCAAGGAAAGGCTTGCAGCATACAAGTATCCACGCATCGTCGAGGTCATGAATGACCTGCCGAAAACAGTGAGCGGCAAGATTCTTCGTCGTGAACTGCGGGTACCGAACTAGATCTGCCTGACAAACGAATTGCCGGCCGCCGACAAGGTGAGCCGGCCATTCGTCGTGGTGATCGGCGAGCATCGATAGGGGATTTAGTCCCTTATGCGGCAATGCATTTCAGTGATTGACATCACTCTTTTTGTATCGCAGACTGATCGCAACGCCACAGAGTTGAAGTTGGTGTCAGTTTCTACTTCTGGCCCGGTTTCACTTCTCAACTCCCGGCGCGACGAGCGTCCGACCCATCGAGGAGTAACCCATGACGAGATCGGCAGTGGATTCGAACACGCAGGCAGGGGGCCTGTCCGATCAGGAACGGAAGAAGAAGAAAGCGCACCGCAAACTTCTCGGCGCGGGACTGCTCGGCAGTTCCATCGAGTGGTACGACTTCTTCTTGTACGGAACGGCTGCGGCACTGGTCTTTCCGCATGTGTTCTTCCCCGATTCATCCGCACTGATGGGCACATTGCTCTCGTTCAGTACGTTCTGGGCCGGCTTCGTTGCCCGCCCCATCGGCGGTTTGGTCGCCGGACACTTCGGCGACAAGTACGGACGCAAGCCCGCCGTCGTCACCTGCCTGTTGCTGATGGCTGTCGCGACATTCCTGATCGGCGCGATTCCGAGTGCGTCGGCAATCGGCGTCGTCGCTCCGATTCTTCTGGTGACACTGCGATTCATCCAAGGTCTCGCCTGCGGTGGCCAGTGGGGCGGAATCGTCCTTCTCCTCACCGAATCCGCGAGTCCCAAGAAGCGTGGATTCTCAGGCACTTTCGGTCAGATGGGTGTCTCGTTCGGTGTAGTGCTGGGCAACCTGGTCTTCCTCGTCGCGACCGCGACCATTTCCAACGAAGCATTCCTGAGCTGGGGTTGGCGGGTTCCGTTCTTCGCCAGCGCGCTGCTCTTCCCCGTGGTTCTGTACATCCAGACGAAGGTCGAGGACACGCCGGAATTCCTCGAGTTGCAGGAAGACGCCAAGAAGAACCAAAAGGACGTCGTCGTTCAGGCTCCACTGGCGCAGGCGCTCAAGGATCACTGGCGCAAGATTCTGCTCGGTTGCGGACTTCTGGCCGCCACCAATGCACTGTTCTACATCAGCATTGCCGGCGTGCTCAGCTACGGCACAACCGAACTGGGGTTGAAGCGGAACTCACTGCTCATCATCTCGCTCCTGAGCGCGTTGCTGACAGTCGGCGTGGTGCTGTGGTCCGGGAAGATGTCCGACAAGATCGGTCGTCGTCCGATGATCCTGATCGGCGCCGCGGCGATCGTGGTCTGGGCATTCCCGTACTTCTGGTTGATCAACACCAAGTCCCTGCCGCTGTTCTTCATCGCAGTCACGGTCGGCAGCGTGTTCCAGTCGATGACCTACGGGCCGATCGCGGCATACATGGGTGAGCTGTTCGCACCCAACGTGCGCTACTCGGCAGCATCGTTGGCCTACCAGTTGGCTGCGATCACGGTCAGCGGTGGCACTCCGTTCATCATGACAGCACTTATCGCGAAGACCGGAACCACGACATGGGTTGCCGTGTTCGTAGCACTCATGGGTCTGGTGACCTTCTTCAGCGCTTGGGTGCTGAAAGAGACCAACCCGAAGGAAGTTCGGGACGATCCGAACGCAATTCCGGGCGCGCACCTCTACGCCAGGTAATACCTTCGGTCTCGAACAGGCGCCCGCTATCGGTCACCGGTAGCGGGCGTCTGACGTATAACTGGAGCATGGCTGCAGCACGCACAGGCTCCGAAGATGCTTCGTCGACAGTGTCACGGGAACTCCCCTCCACTCAGCGTGGTTTGCGTACGCGTCGAGCGTTGATCGATGCGGCTCGCACCGTCTTCGAACGGACCGGTTATCTGGACTCGCGTCTGATCGACATCACGGTGGAGGCGCAGTGCTCGGCCGGTACGTTCTACACCTACTTCGCAAGCAAGGAGGAGATCTTCGCGGCTGTGATGGAGCTGGCGCGCGAAGACATGATGCATCCGGGCATGCCGCACACTCCAAAAGGCGCGGATCCCGCTGAGGTCATCGCGGCGAGCAACCGCGCGTACCTCGAGGCATACCGACGGAACGCGAAGCTGATGGGGCTGCTCGAGCAGGTCGCAAGTATCGATCCGGAGTTCCGGGTTCTCCGCCTCGAGCGTGCTGACGCGTTTGTTCGACGCAACGCGCGCAGTATCGAGAAGCTGCAGAAAGCCGGTCTGGCGGACGCGAACCTGGATCCGCTACTGACGTCTCGGGCACTCTCCGGGATGATCAGTCGACTTGCGTTCGGGTACTTCGTATCCCGCGGCGGCGAGGACGGCGCCGCCGGAGTGACCTTCGATGGTCTGCTCGATACGGTCAACCGGTTGTGGATCAACACTTTACAATTCTCGCTGCGCCAAAACTGATGTTGACGCCGGGTTCATGTTTGGTGTCTGATGGAGCAATGACACCTACGCGTACGGCAGTGCTCGTCGATTTCGGTGGAGTTCTCACCTCCAGTGTTCTTCAGGCCTTCGAAGATTTCGGGGCCTCGCTTGGGGGAGACCCACGACTTCCGTTGACCCTGCTCTCCCGCGACGACGTCTCGAAGAGGCTGCTCGCCGATCACGAATCCGGAAAGATCGACCAGGAGGCCTTCGAGGCCGGATTCGGAGAACGTCTACGAGCGCACGGCGCAGTCGTCGACAGTGCTGGATTGGTCGACCGTATGCAAGCCGGGCTGATTCGAGACGAGGAGATGGTGCGTCTGCTCGCAGACGTGCGGGCGGCGGGACACCCTGTTGCGCTCGTGTCCAATGCTTTCGGGCGTGATTGTTATGCGGGTTTTGTTCTCGAGGACCTGGCCGACGAAGTGGTGATCTCCTCGGAAGTCGGGATTCGTAAGCCCTCCCGTCAGATCTACACCATCGCGTGTGAGCGCCTGGGCGTCGCGCCCGAAGATGCCGTGATGATCGACGATCTGCAACAGAATCTCGACGGTGCGGCACGATTGGGGATCGCCGGCATTCTCCACACCGACGCAGAAAGCACTCGCAGGCAATTGGCATCGACGTTCGGACTACTGCCCACGCAGTGAAACTGTAGGTTTCTCGGTAACACTCGAATACTGCCGGAACACTTTTGGAGGAACGAATGATTGCTGTCATCGCGGATATCATCGTCAAGGACGGAAGCGGCGAGCAGTTCGAAGCCGTAATCGCCGAACTTGCGGAGAAGGTGCGCACGGAGGAGCCCGGAACGGTTCTGTATCAACTGATCCGCTCGAAAACGGATGCGAATTCCTACAAGTTCATGGAGCTGTATCAGGACGGTGCTGCCATCAAGACTCACGGAACGTCCGAGCATTTCCAGGCTGCAGGAAAGGCGATGGCACCCTTCCTCGCCGGCGCCCCGCAGATCGAGTACTTCGACGCTCTCTGAGCGAGTGAACAGGTGAGCCCCGGCGAAATCTCGCCGGGGCTCACCTGTGTTTTCAGTTCTGCTTCTGGGCGAGGAGTTCGGTTCGGTCGATCGATCGCTTGAGGATCTTTCCCGTCGAACCCTTCGGGAGTGCATCGATGAACTGGACGACTCGGGGAATCTTGTAGGCGGAGAGACGTTCCCGAGCCCACGAAGTGACGGCGTCTGCTTCGAGGTCGGAGCCTGGACGCACGGCCACCACTGCGGCAACTTCCTCCCCGTAGTAGTCGTCGGGTATGCCGATCACTGCGGCTTCGATGATGTCGGGGTGCTGGTAGAGCACCTCTTCGACCTCGCCCGGATAGACGTTGTATCCACCACGGATGATGAGGTCCTTCACGCGGTCGACGATGCGAAGGTCCCCGTCGGGATCGGTCTCACCGAGGTCTCCGGTGCGGAACCATCCGTCGTTGGAAAGAACGGCGGCGGTGTCTTCAGGGCGCTTCCAGTAACCCTTCATGACCGTCGGTCCTTTGATGAACACCTCGCCCACTGTGCCTGCCTCGCAGACATTTCCGTCGTGATCACGCACCTCGACCTCGGTGCGCGGTACGGCGCGGCCGGTGTATCCGATCTTTGCGACGCGGTCGATGCTGTTGAAAGTCCCGAACGCGCTCGTCTCGGTGAGGCCGTAACCCTCGAGGATCGTGCAGTTGAACCGTGCTTCGAAGGCGCGAGCAACTTCACCGGGAAGTGATGCGCCACCGGAGATTGCGATCCTGAGTTGTTCGAAGTCGGAGCTGTCCACATCGGCGGCGGCGTGCAGCATGGCATTCCACATGGTGGGGACACCGGCCATGATGGTGAGCTTGTCCCGGCGGACCAGGTCGAGCATGGCAGCGGGGTCGAACCGGGCGAGCAGGGACAGTGATCCGCCGCCGGTGAAGGTTGCCATCATGACCGAACCCTGGCCGAAGATGTGAAAGAGCGGCAGTCCGGTTCCGGTGCGGTCCGATGGGTTTCCGCGGCTGCTCTCGGCGCCGATCTCACCGGCGGACAACAAATTCCCGACGGTCAGCTGAGCGCCCTTCGGGCGTCCGGTGGTGCCGGAGGTATAGAGAATCGCCGTGGTGTCTGTTGCTTCACGGTCGACCACAGTTGCGGGTGCATGATCGGCCTTCGCCGACTCTTCGGTGAGTGTCCACACCGGGACGCCGCGCGCGCTCCCTGCATCCTGGACTGCGGGACCGAGTTGATGCCACGCGATGGCCAGGGAAATCTCCGCGTCGTCCAGAACGTACTCGACTTCGGGTTGCGCCGACATCGTGTTGATCGGTACCACGACACAACCTGCGGCCTGAATTCCCATGTACGCCACTACGAATTCCGCTACCGACGGTGCCGCTAGGAGAACCCGATCGCCTACGCTCAACCCGGCATCGCGAATGCGGCCGGCGAACGCCAGGGATGCGTCGTGGAGCTGCCGGTAAGTCCAGTGTTCATCCGTGCCGCGGATCGCAATGCTGTTTCGAATTGCGATGTTGTCCGGTGTGACTTCCGCGTGACGGGTCACCGGGTCGAGAACGCTAACCATGGTTCTGCCTTTCGGGAGGAATCGACCGATTGTGTGTCCTGGGTCTCACCAGAGCGTACACTTGAATCCGGCGTCAACATCGAGTCTGCTGGGATTGTCCCGAAATGATGTTGGCTCGGAAGGATGGGGAGCGCACCGTGCTCGATGACGAATCGCGAATTGCCGCCCTGCCAGTGGCTCCGCCTGCGCTGCTCCGAGATCGGCCCACCACCGAGCGGGGAACCCGCACGCGCGCAGCGCTGATTGCCGCTGCCCGCACGGTATTCGAGCGTAGTGGCTATCTCGATGCCCGTCTGATCGACATCGCCAAAGAAGCCGGCTGCGCGACGGGATCGTTCTACACCTACTTCGCGAACAAGGAAGAGGTCTTCGCCGCCGTCCTCGAGGTCGCGCGAGACGACATGATGCACCCGGGCATGGGACGCGTGGCGGGCGCAGACGATCCGTACGCCGTGCTCGAGGCAAGTAATCGAGCGTATCTGGCGGCGTATCAACGCAATGCGAAATTGATGGGGCTGATGGAGCAGGTTGCTCACATCGACCCGGAGTTCCGAAAGTTCCGCAGCGAGCGTGCCAATGCGTTCATACGCCGTAATGCCCGCGGGATTGCAGATCTGCAGAGTCGTGGTATCGCGGACACGACGCTGGATCCAATGACAGCGTCAATTGCTCTGTCCGGCATGGTGAGTCGGCTCGCCTACAGTCTGTTCACCCTCCATGAGGGTGAGGTGGACGGGCGTTCGCCGGAGTTCGATCAGATTGTCGCCACGGTGACAGACCTGTGGGCTAACGCGCTGAAGTTCCCTGACCGATCCTGAAGCGGCAGGTCGCCCCGGCCGTATCGACGTTCGAGCGGCCGGGACGTGCCGAGTCTTGTTTCAGCTTTTCTCTAGTCAGCTTTTCTCTGTTCAGCTTTTCTCGACGACGCGAGCGACGGATTCGGCCACGACGACTGGCTTGTCGGAACCTTCGCGCTCAACCACCTGGCTCATCTTCACCTGGATTCCGCCGGGCAACTGCTCCGCGGACACAACGGTTGCACGCATGCGGACCCGGGATCCCACGGGAACCGGAGCGGGGAAGCGAACCTTGTCGTAGCCGTAATTGAGGCTGTGCGCGAAGCCGTCGAAGTGGATGAGTTGGTAGGAGAACTGTGGGCCCAGCGAGAGGCTGAAGAGTCCGTGCGCGATGGTGCTGCCGAGCGGGCTCGATGCGGCTCGTTCCGGGTCGACGTGAATCCACTGATGATCGTTTGTGGCTTCGGCGAACGCGTTGATGCGCTCCTGGGTGATGTCGTACCACTCCGTCGGGCCAAGTTCCTGGCCGATGAGCTTCTCGAGCTCGGCGAAGGTGGACGGGCGGACGGGCAATTGGTTTTCAGTCATCGTTGATCCCTTTACTCGCAGTTCAGGAGGACGGAACGGGCCGTTCGGGTGACCGTCGCGATTCGACGGTTGAAACTGACGCCGGATTCAACTATACATGAGGGGAGACGTGGATCACTGTCAGCGCGTAGGTATGACGCAAGCGAGAGGAATCGCTCATGAAGGTTGCCCAGAAGGTAGCAATTGTCACCGGTGGCGGCGGGGGGATCGGCGGTGCGTTGGCGCAGCGACTGGCCGCAGAGGGCGCTCGCGTCGTAGTAGCCGACCTCGACGGGGCGGCAGCTTCGGCAGTGGCAGAGGCGATCAACATGGAGCATCCCGGCGCAGCAGTGTCTGCGGGTGGCGACGTCTCCGACGAGACGGTCATTGCGGGCCTCATCGCGCAGGCGGAAAAGGAATTCGGCCCGGTCGACCTCTACTTCGCCAATGCCGGCGTCACCGGAGGCATGGGCCTCGACATCAGTGAGGACGTCTGGGACACGACGATCGACGTCAACGTTCGCGCCCACATTCGTGCCGCCAGGCTCCTCGTCCCTGGTTGGGCCGAGCGCGGGGAAGGCTACTTCATCAGCACTGCCTCTGCTGCCGGCTTGCTCAGTCAGGTCGGGTCCGCCGCGTACTCGGTGACCAAACATGCCGCGGTCGCGTTTGCCGAGTGGCTCTCGATCACCTACGGAGATCAGGGCGTTCGCGTCAGTTGCCTGTGTCCGATGGGTGTCAACACCAAGCTTCTCTACGAAGGCGAGAACTCCGGCGATCCGGTCGGCAAGGCCGCAACCGGGGCCGTGCTTGCGGCAGGCAATGTTCTCGAGCCTGCTGAATGCGCCGAAATCGTTCTTGCCGCAGTAGATGCCGAGGAATTCCTCATCCTTCCGCACAAGAACGTTCTGGACATGTACCGGCAGAAGGGCGCCGACTACGACCGTTGGCTGCGCGGGATGCGCCGGTATCAGGCGTCGCTGCTCGCGGGAACGCGATGACCGAGGAACTCGTCCTCTCCGAGCAGAGAGGAGCGGTGCTGGTCCTGACATTCAATCGGCCCCGCGTTCTCAACGCGTGGACCAACGAGCTCGAAGATCAGTACTACGACCTTTTGGCCGCAGCAGACGAAGATCCCAGTGTCCGAGCAATTGTTGTCACCGGCTCCGGTCGAGGATTCTGCTCGGGGGCTGACCTCGGCAATTTGAAGAACGTCGGCGACGTCTCCGAAAGTGATCTTGTCCGACCACGGGACCGTGATTTCCCGACCACCATTCGCAAGCCGCTTATCGCTGCCGTCAACGGCGTCGCCGCAGGGCTCGGAATGGTCGAGGCTCTGTACTGTGACGTTCGTTTCGGTTCGAGCGCAACGCGATTCACTACCGCGTTCGCGCGTCGAGGCCTGATTGCGGAGTACGGCATCTCCTGGATGTTGCCCCGCTTGGTCGGTCACAGCCGAGCAGTCGATCTTCTGCTTTCCAGCCGGATGGTGGATGCCGACGAGGCGTACCGTATCGGTTTGATCGACCACCTGGTCAGCGGCGGTGACGTTCTGGATGCGGCGATTGCTTACGCCGAGGACATCGCGGCCAACTGCTCGCCGACGTCCCTCTCCGTCATCAAATCTCAGATGAGTGCCGACGCGCACTCGACCTTCACCGATTCCGCCAGGCGTGCGGAATCGCTGATGCTGAACGCATTTCACGGCCCGGATGTCGTCGAGGGCGTCAACAGCCATCTCGAACATCGAGCCCCCAATTTTCCTTCCCTCTCTGTCAGGAGTTCACATGTCAGTGTTTGAGTTCTCGGATCGCACCAAGAAGTACCAGGCCGAACTGCTCGATTTCATGGACAAGCACGTTTACCCGGCCGAAGCGGTCTACGAAGAGCAGATGCGTGAGTCCGGTAACCCGCACTTCCAGCCGCCGATCATCGACGACTTGAAGAAGGAAGCCAAGGCGCGCGGGCTGTGGAACCTCTTTCACCCGCATCCCGAATGGGGCCCCGGGCTGACCAACCTGGAATACGCACCGCTTGCGGAGATCATGGGCCGCAGCCACCTGGCTTCCGAAGCCACCAACTGCGCCGCTCCGGACACGGGAAACATGGAGGTGCTCACGCTCTTCGGCACCGACGAGCACAAGGAGAAGTACCTCAAGCCGCTTCTCGAAGGCGAAATCCGTTCTGCTTTCGCGATGACCGAGCCCGAGGTTGCCAGTTCCGACGCCACCAACATCCAGCTTCGTATGGACCGTGACGGCGACGAGTACGTACTGAACGGCCGTAAGTGGTTCGCTTCCAACGCTTTGCACCAGAACTGCAAGGTTCTGATCGTCATGGGCAAGACCGACTTCAATGCCGCCACCCACCGTCAGCAGTCGATGATGGTCGTTCCGATTGATGCGCCCGGCGTCACGATCCTGCGCAACCTGCCGGTCTTCGGCTACCAGGACCGCGAAGGACACGGCGAGATCACTTTCGAGGACGTGCGCGTCCCGGCCAAGGACATTCTCGCGGGCGAGGGCGAAGGATTCGCGATCAGCCAGGCCCGCCTCGGCCCCGGCCGCATCCACCACTGCATGCGTGCAATCGGAATGGCCGAGCGCGCACTGGAACTGATGTGCAAGCGCGCATCCACCCGCATCACCTTCGGAAAGCCTGTCAGTGACAACGCAAATATCCAGGACTGGATCGCCGAGGCTCGTATCGACATCGAGATGGTTCGACTCCTCACGCTCAAGGCCGCACACATGATGGACACGGTGGGCAACAAGGAAGCGCGCACCGAGATCGCAGCCATCAAGGTTGCAGCGCCGAACATCGCGCTCAAGATCATCGACCGCGCCATCCAGGTTCACGGCGGCGGCGGCGTCACGGACGACTTCCCGCTCGCGATGGCTTACGCCCACATGCGCACCCTTCGCCTGGCTGACGGCCCGGACGAGGTGCACAAGCGCGCCATCGCCAAGCAGGAACTGCGCAAGTACCGCGAAGTCAAGGCGAACTGACATGGCAGGACTGGATCTCACCGGTAAGACGGCAATCGTCACAGGCGCATCGCGGGGCATCGGCCTCGCGACCGCGCAGGCGATTGCGGCGGCGGGCGGAAACGTCGTACTGACCTCGCGCTCACAGGAATCCGCAGATGCGGCTGCCGCGCAGGTGAACGGCAACGCGATCGGCGTCGGCGCTCACGCGACGGACGAGGATGCTGCCAGCAAGTGCGTCGAGCAGACGATCGAGCGTTTCGGCAGTCTCGACATCTTGGTGAACAACGCGGGCACCAACCCGTCGTTCGGGCCGATCATCAACCAGGATCACTCGCGCTTCGCCAAGACCTTCGACGTCAACGTGTGGGCTCCAGTCCTGTGGACCGGCCTGGCAGCGCGGGCCTGGATGGGCGAGCACGGTGGTTCCGTGGTCAACACCGCCTCGATCGGCGGCATGGCGTTCGAGGCCGGGATCGGTACGTACAACGCGTCGAAGGCTGCTCTGATCCACATCACCAAGCAATTGGCGCTCGAGTTGTCACCGAAGATTCGTGTCAACGCCGTTGCTCCGGGAGTGGTGAGAACCAAACTCGCCGAAGCTCTGTGGAAAGAACATGAAGAAGCGGTGTCCGCGTCGACCGCTCTCGGACGCATCGGTGAACCCGAGGACGTGGCCGCTGCCATCGCCTTCCTGGTTTCGGATGCAGCCCAGTGGATCACCGGCGAGATCATGACCATCGGCGGTGGCCAGTTGTTGGGTGACGCACTCCCGTTCCGGCAGGGAGCGTCCGTCGGTGGCTAGCGTCGGAGTAGTGGGACTCGATACCGAAGCGGTCACCGGGTGGATAGCAGGCCTGGGGATCGACTTCACCGGGCCGTTGTCCTTCGATCGAATCGGCCTGGGGCAGTCGAATCTCACGTACCTGGTTCGCGATCAGGCCGGCAATCGCTGGGTGCTACGACGCCCACCGCTGGGGCACCTGCTGGCCTCGGCTCACGACGTGGCGCGCGAAGCTCGAATCCTGAGCGCTCTCGAATCCACCGACGTGCCTTCGCCGCGAGTATTCGGGTTGACCGAGGATCCAGCCGTCACCGAAGTTCCGCTGCTCCTCATGGAATTCGTGGACGGCGAGGTGGTGGACCGAATGCCTCTTGCTGAGGCGTTGTCGGAAGATCGTCGCCGGGCAATCGGAATCTCGCTCGCTCAGACGCTGGCGAAGATACACGCCGTCGACCTCGGGAAGGCCGGTCTCGACGACCTGGCAAGCCACAAGCCCTACGCTGCACGGCAGCTGAAGCGCTGGGGCGGACAGTGGGAACAGTCGAAGACGCGGGAATGTCCTGACCTGGACGATCTCACCCGACGTCTCATTGCAGCTCAGCCGGCTCACACCGAAACCACGTTGGTGCACGGCGACTTTCACCTACGCAACGTGATCACCTCCGCTGAGAACGGCGAAGTTGTCGCGGCCCTCGACTGGGAACTCTGCACACTCGGTGATCCGTTGGCCGATGTCGGAAGCTTGTTGGCGTACTGGCCGGCGGCCGGGGAGGACACTGGTGGCGATTTCCCGGCGTCAGCGCTCCCGGGATTCCCTTCGCGAGAGGAGATCTCCCGGATCTATCTCGAGGCCACCGGACGGGATCCGGCTGCGCTGAAGTTCTGGCACACCTTGGGGCTGTGGAAGATCGCCGTGATCGCCGAGGGCGTGATGCGTCGCGCCCGCGACGAACCGCAGAATGCCGCCGAGAGCGGAACTCCCACCGTGGAACGTATTGACGCCTTGGTAGCCAAAGCCAGGGAAATTGCAGATCAGGCCGGGATCTGACGAGATCGTCCGGTGTCCGTCGAATCACGAAATTATGGAGGGCCAGTGAGCCAGGAACGTAGAACCGCAATTGTCACGGGTGCAGCACGCGGAATCGGTGCGGCAGTGGCCAAGCGACTGTCGGAAGACGGCTTTGCCGTTGCCGTGCTGGATCTCGACGAAGCAGCGTGTGCCGGAACCGTCGACGCGATCAAGGCCGCAGGCGGCCAAGCACTGGCCGTGGGCGCTGACGTCTCCGACGAGGCTTCGGTTGCTGCAGCGGTGGATCGTGTGGCCGCAGAACTCGGTGCACCTACCGTGCTGATCAACAATGCCGGCATCACTCGCGACAACCTTCTGTTCAAGATGAGCGTCGCCGAGTGGGATTCGGTGATGAACGTCCATCTGCGCGGAGCGTTCCTCATGTCGCGCGCGGTGCAGAAGTACATGGTGGAAGCGAAGTTCGGCCGCATCGTGAACCTCTCGAGCACGTCGGCTCTCGGCAACCGCGGACAGGTCAACTACTCCGCAGCCAAGGCCGGCATGCAGGGATTCACCAAGACATTGGCCTTCGAATTGGGCAAGTTCGGCGTCACCGCCAACGCCATTGCCCCCGGATTCATCGAAACCGAGATGACCGCCGCAACGGCAGAGCGCATGGGAGTCGGCTTCGAGGACTTCAAGACCGCTGCCGCTTCGCAGATTCCGGTCAACCGCGTCGGTCAGCCCGAGGACATCGCGCACACCGCGTCGTTCTTCGTCAGTGAAGGCGCGGGCTTCGTTTCCGGTCAGGTCGTCTACGTCGCCGGTGGACCCAAGGACTGACCGTCCGCTCACCGCTCGAACCGAAGGAATGGGCATGGCTTTCGACGAAGAGGCAGTATCGCGTGATCTCACCGAAAAGGTGAACACGCTTCTCGCGGAGAACGATCCGAACCGTGTGTCGGTGTCGGATTTCCTCGGCGCACGATTCGACGCCGGACTGGCGTGGGTTCATTTCCCCGAAGGTCATGGGGGACTCGGTGTACCGCAGAGCTTTCAGCGTCAGGTGAACGCTCAGCTGGAGGCCGCCGGCGCACCCGGCCCGGCCACCGGCAAGAACGGCATCGGACTCGGCATGGCGGCACCGACCATCGCCGCCTTCGGTACCGAGGAGCAGAAGCAGAAGTTCCTGCGCCCGTTGTGGACTGCGGAGACGGTCTACTGCCAGCTGTTCAGTGAACCGGGCGCAGGGTCGGACCTCGCGGCCGTCGCTACCCGCGCCGTCCGCGACGGCGACGACTGGATAGTCAACGGGCAGAAGGTATGGACGTCGGGCGCGCAGAATGCGCAGCTGGCGATTCTCGTGGCCAGGACCGATCCGTCACGTTCCAAGCATGCGGGTCTGAGCTACTTCATCTGCGACATGACCGACCCGGGCGTCGATGTCCGGCCGCTGCGTCAGATCACCGGCGAGGCCGAATTCAACGAGGTATTCCTCACGGACGTCAGGATTCCGGACGCCAATCGCCTCGGAGCCGAAGGCCAGGGGTGGAAGGTTGCGACAACCACCCTGAACAACGAGCGTGTTGCCATCGGTTCGGGCGCACCGCGTGAGGGAGGCATGATCGGAAAGGTCGCTCAGGCCTGGCGTGACAAGCCCGAGCTGCGTAATCCGGCGATGCACGACGAGTTGATGCGGCTCTGGACCGAATCCGAAGTTGCGCGTCTGACCGGTGAGCGACTGCGCCAGCAGCTCGCCGCCGGCCAGCCCGGCCCCGAAGGCTCGGGAATGAAGCTCGCGTTTGCCGGTTTGGCTCAGCAGATTTCGGGTTTCGACCTCGAGCTGCACGGCGAGGACGGTCTGCGCTACGACGACTGGACGCTGCGTCGACCGGATTCCGTCGACTTCACCGGGCGTGAACCCGGATACCGGTACCTGCGAGCCAAGGGCAATTCGATCGAGGGCGGAACGTCGGAGATCCTGCGCAACGTCATCGCAGAACGTGTACTCGGGTTGCCGCCCGAGCATCGCGTCGACAAGGACATCGCCTGGAAGGACTTACCCCGATGAGCGCCGATCTGCTGTACTCCGAGACCGAACAAGATCTGCGAGCCAGCGTCAGACGACTGTTGAGCGAGCGGGCCGGCGCCGACACCGTGGTCACGGCGTACGACGACGTGTCCGCCGACTTCACCGGGCTGTGGAAGTCGCTGGCGTCGGAACTCGGTTTGGCGGGACTGCTGGTACCCGAGGAACTGGGCGGGGCAGGTGCGTCGACGCGTGAGGCGGCGGTCGTGATGGAGGAGATCGGACGTGCGGTCGCTCCCGTTCCGTTCTTCTCCAGCGCGGTGCTGGCGACGACGGCGTTGCTGAAGGCCGGCGAGACCGAGGTGCTCGGTCAATTGGCAGCGGGGGATTCGACGGCTGCTCTGGTCGTCCCGTTGTCCACTGCACCAGGAACTTTCACACCTACTGTCAAGGTAACGGCGAGTGGACTCGTCGGCAGCGTCACGACGGTTGCCGGCGTCGCCGAGTCCGATGTTCTTGTTGTTCCGGTTGCCGGTGAGAGCGGCCTGGAGTTGCACACCGTTCGGATCGCCGACGCTACCGTCACGCCGGTTCTGTCCCTGGACATGACGCGCCGATTGGCGGACGTCGAGTTCTCGGGTTCGTCGTCGGTCCGTGTCGACAGCGGCAATGCGGCGCAAGCGGTTGAGGAAGCGTTGCTCTGCGGAAGCGCACTTCTGGCGTCCGAACAGTTCGCTGTAGCTCAGTGGTGCCTCGAAACGACTCTCGCGTATGTGAAGGAGCGCAAGCAGTTCGGCCGGGCGATCGGTTCGTACCAGGCGATCAAGCACCGCCTCGCCGATCTCTGGCTCGAAGTCAGCTCCTCGGGAGCGGCAGCACGATATGCGGCGGACACCTATGCGCGCGGCGACGCCGATGCGGCGATCGCAGCGACGGTGGCCCAGGCATTCTGCAGCGGCGTCGCGGTTCATGCTGCGGAGGAATGCGTCCAACTTCATGGTGGTATCGGAATGACGTGGGAGTATCCGGCGCACCTGTACCTCAAACGGGCGAAGAGCGATCAGCTGTCGCTGGGAACCGCGTATCAGCATCGGGCACGCCTCGCCGAGTTGGTCGACCTCCCGATCTCGTCCTGAAACTCACCCACTATCTGTCTGGAGAATTGCTGTGAAGGCTTGGCGCGTCAACGAACTCGGTCAACCCCGCGATGTGCTCGCGTTGGAGGAGACCGCGGATCCCACCCCGAATGCGACGGAGATGTTGGTCAAGGTGCTGGCGGCTCCGGCCAACTTCCCCGACGTCCTCATGTGCCGGGGTGAGTACCAGATCAAGCCGCCACTGCCCTTCACACCCGGTGTCGAACTGTGTGGTGAAGTGGTCTCGGTCGGTGAATCGGTGACCAAGTTCGCAGTGGGGGACCGGGTGATCGGTAATCCGAGTCTGCCGTCCGGCGGATTCGCCGAGTACTCGGTACTGGATCAGAACAACACGTTCCCGGCGCCGTCGGCTCTCGACGACGCGGAAGCATCCGCTCTGAGCATCGGCTATCAGACAGCGTGGTTCGCTCTGCATCGCCGCACCCAACTGCTCGAGGGTGAGACGTTGTTGGTCCACGCTGCTGCGGGTGGTGTGGGTAGTGCGGCAGTGCAACTCGGCAAGGCGGCAGGCGCCAAGGTCATCGGCGTCGTCGGCGGCCCGGACAAGGCCGAGTACGCGCGCAAGCTCGGCGCAGACCTCGTCGTCGACCGTCACAGTGAGGACTTCGTGGCAGCGGTCAAGGAGTTCACCGGCGGCAAGGGCGCCGACGTGGTCTTCGATCCGGTCGGCGGCGACGCCTACGCGAAGTCCACCAAGTGCATCGCCTTCGAGGGACGGATCGTCATCATCGGCTTCGCTGGTGGCACGATCCCGCAGCCGGCACTCAATCACGCTCTCATCAAGAACTATTCGATCATCGGACTGCACTGGGGGCTGTACAAGGCCTACAACCAGCAGGCCATCGACGACTGCCACGTCGAGCTCACCAGGCTCGCCGATGCCGGCTTGGTCAAACCACTGATCAGTGAGCGGTTGTCGTTGACGGACGTTGCCGACGGTATCGGTCGCCTCGGCGACGGCACCACTGTTGGTCGCGTCGTGTTCCAGCCCTGATTCTTGCTGTGCGCCTTTATTAACCCCCGGCGGTTAATAAAGGCGTACCCCGATCGGTAAGGCGTACCGCGGCGCGTTCAACAACACTCAGGCTCAAGAGCTTGCTGCACATGCCATTTCGAATGCAGTTCAGCGCGCGGGCCTCGAGGGCGGCGAGGTCGAGGACGTCATCCTCGGCGCCGCGCTGCAGCAGGGATCTTCCGGCGGCAACGTCGCACGGCAAGCGGTGCTGCGGGCCGGGCTTCCGGACTCGGTTTCCGGAATGACGATCGATCGTCAGTGCTCGTCCGGGCTCATGGCCATCGCGACCGCAGCAAAGCAGATCGTGGACGACGGAATGCAGATCGCGGTCGGCGGCGGAGTCGAATCGATCTCGTTGGTCCAGAACGATCACATGAACAACTTCCGCGCGGCTGATCCGTGGCTGAAGGAAAACAAGCCGTCGATCTACATGCCGATGCTGCACACGGCCGAGATCGTCGCCGAGCGCTACGGAGTGACCCGCGAGCAGCAGGACGAGTTCGCGCTCGTCTCGCAGCAGCGGACCGCAGCAGCTCAGAACGCAGGTCGGTTCGATCTCGAGATCGTCCCGCTGCCCTCGATCAAGCAGGTGCAGGACAAGGAGACGGGTGAGATCCGCAGCGAGTCCGTGACGCTGACCCGGGACGAAGGCAACCGCGCTTCCACCACGTTGGAAGGGCTGTCGAGTCTGCGACCGGTTCTGGCCGACGGGACTGTCAGTGCGCATTCCTCCATCACTGCGGGCAACTCGTCTCAGCTCTCGGACGGTGCCTCCGCTTCGGTGCTGATGGAGGCAGGCGAGGCGGAACGCCGCGGGTTGGCTCCTCTCGGTATCTACCGTGGGATGGCTGTCGCGGGTTGTGCTCCCGACGAGATGGGCATCGGACCGGTGTTCGCGATTCCGCGTCTGCTGGATCTTCACGGACTGAAGGTCGACGACATCGATCTCTGGGAACTCAACGAGGCCTTCGCCTCTCAGGCCCTGTACTGCCGCGACAAGCTCGGGATCGATCCCGAGAAGTACAACGTCGACGGCGGCGGTATCTCCGTCGGCCATCCGTACGGAATGACGGGTGCTCGTCTGGTCGGCCATGCTCTTCTGGAAGGAAAACGGCGCGGAGCCAAGCTCGTGGTGGTGACCATGTGCATCGGCGGCGGCATGGGTGCTGCCGGGCTTTTCGAGGTCGCATGAGCTTGATCGAGGGACTGTTCGACGTCAGTGGCAAGACCGTTGTGGTCACCGGTGGATCACGCGGCATCGGATACATGATCGCTCGTGGATTTGTCGAAGGCGGAGCGACGGTCGTCATTTCGGCCCGAAAAGCCGAAGCCTGTGACGAAGCCGCGCGAGAGCTTTCGGAGTTCGGCACCTGCATCTCGCATCCGGCCGATCTGTCCACGGACGAGGGGATCGAGAGCCTCGCTGCGAAGGTCGCCGAGATTTCGCCGACGCTCGACGTACTGGTCAACAACGCCGGTGCCACGTGGGGAGCTCCCGTCGACGATTTTCCGGCCGCCGGCTTCGACAAGATTTTCGACATCAATGTCAAGGCAATCTTCCTCTTGACGCAGAAGCTGTTGCCGCAGTTGCGTTCTGCGGCCACTGCGGAAGATCCCGCGCGCGTGATCAATATCGGATCGATCGACGGACTCGTGGTGTCGGGTTCGGAGAACTTCTCGTACGGAGCCAGTAAGGCTGCGGTGCACATGTTGACGCGCAAGCTCGCGGCAACGCTTGCGGGGGAACAGATCACGGTCAATGCCATTGCGCCGGGCCCGTTCCCGTCGAAGATGATGGCATTCCTCCTCGAGGACGAGCAGAGTGCAAAGGCTGTGGCGGACTCGGTCCCGTTGGGCAGGGTCGGAACTCCCCAGGATGCTGCAGGTCTTGCCATCTTCCTGGCTTCACGTGCCGGGGCTTATCTGACCGGCGCGGTGATTCCACTCGACGGCGGTGCGAGCGGAGCGCGCTGACCTACTGACTGATCTTCTCTGTCCGAAAAGGCCTGAAAGTCTGAACTACTATGACTTTCAGGCCTTTTCGCGTCTTTGCCTGATTGGGTTATCTGTGACTGCAGTTGCTAGATTGTCCGAGGTTCGGGGGGAACGACGACAACACCAACAATCCCGGCCATGGGGGAGTCATGTTTCGCGCGGGGAGATCGTTGGGGGTGTTCGGGGTAGTTGCTGCTCTGGCAGCTGCTGCCGTCACGGCGGTGGCTTCGCCGGCGATGGCTGCGCCGGGATGCGTCGGAGTCAGTGGCGTCGGTAGTAGTGGAGGTCCGGCCAATGCGGCGCCGTGGCTCAACGGCAACACCGGAGGGTTGCCAGGTCTGTCCGGTCGTACTACCGCGATCGAAAAAGTCACCGGCACATACAGTCCCAACAAGACAGTTGATCGCTTCAATGTCCTGGGAACCGACCTGGGCATCATGTGGGACAACGGTGCGGGGCAGATTCTGACCGCTTTCGGCGATACCACCGGGCTCAGTCGTAACCCCACCTGCGACGGTTTGGTGGGCGAGTGGCGAAGTAATGTGCTCTTCCGCAGCTCGGATCGGGTACTCGCCGACGGTATGCGCATCGACAGCGCGCCGAAGGACGGTACCGGTCAGGCGCGTGAGATCATCTCCGGTCTGAAGATTCCGGGCGTCGAGGCTTCCAGCATCCCCACGAGCGGCATAGCAGTGAACGGTGTGCAGTATCTGAGCTACATGTCGGTGCGCAACTGGGGCGAGGCCGGGCAGTGGAGTACAAACTACTCACAGATTGCCACCTCCTCGGACAACGGCGAGACGTGGACCATGCGTCCGGAGACGCTGCGCCCCAACATCGGTGGGGTTCTTCCCGCGGGTGTCGCCCCCGTCGCCGGTAGCGAGAACTTTCAGATGAGCTCGATGGTGAAGGACGGCGAGTTCGTCTACAACTACGGAACCCCCGCGGGACGATCCGGCGAGGTTCGACTTTCTCGCGCGCCCGAGGGGGCGATCCTCGATCTTTCCGCCTACGAGTACTGGAACGGAAACGGCTGGATCCGAGCCGATCCCGCTGCGGCCGTACCCGTCATGGACGGCCGCATCGGGGAGATCTCCGTTCAGTACAACGAGTTCCTCGGCAAGTTCGTGGCGATGTACGCCGACGCGTTCAGTTCGATCGTGATGCGAACCGCTCCCGGTCCGGTCGGTCCGTGGACGGCACCGGAAACATTGGTCAATCTGGTCGAGGTTCCCGGTATCTACGCTGCATACATCCACCCGTGGTCCAGTGGTTCGGATCTGTACTTCCTTGCCACCACGTGGGCCGACTACAACGTCATGTTGATGCGTACGACGCTCGTTCGCTGATCCGACTCACGTTTGCGCAGATTTACATTTGCGTTGGTTGGAGGTACACGATCTCCTCGGTGATCGGCGCGTCGTCATCGGCGTCGGTCGGCGGTTCTTGTCGGCGGCGCCACCAGATGGTGAACAAGACGGCTCCGATCACCAAGGCAGCCAGAGCGATTACCGCCACCCAGAATTTCGGCCCGTAGTATCCGACTAGGACCATACGCATGGCGTTGCGCGCCCACGTGAGTGGCATCAGAGCGTGCAGCCACTGCAGAACCGTCGGCATCTGTTCGATGGGGTACACCGCGCCGAAGGCGAAGATCTGAATCATCAAGGCGCCCAAAGCGATGAAGGTTCCGTTGACGGCTCCGAACACAACGGTGAAGAGCCTGCCCGAGCTGACCGCGGCGGCACCCACCAGGATCATCACTGCGATCATCGCCAGAACACTAGGTGGTTCGACGTTTGCCACGGTCAGTGACACCACCGACAACACGAGCGCCGCGACCAAGGTGACCAGGGCGGGAATGCGGTAGCGGCGCAGCCCCTCACGCACCACGCTGGTGTGCGAGTTCAGTGAACGTCCGCGTCGTGGACGGACGACGAACCACGTGAGAATTCCGCACAGGAACAGTGCCACCGAGATCACGGCAGGGACGGCTCCCGGTCCGAAACCGGCTGCGGGATAGTTGTTCCGCGCGTCGATGGCAACCGGGGACGAGAGCAGATTGGCTGTGGTGGCGCGTTCGTCGTCCGAGAACTGCGGCACCTGGGCGGCGCCGTCGGACAAACCGGTGGCGAGTTCTGCGCTGCCCGCGTCGAGCTCGCCGACCCCGGCCGATAGCTGCCCGAGACCGTCACGGAGCGCAATACTTCCGGTGTCCAACTGCCCGAGGCCGGTGGAGAGTTCCTGTGCGCCGGTAGCGAGTTGGCCTGCGCCGTCGGACAGTTGGCCTAGTCCCGTGTTGAGTTCACCTGCACCGGCCGCCGCGGCAAGAAGCCCGCCACGGTAGTCGCTGCTCGGATCGGTGAGTTGGCGCGAGATCTCCCGCGCACCGTCGCGAAGCTGGCCGAGCTGACCGATCACGTCGTCGTCCGACGGTTGTGCAGTCAGGGAAGCCCGCAGTCCACCCAGGGCTTCGACGAGTCCGGCGGAGACCGGATCAGCCGAGTTTCGAAGCATCGACGTGAGGGCGTCGATCTGACCGACGACGGCGTCCGAGGACCCCGCGAGGTCGAGTACCGGGGTGGTGACCATGTCGACCACTTCGCTGATCTGAAGGGCTCCTGCGCCGAGTTCGTCGGTTCCCCCGACCAACTGGTTGAGTCCGCTGCTCAGCTCGCCCGAGCCTGCAGCAGCTTCGTTCGCTCCAGCAGCCAGCTCGCCGGCTCCGGCGGCCAGCTCCTTGCCGCCTTGATTCGCTTCACCCATGCCGGTGGCGAGTTCCTTGCTTCCGGCGTAGAGCTCGTTGGTTCCGGCGAGTGCTTCGGAGGATCCGTCGGAGAGTTGTTGCGCGCCAGCGGCTGCTTCACCGAATCCTGTTCCGAGTTCACCCAACCCGACCAGCACCTGGTCGATGGACTGCTCGCCGATCGACTCGGAGACCGCCGAGCGCACCTGAGCGATGATGCTTTCACCGACCGGGCCGGCGACCAGACTGTTGTAATCGTTGTACAAGACGTCGAGTTCGGCCTTGCGGCCCGAACCCGATGCGGCACTGGCCACGTCTGCGCTGAAAGTCTTGGGAATGACGACCGAGAAGTAGTAGGTGCCGTCGTTGACGCCGTCGGCGGCTTCCTGTTCCGAGACGACCTTCCATGCAACGTCTCCGCTCTCGACGAGCGCGGCAACAACTTCATCGCCGGCTTGCAGACGTGTTCCGTCGAGTTCTGTGCCGGCATCGGCGTTGACGATGGCGACGGGCAAGCGGTTGACCGTGTCGCCCGGATCCCACAGTGCCCACATGTAGAACGCCGCAATCGACAGCGGTGCGATGACGAGGACAGCGAGAACTGTCCGGATGATGTGCGTGCGTCGCGTCGTGGCCGCGTTGTCGACTACGGGTTGTGGCGCCATGTGGAGCTCTCTTCTCGTGGACCGAAGCAGTTGTGGCACGAAAGAAAGCCACCAAAACTGCTGGACATACGTCCAGCTCGGTCACGATACAAAGCAAACGGCCATCCTGTGACCGTTTTCGAAGAATTGGGCGTTATCGGCCGCCGTGCTCTGCCTCGATCTTTGCCCACTCCCACCCTCGGAAGTTGGCCAGACGAAGCTCCTCTGCTTCGTCGAAGGTGTACCACTCGGTGCTCGGCGCATCAGGGAGAGTGCCGCGCAAGTATTCGCCCAGGTAGTGAAGTGGGCCTTCCCAGCCGGTTCCGACGCCGTAGCAGCCGGTATCAGGGTCGTTGCGGAAGACATCGGCGACGGAGGCGTGCTCCAACTCGAGCCAGGTGGCGTCGGGGCCGTCTGCAGTCAGCCTGATCTCGACCTGATCGCTGTATCCGCGATCGCCGGGCGGTGTCCACTGCAGTCGCAGCAGGCGTGGGGCGTCGCAGGCCAGGATCTCGCCACTTGCCTGGCCTTCGAAGGCGTACGAGCCGCCCACCTGGAAGTCTCCGCTCACCGGAAGGAAGAAACGGTTGATGCGGTCAGGGGTCGTGATGGCGTCCCAGACGTCGTCGACCGACGCGTTGTAGCGGCGCTTGAGTACGGCAGTTCGAGCCGCACCTTCTGCGATCTCGCGGTTGCCCATGCTCCGCTCTACCGCGGTGAGGCTGGTGTCCTGGTTCGCGATCTCGGTCATTGTGAGTCTCCTTGGTCGGAAGAATTCGGTTGTGAAGATCTGCTCCGTTCGGAGCCGCGTCGTTTCCCGCGTGCGAGTTCTGTGGCCAATGCGTCGAGAGGACCGCTCCAGAACTGCCGGAATCCGTCGAGCCATTGGTCCACTTCTTGCAATGGCGCGGGCTCGACGGCATAGAGACGCCTGGTGCCTTCGCTGCGGACTGTGGCGAATCCGTTTTCTCGGAGCACTCGCAGGTGCCCGGACGCGGTCGGTTGCGAGATTCCGAACTCCGCTGCCACGACTTCGGCGATCTGACCCGCCGAGCGCTCGCCGCTGGACAGGATTTCCATGATTCTTCGCCGAACTGGGTCTCCGAGAACGTCGAACGCATGCACCAGTCATTTATATCGGCAGTGGCCAATATAGGCAAGCGCCGAAACTTGTATTCGGGCGTCGGTCAGTCCGAGAGCGCGAACTCGTCGGCGTCGAAGAGTTCACCGATCAGCCCGCCGAGATGGCGTCGATGTTCGGCCGACAGTGTCGCTGCCGCCTCGGCATCGTGGTCTGCGCACAGCTCGATCAGCTTGTTGTGATGGTCGACGGAGTCCTGGCTGCCGAGAAGGCTCGAGAACTTGCGGTAGTAGATGCGGTGAATTTGTGGGTGAACCTGGTGAATCAGCTTCTTCAACAGCGGATTTGCCGCAGCGTCGATGATGACGCTGTGTAGGCGATCGTCCGCGGTCAGCGCTCGGCCTATGTCGTTTCGCTTGACGGCAGCGGCGAAGTCTTTGTTGGCGGAGCGCATCGCCCCGATCATCTCGTCGGTGAGGTTCGGTACAGCGGTGACGACGGCCAGTTGGTCGAGAGCTTCGATGACTGCGAGTGTTGCCTCGACGTCGCCGCGGTCGAGGGTGGTTATGCGCGTGTACGCACCGGGCTTCGCTTCCACGAGTCCGGTGTCGACCAGCCTTGCGAGCGCTTCGCGGACCGGAGTTCTGCTCAATCCCAGATACTCGGCGAGTTCGCTGTCCTTGATCTTCGAGCCCGGCGCCAGTTCACCGGTGACGATCGCTTCGCGAATGCGTTCGAGAGCGATGTCGCTCATTCGTGCTCGCTCAACCGGTTTACCGCCACGCAACATACTGGATATCGTACTCTGCACGTTGCTTGTCGCAGGTCAGCCCAGGTCGGCCAACGACGCGTGTTTCCGGGCATCCGCAACGCGTAGGAGCAGCGCGCGGGCGAGAATTGTTGCCGGATCGATGATCTGACAGGTTGTGGCGTCGGCGGGCAGTCCGAGCGGAATCTCGGTGCATCCGGCCACGACGACCTGCGCGCCCGATTCGACGAGAAGATCGGCGGCCCTGACGAGTTTGTCGGTGGTCTCGTCTCCGACGTTGCCACTCTTGATTGCTCGGATCGCCGGCATCACCAGTTCGTCCTGGATCGCAGGTCCTGGCACCAGGACGTCAATCGAGTATTCCGACAGCCATTGTTGATACAACCCGGTGCGGACCGTCCCCGTGGTGGCCAACAGTCCGACGGATGTGACGGCGGGTGAGAGCGTCCGGATGTGCCGAGCAACTTCGTCGATCATGTGGACGACGGGAAGTCCCAGTTGGGATGAGATGGCGGGCAGGAAGGCGTGGGCGGTATTGCATGGGATGGCGAGCGTCGTTGCGCCCGACTCTCGGAGGACGCGCGCACCTCGAAGCAGCCAGGGGGTGGGGTCCGGGCCGTCCTCGGTGAGTGCCAATGTCCGGTCGGGAACCGTGGGATCGGCCCAGATGACAACTTTGGGGTGCTCCTGATCCGTCGAACCTGGCGTCAGGGCAACGAGTTTGGAGTAGAAGTCCGCAGTAGCGGCCGGCCCCATGCCTCCGAGTATTCCGATGACGGGTTCGCTCATGCCCGCCGGAGAGTTGGCGCTCTGCCGTATTCGTTGCACCTTCATGTTGCAATCCAACCTTTCGCATCCAATATATTGGATACTCATAATGTTGACTACAGTGAAGGAGGTTGAAGGTAGTTGTCAAGTAGGGCGCGGCGTTCCCGGAATTGCGAAGTTCGAGATCTCGCTCGATCAACAGGGGTTGGGTTCGCCGATCTTGACGGCTGAGAGCACGGCTTCGATTTCCCCGAAAGGACTTCCGGCAGAGGGTGTCTGATCGACGACAATCCAGTTGGAATCGACCAGTTGGCGTCGACCCGCGCCAGTTGCGTCAGCACTTCTCGAGAAGAAGACTCCGGCCGACTGAATGGTGTCCTGCGCGTCTTGAAGATTCATGCACACGACGTTGGGCATGATCGCGGGAGTTGCAGCGGGCGTCACTTCCGCGGCGACTGGGGTGGTGGACAGTGAAGTATTCGACGTCGTGGGTTGAGTTGTCGAGGTCGCGGCGATTCGGCCACGATCGGAATCGCGGTCGACGGCTGCCTGTACGACTTGCGCCTACAAAGTCGCGTAAAAAAGAGAAGACAATCGCCCTGCTGACTTCATTCCCGACGGTGCACGGGTCCGAATAGTGGACGCGAGGGGTACGCGAAACGCATAGAGCAGGGTGCGAAAAACGTCAGAGTGGTGGACGGCGAAACTAGCGCTAAATGGCTAATCCCCATCGGTGCGCCTAAACGACTTTAGTCAGCCGGCAATCGGAGGTTCTGCGACGATCCGCCCAGGCCTCACCCGCCCCGTTGTCGACGGGGCGGCATCTCTTGCTAGCGACGCGGCATCTTTCAGATCACGTATCCGGCGAGTGTGATGTACACGGAGTAAACGATGACGACGAGAGCTTGAGCCCTACGGATAGGTCTGAGGTGACGCCGGCGAAATAATGAGTGGCGCAGTAATCAAACCTATGGCGATGACCCAGTTCTTGATCGCACCTTCGTGATTCGGATACCTCCGCATAGCGGGGCCAGAAAGGGCATGGGCGCCCAACAGCATGGCCACGGAAGCTTGTGATCGCAAGTGCTGCACCGTGCGTCGAGTCATGCCGATCGTTGCTCAGCACGGCGGCACCCCGTGCACATTCCGCCCCCTTCATGGACGACGTGGCCGAAAAGCTTGCGACGGCGCGTGGTCATAGGCTTGTGGCAATTCCGGCAATGGGTAGGGCGCGCCGTTGGCGCTTGCTCGAGTTGCTTGATTGCGCGGCGGAGTGCTTTCTCGGTCAGGGCATCGCCGCGGCAGACGATTCCCGCCATAACCACGCCGTCAGCGACGCGCGGCTCTTCTTCCCCATAGCAAGTTCCGGCGGTCAAAGCTGAACGTGCGCAAGCCAGGAAGATGTCGCGAGGGCATCTGTCCTGACACAGCGCCTTCGCAGCGATGGTTGCCGGCAGTACCTGCCAGCTGCTCGTGTCCTTGTGGTGCAGGAATCCGGGTAGTCCAAGGCAAGGTGGTTGATCGTTCACCGCGTTAGGCTACAACATGAATTGCATGTTGTATACAACAAACTTGTAGTTACTGTAGGAAATTCAGCGCGCCCTGAGGCCAGCGACGAACGCGGCGACCATGCCTAGGTCCTCGTTCGACAATCCAGTCAAGTCGAGCAGGGGCTGCGGACGCGAAGTTGATGGGGTGCCGGTCGCGGGCCTGTCCAATCCAGTCTTGCGCAGCAATGGCACAGGATCCGCCCCCACGGCCTCGGCCATGGCCTGGAGTGTGTGCGCTGTGGTTCGGGCATCGACCTTCTTCTCGCCTTTGTACTGGGTTCCCAATTCGACCTGCGTCCAAAGGCTGACGCTGACCCCGGCTGCTCGTGCAGCAGCAGCACGAGACAGCCCCTTGGCCTGTCTCATGCTGCGGATCGCCTCGCTGACCTCCTTGGGTACCGGGGCACTTTGGCGATTGCTCATGCATCCGATTCTATACCATTACCAACAATTACACACATCTATTGCATCTTCGAATTAAATTGTTCAAACGCCTGGTGAGGAGGGTAATAGACTGCGTCCAGGGTGACTTTCTCGTCCCGGGCGGTTGGTATCTATTGCACAGATTGCACGTGCCATTGTAATCTGGGTGCTGCGTCGCGCCCCGCGACGTCGCTGTCGCGAGGGCTGGTGCCCGTCCAGGTTGCACCGGTTATCCCCGACTTGCGCTGTGCATCCAGAAGGAATCTCATGTCCACCAACGCTGTCCAGCTGCCTCCTCCGCAGACTCGTGCCCGTGAACGCGAGAATCGGCAGTTTGCCGAAGAGTTGCGCAGGCATCCTGGGCGGTGGGCGATGTATCCGTGGCCGACGCGATACCCGCACTCCACCAAACATCGTCTCCGTACAGGAATGGCGGCCGCGTTCGGTCCGGGCTTCGAGTCGGAGGTGCGCGCGGGAGTCGTGTATGTCCGATACAACCCGCAGCAACCCGCGGCGGCGCTGGATCTGATCGCCTAGAGCGTGTCTGCTAAATCTCGCGGCTCGATGCGCGATGCTGCCCCGGTGTTGTGTGCCGATGAGATTTCCGACGACCTGTGGGCCGTGATCGACTCCATGTTCCCGACACCGTCAGGCCGACGGTGTCGCCCGTGGAATGACCATCGGCTGACCCTGGAAGGGATCGTGTAAAGGTTCCGAACAGGTCACCGTGGGGTGACGTCCCCGACCACTTCGGTGCGTGGCAGTCGATCTGGGAACGCCATCGCTGCTGTTCAGGCTACGAACCTACGCGCGAATGCTCGCAGCAGTCCGTGATTTGGCACCCGAGGACGAGACGCGCCTCGCGTCTGCTTCCGGTCGACTCGACGATCGTCCGCGCCCACCAGCATGCGGCGGGAGCAGCTGACCGACGCCTACACAGGGGGCTCGATCGAATGACAAGAATCTGGCCAACGAATCCGCCGATCACGCCCTCGGCAGGTCACGCGGCGGCCTGAACACGAAGGTTCACGCTCCCACCGACACGTGCTGCTGTCCGCTGACCCTGATGCTCTCGCCTGGCCAGGCCGGCGACAACCCGTACCTGGCCCCACCGCTCGAGGCGCACCGAACGCACGACACCAGATCGTTTCGCCTGCTGGCGGACAAGGCGTACTCGCATCCGAACACACGAAAACACCTGCGGAAACGGAGGATCGCGCACACCATCCCCGAACGCGCCGATCAGAAGGAACGCCGCAAGGCCAAAGGTCAGAAGGTGGTCGCCCGCCCGCGTTCGACAAGGACTGCTACCGCGAACGCAATACCGTCGAGCGCGGCTTCGGCCGTCTCAATCAATGGCGCGGCATCGCAACCCGCTACGACAAGTACGCCATCACTTACCACGGTGGCGTACTTGTCGCAGCGCTCCTCATTCATCATCGTGTCCGCAAGTAGTGGACAGGCTCTAGTCAAGAAGGTCATATGTACACCGAACATCTCACCTCTGAGCGTCGCGCCGCTGTCATGGCGGCTCTCGAGGTCGTCCCAACGCTGTTGGCGGAACTCGATATCACTCTCAGTCGCACAGATGCCATCACCTCCGCGGATTCGCTGGGGTATGTGCGCACGACGAGAGCTGAGCAGGTCCTGCCGTTCAATAGCGGTGCCGCGAAAGCGCACCGAGACATCGCGGGGGTGCTGACCAACTATGCCGCGAAGGTCTCGGCTGCCATCGCGCAGCGTGCTCCGGTCACCGCCAGAGAGCAGTGCCAGTTCCTCATCCGTCACCTACCCCCGATGCCCGATGACTCGGATGCCCTCGTCGGATTGGATTCCGCATTGTCCAGGGCTATTCGGTTGGGATACCGAACGATCGACCGCCCGGAATCTCGTGTCCGTGTTGGCAACTGTGAGTGCGGCCGGGGACTCTCCGCGCAGTCCGATGCCGACCTCGTCCGATGCGAGGGCTGTGGGACCGTCGTCGCGGTGCGGCGTCGCCGCCGTGAAATGTTGGACCAGGCGCGCGAAATCATGGGTACCGCGGCTCAACTCGCGCGGCTGCTGTCCGACAGCTCCGGTGACCGTATCTCCGCCGAGCGGATCAGGCAGTGGGCCCGTCGAGGCAAGCTGACTGGCCATGTAGTAGGAAGCGGCACCGTGTACCGGCTGGGCGACGTGATCGAACTCTGTGAGCTGCCGCAGGGGGACTATCGCGGATCAGCCTGATTGGCAACAGATTTCAGGAATCATCTGTAATTGAGACTACCGAAGTTTTCTGAGGACCTCAGGTAGCTTCCGGTATGCGGGCAGCGGCGCGGAGTTGGTCCAGATGCAGCTGACCGGCAGCGGGTACTTCGCGTCTGCATACCAGTCGAGACGATCCACGATGCCCGGGGGCAGCACTCGCCGTTCCTTTCGCGACAGGTGGTGGAGTCGATAGCACACCGTATCGGGACTCACCTGCAGCCAGTCGGCAGCGTCCTCGACGCTGGTATAACGCGCGAGCGCATCTCTGAGATCCGCAATAGGAATCAGGTTGCGACACGCCAGCTCGTAAACGCGGAGTTCCACCCTCTGACGAGATTCGCGGCCGGCACGTGCTTTTCGGACTGTCTCCGAGTGCTCCAGTTGCGCGTGCGCGAGCGCGTGGGCGAGCGCTTCTCGACGATCCACTGTGGTCAGGTCCGCGGTGACTAGTATCGCCCGGGACTTGGGTTGCCAGATGACGATCGGTGCTGCGAAGCCGACATGGCCGATTGTGATGTCAAGTTTCGCCGCCTGGACGCGCGCGTCGTAGCGTTTGTTGGCCCTACGGCTGGCCATTCCTGCTCATACCTCGTTCGAAATTGGATCGATGGAGACCTCATGGGTTGCTGGATTCGTGCGTATGTTGCCGCCGTTACCTCAGAGTGGCCAGAAACTCGTCGTAAAGGCGCTTGTCGTCCTCGGTCAGGTCGGACAAATCACCGACCCGTGGGGGGATGCCGTTTGATCGCCCGTGGTAGCCGGCCGTACCTGCCAGCCCCGAATCCAAGGTCGAGGTGATGTCACCATCGAACTCGTCGGGGGTCTGCGGGTCCAACTCGTATGTCATAAATGCGAGATTACCGTTCGTCCCTGCGGCGCGAGCACGGGCCGGGTTGCCCTCCAGCCGGGTCACAGGTTGACGGATCCGGCCAAGGGTCGTCTTTCCCCTGCGATCGGGGCGGTGTGACGGCGGTTCCGGCACTCTGGAAGTGAATCGCCCCGGTGAGTCCGGAGACTTCATCTGGGGAGAGCGTAGCTCCTTGGATTGAGTCACTTTGGTAGGTAATTCGTTCACCACTTCGCGACGGCCCACCCTCGCTGAGGGAACTGAACACCCATGACCGGGGCCGGTGATGCCCTACCCGATTCCCACCATCTCAGGGGATTCTATGGCCTTTACCGAACGCCTCTTCGATGCCGGTATCGATGCCTCGATCGGCGCTACCGGCAACTCGTACGAGAACGCGCTCGCCGAATCGATTAACGGCCTCTACAAGACCGAACTGATCAAGGCCCAGGGCCCGCGGCGGACCGTTGACCAGGTCGAAATCGCCACCCTTGAATGGGTCGACTGGTTCAACCACCGCAGGTTATACGAGCACTGCGGCGACCTGCCGCCCCGCGGAGTACGAGGACCTCCACTACCGTGATCACCGATCTCAGTCCGTCGCTGAGTTCTCAAACTCGTAAGTCGCCAGACTCACCGGGACGATTCAAAATGGCTATTTACCTGGGGTGTTGGCCAGTTTCGGCGGATTCGTCACGGACCCGCTGATAGGCTCGGACCGTCGGATGGTGTGGATGCAAATCTGTTGTATAGCGACATATTTCGATGTCATCGCCGTCATACGGTGTTTGTGCCGTCGTCTGCCAACATCATTCGCTTCCTTGGCTCCCTCCACCGAGTCGGAGTCACTTTCCTGGCTGGCCCGCGGAGTCACGCCCTCTTCCACACCTTCAGTGCATGCATGCCCACCGAATGTCCCAGCAAACGAATATTTACAGCAAAGGAAATACCCGATGTCTTGGACCGGAGACCCGATCTGGCTGGCCGACGTGCTGCGCGCGGCCGGCCTGCGGGTAATCGAGCATGCAGGATGGCGCGATCGGGGCCACGGCGACTTCCGCGACCTTCGCGGCGTGCTGTGCCACCACACCGCCGGCGGCGGCACCGAGGACTGGCGCATCGTCCAGTACGGCCGACCCGACCTGGACGGGCCCCTCGCCCAGCTGGTGCTGGAGCGTGACGGCACCTTCCGCGTCATCGCCGCGGGCGTCTGCTGGCACGCCGGTCGCGGCTCCTGGCCCGGCTGGCCCGCCGACAACGCCAACTACCACGTGATCGGCATCGAAGCCGTCTCCCGCGGCGACGGAACCGACTGGACCCCAGCCCAGCTCGACGCTTACAAACGCGGCTGCGCCGCCATTCTGGGCCGCATCGGCCGCACCGCCGATGACTGCGTAGCCCACCGGGAGTACAGCCGAGAGGGAAAAATCGACCCCGCCGGCATCGACATGGACGAATTCCGCCGCGACGTAGCGGCCCTCCTTGAGAGAAAGGACGCGCCTATGAGCGCCTCAGAAGTCACCCAGCTCCAGGACTTCATCACCAAGTTCTGCGGCCCGATCAGCAGCGATGTCAAGGACATCCGCGAACAGCTGTGCGGCCTGGACCAACGTGACCTGGGCCAGTACGCCGGCTGGCCGCAGCTCGGTGGCCACACCCTGGTCGACGCCCTCGCTGACGTCATCGGCCGGTTGGACAGGTTCGAAAGCCGCTTCATCCCGCCCGCGCCCTAACCCCCCACGTGGCCCACCCGCGCGCACGCCTCGTTGCGCGCCCGTCTCCCGTGTAAGTCCACGGTCGCAGACGCCGCCCGGGGGCGCCCAGGTCCCGCTCTCGGGCCCGCTCATGCCCAGGTGTGAAGATCAGGCCTCGCTGAAAGGCTTCGGTCCATGCCACGACCGTTATCCGCCGGAGTTCCGATTCCGAGCCGTAGCACTCGTCCGTGCCGGAAAACTGATCACCACCGCCGCTATCGAATTCGCCATCAGCGCCGCTGCGCTCCACAAGTGGGTGCGCCAAGATCAAGTCGAGCGGGGCGAACGGGCCGGGCTCACGACAACAGAATAGGTGCAGTTGTCGAATGCGAACAAGCGCATCCGGCAACTCGAAGCCGAGGTCGAAATCCTCCGCACCGCTGCGACACTGTTCGGAGAGAACCGCTCTGCCCCAAAGGGATTCACCCGGTGGATCGACTCCCTCGTCGACGTCGGGCACCCGGTAGAGGTCTGCTGCCGACTTCTCGGCGTCAGCAGCCCCGGCTACTACATGTACAAGACCCGGCCGATGTCACCGACACGGATGCGCCGTCAGCGGCTTACCGGGTTGATCCGCGAAGTCCACACGGCTTCGCGGCAAACCTACGGGCCCGCCGGGTGCATGCGGAGTTCACGCACGGTATGGACATCGTGGTCAGTGAGAACCTCGTCGCCGAACTCATGAGGACCGCCGGCATCGTCGGCTTGCCTGGTTCTGCGAAGGTCACGCGGTTGAAGGGCATCGCGACGGCCGACGATCTCGGGCGCCGGAAGTTTCATCGTCTCTCGCCAAATAAGTTGTGGGTCAACGATATTACGGAGCATTCGACCCGTGAAGGAAAAGTGTACTGCTGTGCGGCGAAGGACACGTTCAGCCGGAAGATCGTCGGTTGGTCGATCGATAACTGCCAGGATTCGACCCTGGTAGTGAATGCCTTGGACATGGCGATCAAGAATCGCAAACCGCCTCCCGGCGGGATTGTGCATGCCGATCGTGGAGCGGGAGTTCACGTCCTGGGCATTTACTCACAGATCCGTTCTGCGGGCCTGTTGCCCTCGTTCGGGACGATCGGAGATGGGTATGACAGCGCGATGATGGAATCGTTCTGGTCGTCGATGCAGATCGAGTTGTTGAACCGGAAGAAATGGCGGACCCGACTCGATCTGGCGAGCGCGATCTTCGACTACATCGAGATCTTCTACAGCCGTCAGAGGCGGCATTCGCAGATCGATCATGTGTCGCCGATCGAGTACGAGTTACGCTTCGAGAACCTATCCGTTCCGGCTTGATCTTCACATCGGCAGGGGTAATGAACCTTAGGGCAGGTCAAGAAGTCAACCAAACCCGGGGCAATCCCGCTGCGCACAGACCGGCTGCGCGGCCTGCCGCAGCACGTTCACCGAAATAATGCTCTACCTGCACTGTTGGTCGCTTTCCGTAGGACTGTCACAAAACACCCAATAGGCTGATGCTCTCGGTGTGAGGTGGTCCGTGGTGACCGATCGAGGTTCGAGAACACTTCGACTGGCCATGAATCACATTGCCCAGACCGCGTTCCCGACGCAGGCTGCTTGGGCTTTCTCACGTCCACTCTTCATTGCCGGACCTGCCGTGTTTGGGCGAATGAGCCTGGCTGTCAACCCATTTCACCTCTTGAGTGCACCGCGCTCCAAAAGGCCGACATTGCATCGACACCGTACCGGTAGATACCCCTTCGAACGGGTACCGCGCTTTCCTTTCCGCCCCCTTTCGGCCGCTCCCCACCCTGGGGTGCGGCCTCTTTCATGAAACACCGAGGTATACGCATGGCACCAGCTAAACGCAAGGCACCAGCGAATCGCATGGCACCAGCTAAACGCCCGACCGCGCTCAAGCCCGGCGAGCCCGGCTTCATCGGCCCCGTCTCCCCGCTGGTCAATCGGCCGACTTCGCCCGCTACCCCGGCGCCTCTTACCGAGGAGCAGCAGAACTTGGCGGACCTGATGTTGGTGCAGGGACCGGCGAGCCAACCGCAGCAGCCGCCGACGCCCGGTGGTCCGGAGGACTTGCTGTCGTTTCGGAAGGACACGACACCCGCAGGCCAGCCGGTGACCTTGCCCAGCGGCACCACCGTCCAGATAGATAAGGTCAGGCTGGCGAACGGCCTGATCGGAGAGACGACCACGGTCGCCCTGCCCAACGGGAGCCCGCCCGTCCAGTCCGCTCCGCCGGGGTTGGCTATATCACCCGAGCAAATGGCGGGGCTGTTCGCCACGGACGCGGCGTACACGACCGCCGACCGCGACCGGGATCTGGCCTTGCTCAACGGTCCTCGTGTGCAGGGCCCGTACACCGCTGCCGGTTTAGCGGCGGAGGCGGCCGCCCGCCAAGCTGCGACCGCACGACTGGAGGCGCACTGGGATCAATCCGCGCTGCCTGCCTTCACTGACGGCAGCATCGTGGTGCCCGGGCTCGACTACAGTGCGGCGCAGCTGGCGAACGACCTGAGTTTGGCCTCGACGACAGGCACTTTGGACGAGCGCAGCACTCAGTTGCGTAGTAATGCCCAGCAACGGCTCCAGAAGAATGCCTATACCAAGCAGCAACAGGACAACGATCAGATCGCGGCACAGGTCCTATGCCTGCCGGTCGACGACCCGAAGATCAAGAGCCTACTCGAACAGGGCCTGAGCCCTGCGCAGGCGCAGAATGAGATCGCTCAACGGTCCTTTGCCGCCCGCAATCGACTCGCCCACGCCGAGATCGGACTCCTGTCTCCCGCACAGGCCAAACAACTCGAGAACACACCCAGGTCGTATCCGACCGACCCGACCACATCACTGACCCGCGACGACACCCCGTACGAGCCGAAACTCAGTGAGTCCTCCAAGCTGGCTCAACGGGGGGAAGATTTCCACAATCTGGTCGGTGACCTCACCGGCCTCAACGACCTCGCCGAGGGTATCGACGACGGCAATTTGGGGCAAGCCGCCTGGGGCGGCACGATGGCGGTTCTGACCTTCGTCCCGGGTGTCGGCACCATGATCGCACGCGCGGCCGGGCGCGGGATCCGCAAGGTAGGCACCGGTATCGCGAACTGGGCCGAGAAAGGACTCGAGGCTGCACCCAAGGCGCTGACAGCCGCCGAAGCCGAAGTTGCCGCACAAACGACCATCGGGCTTTCCCAGTTCCCCACCAGAGCCTTACCCGGTGCGGACCCCATCAGAGCGTTACCCGGTGGGGCACTGCTGATCCCGGACGGACCCAAGTCCTTCCCCGCCGACGGCGCATCGGTTGGTTCTCGCCCCGGCATCGTGGACTACCCGAAACCCGAGGAGCTGCCCTGGCACACCCCCGGCATCGAGGCCCCCGTGGCGGTCGCGCCACCACGCACTATCCCACGTGGTCCCGGCATCCGGAATCCCCAAGCCCAATTCGACGAATGGGGTTTGCAGACGTGGGACGAGTGGTCACCCACCGTTCCGGGAACGAAAAACCCCCGCGCGACCATGCCGCGCCGCGGCCTCGGTGAACACGGAAATGGTACTAGGGTTCGATCAACGCCGCCGCCGGGAGTCGAGGAAAGGCAAACTGCGAATGGTGTCGTCTACTGGGTCGACGAGATAACAAAGAGATTTGCCGGAATGCCGCCCGAGGCAAAGGTGCCGTCGAAGGTCGTGATGCGGGGTGAACTCCGCGACGCACCAATCAAAACCATCACGACTGACTTGCCTGAGTACGAACAATACATGCTCGACGAAATAAACGTATGGCAAAACCTCGAAAAAGCCGCGCGCGTTCAAGCCGATCTCGAGCTCAAGGGCTTGATCAAAGACATGATGATCAAGAAAGAAGATGGCACCTTCCGTGAACTCACCATCGGCGACCTCTCGAAAAAGAAAATCGAGAAAACTCTCGAGAATCTACGCAACCAGTCAGGGGAGATTGATGTCGAAAGGCTCGGTATTCTCGCGAAGGATCTGAGCCGCCAGAAAGGCGCGGTCGATGGTTTATCCGAGCTTCGGGGTGAGATCGGCGGCGACTACTTTGCCGAGAAAGCCGGAATCGACATCATCCACAAGGGTTCCGGTCAATACACTGCGGACCGGGTCGGGGTAATCACCGACGCCGCAGGCAACAAAAGAGTTGTCCTGTTGGAGTACAAGGGCGGGAGAAAGCCCAACAGTCTCAGTCCTCGTGGTGTGGAGACCGGTGTCGGTGGGGAGATCAAAGTCGAGCAGGGGACCCTGCCCTATGCGCAGGACGAATTCCTGCGCAAGGACTCCGAAGCGCTGCAGGCTCTGCGTGACTACGACCCGCGCTTGGCACAGAGACTCCTGGACGGCGAGGACTTCGACTACGTGTTGGTCCATACCGAACCCGGAACCAACAAGATCACCGCCTACCGGTTCGATCCGGGCACCGCGAAGTCGTTCCACCTCAAACAACCCGGGACCGCCCTCACGCCGGCACCAGCAGCAGGTGTGGGCGCGACGCCGATCGCGGCACCACAATGGATCACCGACCTGATGTCGTCAGGCCTGAACAACCTGAACAACCTGAACGTGTGGACCGCGCTGGCGTTGCCCGCCCTCGCGCCCCTCGCCGGCCTCGCATGGCCCGCGAACACCGACAAGAAGGTCGACCAATCGATGGTCGTCAACATCAGCATGCCCCAACCGGCCGTCACGGATGTCGACCCACGCGAGGCTGGCAGGGTGCTGACCTACGGTGCTGGCATCCGATAACCGACAACCCGCCAGCCCTCACCTCCACGGCCCCCGCGATTGGGCCGTCGTCAACAACGATCAAGAAGGAAGTAGCATCCACACATGCACGTCGACATCGAAGGCGCCACCCGGATCGCCCGCCTCGCCGCAGAATTCGACTGGACCTGGGCCGTCGACGACCTGGAACCCTTCTGCGCACAGGCTGGATGGGAGCTCGTCGAACTCAGGCATGCTGGCGCCTCGATAAGGACGAACCTGCATGTCAGTCGGCCGAAGGCGAACATGTTTGGGCGGCAACACAGAATGGATTGGATCTCGATCTTCGTCACGGACGTGGCAGATGATGCTACGCCCATGACAGTGGTGCGCCCGCTGCGGAACGCAGGGTTCGCGAATCTCACTGCGGCACTGAATTCCGTCCTTCCGATACCCACGTACTCCGAGCCCGGACCTGAGGCAACTATCCGGTGGGACCTGCCCAAAGTGGTCGTCATACTCAGTATGAGCCCCAGCGCGATCCACCTGCGACTGACGAGTCCGGGGTATCAGGCATGGGTGGATGAGCCCGAGCCGGAGTACGAGGACGAGGACGAGGACTAGGACTAGCGATCGAGGTCGGCGAGATCGCATCCGGTGCGGGAGCAGGTTTGCGCGCTCCTCACGCGAATTGGGCCACTCACATCGAATGGCGGCTAGTTACTCGGTGATTCGGGCGAGTGGGAGGGTAGCGAGGTCCTCATTCTCGTGGGCTTCGTCGCGACGTAAAGTCGATGATGTTCGAACTCGTATCGACTCGAGAAGTCCGGTGCCGGCCCGGTTACCGATCTCATTAGATCGGCTCGACGCCGGACTCCTCCTTGTGGCTGTCGATGTAGTCGACGGTCACTTGCGTTGGCGGTCGAGCTCCGCCGCGAAGAAGGTCGATTCATGATGCAGACTTCAGGATCTCGTTGGCCGCTGGAGTTCTCGATTCTCAGCCCGCAACTTGCGCAACTCGGCCGCAGCGTCGGAGGTCACGCCGGCGCGTTGCCCCGAATCGGCCTGCGCCTTTCAGACCCAGTTATGGAGCGTCTGAGCCCTACCTATCCCGAGCTTGCCTGCGACGGTCTCGATTGCTGCTTACCCCGAGCAGTGTTCGTGGCGGATCTCGGCGACCATCCGCATTGCCCGATCACGCAGCTCCGACGGGTGCCTCTTTGACGTCCCTGATGACATGACTCCATTCTTCCCAGAGGAATGAAGTGATGTACCCCGAGTTTTCCGGAGTTCGTTTGTTTTACTTCAGGCATTGATGCACCCGAGAGAGGTTTACGATGCCCAGACGTTATCCACCCGAGTTCCGCCGAAAAGTTCTCGACCTGTTGAAGTCAGGACGCACGGTCGCCGAGGTCGCCTCGGGTCTCGATGTCACCGAACAGACCATCTACAACTGGCGTAACCAGGAGCTCATCGATACCGGCCAGAAGCCTGGGTTGAGCTCGATCGAGAGCGCTGAACTCGCCGCCGCCCGTCGTCGTATCGCGGAATTGGAAACTGAACTTGCCATTGCTAAACGCTCCACGGAACTGCTGAAGTCGGTGGTGCTCCCAAAAGGCGGTTCGAAGCGATCGAAGTGATGGCCAAGGAAGGACTACCGGTACAGACCTCATGCCGAGTTCTGGAGGTGTCGGAGTCCGGTTTCTACGAGTGGCGAAACCGGCCACCCTCCGAACGCTCACTGCGACATGCCTGGCTGACCCAGCTCATCACCGAGGTTCAGACCGCCTCGCATGGCACCTACGGTGCCCGCCGAGTTCACGCTGAACTCACCCTTGGTCACGGTATTGCTGTTGGACACGGCTGCGTCGAGTTGTTGATGAGAACCGCTGGTGTGAAAGGACTTCCGGGAAATAGACGTGTGCGCTCCAAGCATCAGACCCCGACCGCAAGCGATCTCGTCGACCGTAAATTCACTCGCGACGAGCCGAACAAACTGTGGGTCACGGATATTACGGAACATCCCACGCGCGAAGGTAAAATCTACTGCGCTGTTGTCTTGGATACGTTTTCGAGGCGGGTCGTTGGTTGGTCGATCGACAGTTCTCAGACTGCGACGTTGGTGACGAACGCTCTGGGAATGGCAATTTCGAATAGGGGCCCAACGCCCGGTACTTTGATTCATTCCGACCACGGAGTCCAGTTCACATCGTGGGCGTTCACCCGTAGGGCCCACGACTCAGGCCTGATCCCGTCGATGGGATCGATCGGCGATTGTTATGACAATGCCGTCATCGAATCATTTTGGGGCAGAATGCAAACCAAGCTTCTAAACCGGAAACGATGGAAAACGAGAATCGAATTGGCCAACGCCATGTTCGAGTACCTCGAGATCTTCCATAATCGCCAACGTCGGCACAGTGCCCTCGGGATGCTGACACCGATCGAGTTCGAGAACGTACACTTCACGCGTCAACCCGTAGCCTGAAATCAAATATGACGGCTCCATGGAACTGGGGGTACATCAAAGCCTCCGGAAACCCCGGGGCGGTTCAAACCGCTATTTACCTGCACTGTTGGTCGTTTTCCGGCCAGTTGTCACACACCCCGTTGTAGGCTTGAGCCACAGGCAAGAAACGAATCGGAACTCCTTCCAATGTTTCTCACCTCTCGATTACAACAATCTCGACGGTGCTGACAGCCCGTCACTCCCAGCCCATGCGGTTCGCCCCCGAACACTATCTGGTTGAAAGCGGGTTAAGAGCGCTTCGCATGCCCGCCCCTTGCGCGCCCGTCTCCCGCGGGTGGTCCGCGGTCGCAGACGTCGTCGCAGCGCAGGGGCGTCACAGTCCCGCCCCCGGAGCATTCCCCTCGACTCCGGGGGTGTTCTGACGTGTCGCGGCACCAAAGAGTGTGCGAGGCGCACCGGTGAATATGCGCTCGTGAATCACGCGCCGCCTCCACAACAGCAAGTACCTGATCGGCCCCGACATTCACTACCCCGGCCAGTGTCGGTCCCGCCAATCCGCAGAACCTCTTTGCCGGTTGCTCCGAGGAACAGTCGGTCGCGATGGGCGTTCAGGCGCTGGTCGCGGAAATCCGCGCAACCCCGAACCGTGTGGGATCCTCGGCTACAGCCTCGGCGCCATCGTGGTCACTCGGTTCCTGGAAGCAAAGGCCCGAGGGGAGTATCCGGACCGCGAGGTCGAGTGGTGAGCGAGATCGCGAACCCACGGCGCGCAGAAGGGGATTCGATCGGCCCGAGAGCGATGGGTTTCGGGATCAACGGTCAGTACGATCGCTGGCCCGAGGACATCACCACCTGGGAAGTAGACCAACGCGCCGATGGAATCAACTGCTGCCCTGCCGATTCGCCGCTTCGCGCGCTTGCCGACACCATGTCGACTTTCAGCTTCACCGTCCTGGACGGGTGGGGGAGCGCACTGGCCGAATGTATCCGCGGCAACCGCTGGGAGCTGAACCACCGGGATTGGTGGCGTGACCCGATCTGCCACTGGCAGTTGTGGTCTCAGGCCGCCGCGCTAATGGACGGTTACGTCCGTGGCGGCACCCACAACGTCAAATACCGAACTGGCGATTACTGCGACCGGCTCGCCGCGCTGCTCAATGCGCACCGACCGCAGTCATCGCCTGGAACCAAATGGATGGTCGACAATGTCTTTCGAAGATGTACGAGATGACGCACAGTTCGTGCGCTTCGCCGACGGCGAATGGGAAGGCCGCCGCACCGGCTATGATGATGGCGCACTGTCGGTCTCACGACCCGGCCGCCTGCTTCCCTTCCTGCAGTGGGCGTTGATCGCAAGCAGTGCACTAAAGGGTTCGACCAAAGCGATGATCAATCCGAAGGCCTACGCTTCAGGTGGCGAAGTGGAGGATGAACACGGTCCCACCGACGCCGGCGGCTTCCTCTCCACGGCTCCGGTCGGCTCGCTCTTCCCCTTCCTTCAGTGGCACAACTGGTACAACATCTACAAAGGCACGCGGAACGAAATCGTCTCCGCAGGTGGCGAAGCGGCGATCACATCTATGGTCGGCGCCGTCACCGGTCCGGCTGGAGCCGCCGCCACGGCGTTGACCAGCACGGTCAGCACCGTGGTGCAGACCCTGTCCTCCGCATCGCAGGGCCGCCGCCAGGACGCCCCGAAGCTGGTACAGCCACGATGGCGCACCCTCGAAAGGCGTATGAGCCCGGAGATCGACCGGAGTACCACCATCAACGTGATCAAGACCGCCCCCTACGGCGCGGCTTTCACCAACGACCCGTTGCGCGACCGACTCGCAACCTATCTGAGCCACGTGCGCTGAAGCGCTCCCGCCCGCAAGAGTGAAAGGGGGTGATGAGAAATGCTCGGTGCCGTCGTCGATGTCCTCAAAACTTTCAGCGTGAACCTTCCGCTGTTGCTGCCGCTGCTCGGTCTATAACCCGGAGTGCCAGAACGGGGTTTGTGGAAACCCCGCTGGGTCCAGTAGCGCAGTCGATGCCTCCGGACCGAATCCGAACTATTCGTTTCCACGGATTACCCGTGAACCCAACATTTGGAGAATCTCGTGCCCAGTTCCGATGATCCCAGCGGTCTCGCCGAACGTATCCAAACCGAAGTGCAGGCCGTGGTCGCGCGACTCGCGATGTTGAAGGCCGATGTCAATGTGCTGTCCGACCTCGCCCAGGGCGTCGCGATGACAGTGGCCGCGGCCACTCCGCCGCCGGAGACCTCCGAGGGCGCGCCCGAGGGCGCTCTCGGCGCTGAAGTGACAGTCGGCCCGGCGCCGGAAGCAGCGTGATGCCGACCTATCCCGCACCGGGGGATTTCCCCGACTTCGAGCAGTTCATGGTCGACCTGTTCACCCCGACCGCGACCACCGTCACCACCTTGCCCGCCACCTCGGCGGACCTGCAGTCCAAGCTGCCCTTGATCTGGGTGCGGACCACCGGGGGAACGCTCGATATCAACGCGATCACCTACAAGGCGAAGGTCAGCGTGGTGGCCTTCGGCACCACTCGCGCTCAGGCGCAGCAGCTTTCGGTGCAGATCCGAACGGCGATGCTCGATGCCCCGGCCAACCGGGTCAACGGTGTGCTGGTCGACTACACCGAGGAGATCGCGGCCGAGGAACCGAAGTTCCATCCGCCGATCCTGCGTCGCAGCCGCGGTCTCACCGAGGTGCCCGACCTCGACCCGCTCAACCAGATGGTCGAGGTCGCGTTCTCGATCGAAGCTCGCCGCCAGTAGGCGGTGGGTGAATCCCGTCCTTGACGGGGCTTTCACCGGCGCCACTCGGTGCCGATTTCTGTTAACCATGCCTGCATCCGCGGGCGCTCGATTGGAGACACATGCCTGCCACCAACCTCACCGCGCTGAAGAACGCGCAGCGGTCGCTTCTGCTCAAGCCGCTTGACGCGGCCGTTTTCATCGCACCGCACTACACCCCGGCGCCGTCCGCGCTGACCGACGCCTCCGGCGCCCTGCAGACGCTGCCGCCGGCCTACCAGGCTGTCGGCCTGATCGACAAGAAGACCGGTGTCGCCTTCGCTCGTGGCATCACCGCCGCGCCGATCGAGTCCTACGGTGAACTGCAGCCGGTGCGCAACGACGTCACCAGCGATATCACAACTATCGAGTTCCAGCCGCAGCAGACGACCGCGCTGACGCTGAACCTGGCCACTGGAACCGCGCTGTCGGCGATCAAGGCCAATGCCGCCTCCGGTGAAGTCTTCTTCGCCCAGCCGGCCTCGGAAGAGATCACCTACTACTCGGCGATCATCATCGGCAAGGACGGCAACGACGCCAACCCGATCTACGTCTACAAGGTGCTGCCGAAGGTCGCGGTCAGCAAGTACGGCGGCGAGCAGTGGAACCCCACCGAGGTCCTCGCCCAGAAGCTGACCATGGTCGCCTTCAAGGACGACACCGCAGGCTATGCCATCGCCCATGGCTTCGGCGGCTCGGGCTGGAAGAAGATCCTGACCCAGACCAACATCCCGAACGCTGCGTAAAGCACCCCCAACCGTCTCCTGACGGCTTCTCGATCTCCCAGGTCCACGGACTTGGGCGTGGGGCGTGTCATGTGTCTCCGGTCATGGCACGCCCCACACATTCCTTATCCATTCTTGCCGGAGAAGAAAGCGGGTCCACCGTGTCCGCCATCCCCACCGAGTACCCCGTCACCATGACCGACGGCGTCGACGACTACATCGTTGCCAACGCGACCGAGTACGTCACCGCGGTCTTCAAACTCGGCCACGCCGAGAAGGCTGAGGTCGAGGCCGTCGGCAAGCCGGCCCGCGGCCGCGCCTCGAAGTCCTAGTAACACAACACAACCCGGAGATACTGCATCATGGCATCCACACCCGAAGTGGCCGACCAGACCGAGGTCGGCGGTCGTTTCTACGAGCTGCAGCAAGAGCTCGCCCCGCACAGGCGCGTGCCCTACCGCCTGACCGACGACATCGCGATCGCACCGGTCACCCGCAGCCAGGTCCTGGCCTTGCGCCGGACCGCCAGCGATGACGAACAGATGGTCATCGTGCTGGGCAACCAGTACGAAGCCGTCGAAGACCTGTTCGCCGATCGGCCGCTCGACGAGTGGTTCGCCTTCCAGCAGGACCTTTACGCCCACCTCTTCGGCCAGGGCTCCTCGGAGCTGCCGGGGGGATCGCAGGGCTCGTAGAGTTCTGGGAACGTTTCGGCGCCGCGCTCGACTACGACTTACTCGAGCGCGGCATCGACATCCGGGAATGCTTCGGGCCCCATACCATTCGTAACCGTGATTGGCGCACGATCTGGTCTGTCAAAGACAGACTGCCGCACGGTTCACAATATCGCTCGGCGCTGGCGATGGATCGCGAGCTGGCCGAGCAGATGCTCGCCGCCGAACAAGCCGAGGCTGAACTCGACCTGTACGAAGTGGAGACCGACCCTGCCGGCCCGACTCCGGAGGGATACACCATCGACAGCTATCTGCTGCTGTCGATCATCGACGCGCTCCAGGGCGTGCAGGCCGCGGTGATCGCCGCCGCCGGTGGCGATCCGCCCCGGATGACGCCGATGCCCCGACCGGTCACCGCGGTGGACATCGTCCGCGACGCACAACGAGACGATTCGATGCAAGGCCTCATCGACCAGTTCACCGGATCCACCTGGGAGGACGAATGATCTATTCCGCAACGCTGCCGGCCCAAGCCGCCGGCGCGGCCGACACCACAACCCTGGCCGGGGTCTATTCCCCGGCCTTCTACAGCGGCGACACCGTCACCGACGTCCAGCTCGTCGCACCGCCGGGGTTTGCCACTGTCACCGGCGCCGCGACCAACAACGCCACCATCTCTGTCCGCCAGCTCCGCGATGGTGCTGTGGTGCAGACCTTTGCGAGCCTCACGCTGACCGTCGGCCTGAATCTGGCCGCGGAAATCCCCGTCACCATTCCGCTCACCGCGCAACCGGTACTGCGCTCCGGCGATGTGCTGGACGTGCGACTGCACCAGAACGGCACGGGGCAGGCCATCGGCAGTGGACTGTTCGTGTCGGTCTTCGTGAGCTGACGCGCAGACGATGGCAAACGAATCGATATGACTATGAACGAAAGTAATGACGCGAGCAGCAGGCTGCAGAGCTTCTTGCGACAGAGTGGAAATGTGCCCGCTTACGCCACCGGCGGCGATATCAAGGGGCCGGGATCGTCGATCGGCGACAAGATTCCGGCCTACCTTTCCGACGGCGAATTCGTGATGAATGCACGATCGGCCGCGGCAAACCGCCCGTTCCTGCAGGCGTTGAACGCCGATCCGTCCTTCTTGCAAAAGATGCTGGCGGCGCGTTCGCCGGGCGGTGGATCAGGCGGCGGTAGCGGCCCGGCCCAGGCGGCTCCCGGTGGGCAGCCGGCGACGGTGAATATCTCGATGTCGAGCAATGAAGACATCATCGGAAGATTGAAAATTTTGGCGGCGCAATGGGAATTGTCTCATTAGGTGCCCGGCAATGATATGGATTGAGGTGAATCTGTGGCGTCCAATGCTGCGATGATCACGGTGACCGGAGTCGATGGTTCACGATGGACCATCGCCGGTCAGGGGAGTGGTCGTGAGGGTGTAGAGCTGGCCACGTCGCCGACCGGGTTGTACGACGCACCGGTGACGACGATTTGGAATCAGTCGGCGTTTCAGGCCGGTTCCTCGTTCAGTGGTTTCCGGACGAACAAGCGCGATGTCGTTTTCGCGGTCAATGTCTTTCAGACCGCGGGTAGTTCGTGGGAGGCGGTGGATTCCGCGTGGCGCAAGGCCTGGGCCTACGACCGCGACGCGACGTTGACGATCACGACCGATTTCGGCACGCGAACGCTAAAACTGCGGATGTCGGAGCAACCGGACTTCAAGCCGGACAAGGATCCGCATCTGAAGTCGATCGGCAAGGTCGTCATGACCTGTACAGCGGGAAATCCGTGGTGGGTCGAGTCCGATGTGACCGGATCCTGGACCTCCACGATCGACACCACCGGCGCGGGCAAGAGTCAGTCCGGCACGATCACCATCGCCAACCCGACCGATCAGCCGATGTGGCTCAAGTGGGTGTGTTCGGCGCCGGGTAAGTGGACACTGCCGGACTTCTCGTGGGGTGCGGTCGATCGCGACGGCGCGCGAGTGATCACCTTGCCGCTCACCGCCACGGGCAAGGATCTGACGGTCGACACCGACCCGATGGAAGAGATGATCGTCGCCAAGGATGGCTCCCAGGTCTGGGCGCTGATGAACGGCGTCAGCTTCCTCTATCCGGTGCCCCCGTACACACCGGCCACCGCAGTACCGGTCTCGGTGAGTGGTGCGCCTACCGGCGCGTCGGTGCTGGTGGTGCAGCCGCGTAACTGGTCGCGCCCGTGGGGGCTGCAGTGACTTCGGTGCTGGACCTCCCCGCGATCTACGCGGATGCGCAATCGGCAAAGACGGTTCGCAAGCAGCAGCGGTTCTCGCGGCCTCTGATTCGCCTGTGGGATGGCGACTGGAACCTGCGCGGCGTGTGCGGCGCGGAGATCAGCGCTGATTTCCGCTGGATTCTGAACCAGGCCGGCACCGGTCTGCTGGTTCTGCCCTACGACTATTACTTGGCGAAGTGGGCGGTCGATATCAATGGCCGCACCAAGAAGAACGTGCACATCACCGTCGACAAGGATGGCGCGCGCTGGGACGGGCGGCTGGAGAAGGCTGTCATCAAGACCGACGGCCACGGTGTCACCACCGTCGAGCTGCTGTTCATGCACTCGTACCAGGATCTCAAACACATCTACTGCTGGTCGAATCCGTTTCTGCCGGAACAGGTTCAGTTCCCGCGGCAGTTCCTGCTCGCGGGGCCCAGCGTCTGGGTGCTCAAGACCGCGTTGCATCTGAATCTACTCCGCCTGCAAGGCGGGCTGTGGACGTTGCCCGACGATCCGATGGACCCCAGTCAGTGGGGCAGCGTTGATCAGTCCACGTGGGGCGTCGTGGTGAAACCTGGTGAGTTCCGATCTGATACGTCGATGTGGACGATCTTCGGCTCTCGCTTCCAGAACTTCCACGAAGCCTCGGCGGGCACCCTGGAAACGGCGCAGCTGGCGATCGTCACGCGGCGCTGGTTGCAGGGTGATCCGCCACCGTGGCAGGGCGCGCAGGTCCGGCACGGCTGCCTGGTTGTCGACATCGTCGACAAGTCCGGCTTCTGGACTGGTACCAGCACTGGCGGCGACATGTGGGATGGGCTCGAGCACACCATACAGCTGCTCGACAACACCATGCTCGACTACAGCCCGAGTGTGCTGCAGGATCAGAATGTGCCTGAGAAGTACAAGAATCCGGGCTGGATGGGCACGCTCCCGTCGAATCCGTGGGTGGTCTACCGGCAGAACGACAACACAGGCATCCAGACCTCACAGTTCATCGTAAACCCCTCGTCGGCGGTGCAGGTTCTCACCGGCGGTCACTCTATGCCCGGTGTGAACGAAGCGATCTCCTCGGCGATCCAGGTGGTCGGCATGCTGGTCGCCGGCGCCCTTGGTGAGATTCCGTTCGGTGGTTCCATCGCCGGTGGTGCGGTGAACGCCGCCACGGCGGTGGCGAACACGATCGCGACGTCGCTGTTGTCGGACACGCTGCTGGCCTGGCAGAAACACAAATCGGGACAACGCGTCCGGGACGCGGGTTGGTCGCACTACTGGGAGCACTTCGAAAACAGTGCCGACCGGGCCTACACCCTCGGCGCGTTGCTGACCCTGGGTGAGGGTATGTGGAAGACCCGCCAGCACTTCACCCACAAGTTCATCGTCGCCAACGGTGAGCCGTATCTGATCGGCGACCAGGGTCAGGGGCACTTCTTCCTCGGCGATCGTGTCGGTTCCACCGTCAAGGGCATGCCCGAAGGCTCGGTGTACGTCGACCAGGTCACCGAACTCGAACTGGCTTGGTCCCGGACCGCAAGCCCGGCTTGGCAGGTCACCGTCGGCTCTGAACGTGACCACGATATGCCCTTCGCCAAGTCCATGCGCGTGGTCGCCGACATTGTCGACGACATCCACGCGCTGGCCGTCCAGATGTAGTTCCGCCCGCCGAATCCCTATCGAAACCCTCCGGAGAGAACATGTCCATCCCTTACCTCGAGCAGTGCAACCCCGACGATCCCAGCGAGGCCTTTGTGTGGGCACTGGTCGGCCTACCCGGCCCACAGAACTCACCACTTCTCGTGCACCCCGACGTGCTGCGGCAGTGGTCGAAACACCTGTGGGACCTCGGATTTCGCCACTACGCCGGCGAGCAGACCAAGGAATACCACCCACCCGCGCGCGGTCTCTCACATTGGCTCAACGGCGCCGGCCAGTGGGCGGAGAAGGGTACGCCGCGTCCGCCGGAGAGTTCGGCACCGGATGTCACCGAGCTGACGCCGGACGAAAGGGCCCACCTGGTGGAGCAGCTCAGGGAATCCGGTGAACTCAAGCACCTGGTCGACCCGCGAGATCTCGACTTGAACACCGCGAAAGTCGGTGCTGCCGAGAAACTCCCGGACGGCAGCTGAGGACGAGCCTGGATGAATCAATTCCCCCAGGTGCGTATTCCGGCGGCTCGATCCGGAATTTGCAGAAGGTCAGCTGGGACTCGGCGCGGGTATCGATCCTGTCCAGTATCAGCGCGTCTTTCGTCGGGGTGGAAGCGATCGGTTCGAATCTCAATTCGGCGACCAACCGTGCTCTGAATACGGCCAATACGGCTCGAGTCGGCGCGGCGGGTGCACAATCCACGGCGGCCTTCGCGCAGAACACCTCTACGGCGAATGCCTCGGCGATCGCCGACCTGCAGCCCAAACAAACCCGGGAACAGGTGAGTGGTGCATCGGCTCGGACAACTTCCAGTCCTGGTAATCCACGAAATAGACTGTGGACCAGCGGAAACCCGACGGAGCGAAGGTTCCGGAGATCGCTGTTGTCGCGGATCAGTGCCGCCTCCAATTCATTTCTCGCGCCTTCCGGCGCAATTGTCTTCCTAGGAGTTGCTCATGGCTCAGAACGTTGGAGCTTTCGTCGCTCGCAACGCGAAAGCGGTAGTGTCGCTGATCGGCGGCATCATCAGCGTGCTCACCGTTGCGGTGGCATTGCTGCAGTACGCGCCGGCTTCCGCGGTCGGCGCGGGCGTTGCACTGCTCACCGCACTCGAAGTGCTGCGCACCGTCAACGTGTGGATCGTCAAGAACGAGCCGGTGCTGGAGGCCGCTGCGGACGCTGCGGCCGAGCTGGTGGAATCGTTCACCGCCGCGGTCGGAGTCTCGGATTCCGATCATACGGTGGCGGAACATCTTTCGACGGGCGGTGCCCGATGACCAGCCCGGACCGGGCCGTACCGTCGGGGGCGTATACCGGCGGCTCGATTCGCAACCTGCAGAAGGTCACCTGGGACTCGGCCCGGGCGCAGATCCTGTCCAGCGTCACAGCGTCGTTCGCCGGTGTGACAGCGATCGGCTCGAATCTGAACTCGGTGACTAAGCTAGCATTGAACGCTGCCACCGACGCGCAGTCCGGCGCCTCCCAGGCGCAGGCGTCGGCTGTGGCCGTGCAGAACACCACGGCCCAGAACGCCGCGGACCTGGTGGAGCTGGTTGCCGTTCAGTCCGGCCAAACCACGGGCGGTACAGCATTTTCCGACGCATTCAGCCGCACTGCGTTGGGTCTGGACTACACCACATTCAAGACCGGCCCGGTGGCGGATCTGGTGGTCATCGACGGCCAGGTGCAACTCAATCGCGTCGGTGACAGGAACACCGGCGATGTTGTCGCTCTGTCCAAAACCGTGACGGGCAGCGATGATCAGCGCGTATCCGTGGTGGTCGGCCGGATGCAGGAGGCCTACAACGCCGCTGCCCGGATCGTCGTCCGCTCCGCGACGGATCTGTCGACTTTCGTGTACGCCCACGTCTATCGGGACAGCATCCATCTCGGCTGGGGCACGCGCAGTGGCAACACCACCGTGTACAACAGTTGGAGGCCCCCGGTATCGACCGCGGTCAATACCGGCGATACCGTCACCATTGAAGCCGTGGGTCACACCTACAAGGTCCTGGTGAACGGCGCTACCGTCGCCGGTTATACGGATGGGGGTCAGGACAACCCCCCCCAATCTCCGGTCGGAGCGAACAACCGGTCCTTCGGCTTCGGTTGCCAGTACTACTGGAACGGGCTGTTCGGATACTTCTCGTTCGCGATGAACGCGCTCGCCGCGGCCGATCTCTCCTCACCGCCGATCGTCGGCACCGGGTGGTCGCTGTACCGCCTCAACTCCACTGCTGTCGCCCAGCCTGCCGGTGAAGCGCGCTTGGCGGCAAACACTTTCGATACCATCGGCCCCGCCAAAAACATCGCCGTACCCGATCTCGGACGCGGCCAGGTGCAGATCGAGAAATCGGGTTGGTACGCGATCACGGCCGCGTACACCATGTCTTCGTCTACCACCGGAGCGCGGGTCGGACTGTGGACCGCGCCGGCGCCCGGCGGAATCTGGTCGTTGTCTCGGGTCGGCGCTCGTACGGCCGACGACACAGCGACCAAAAGCGTCGGCAGCTCATTCACCGTCTTTCTGCAGCAGGGATCGGTGGTGGCGCCGGGCTACAACCTCAGTCGCAACAACGGGTTCATCGGCCCGGAAACCTATTTCGATGGCGCATTGCTGAGCTACTGATGGAGCCTGACTTTGACCTCACCTGACAAATCGGTCCCCGCCGGCGCCTACGTCGGCGACGCGGCGGCCTCGAACAACATCGGCAACCTCCAGAAGCTGACCTGGGAGGGTGCCCGCGAGTCGATCGTTTCCGGTGTCATCGGCTCGTTCGTGGGCGTGACCGCCATCGGCGGCAACTGGAAGGCGATCACCGACAAATCCCAATCCGCCACCACAACAGCGCAAACGCGGTCCTCCGAGGCCAACTCCATCGCCGCCAGTGCGCAGGAGGTTGCCGATCGCAACAAAGCCACTATCGAGGCACTGAAACCGCCACCGCCTGGCGAACAGCCCAGTGGCACCACGTTTTCTGATGACTTCGAGCGCACGGCGCTCGGATCCGGCTACACCACCTATAAGTTCGGTCAAGTCGCAGACCTGACCATTGTCAGTGGTCAGGTTCAACTGAACCAGCAAGGTGACAAGGGCACCGGCAACGTCGTCGCACTGTCGAAGACGGTGCTACGAACCGATGATCAAGCGGTCTCGGCGGTAATGGGCCGCGCGAATCAAGCCGGAAAAGTCAGCACCTCGCTCTACATGCGTGCCGCGCCCGACTTGGCCACCTTCGTCTTCGCCGACATACTTGCCAATGAAGTGCGGCTCGGACGAGGCACCCGCACAACCGGGCTGAACTACACCCGATGGGGCACCGCTGCAGTTACCGTCCGAACCGGCGATACCGTCACCTTGAGCGCGGTCGGAGCGAACTACCAGGTGCTGATCAACGGGGCGTCAGTCTTGGCTTACAACGACAGTGCCGGGAGCTCACCCGTCGGGGTGGGGAACAGGTCTTTCGGATTCGACAGCCAGTACTACTGGACGGGCTTGTTTGGGTATTTCTCCTTCGCCGTCGCCGCGTTGACGGCTAGCGACCTCGCGTCCCCGCCGGTCACCGGTATCGGCTGGGCGCTGGCCCGCATCAGTTCCACGAACGCGCTCCAGCCAGCGGGGTCCCGTCCAGTCGCGGCAGGTACTTTCGACACCGTTCGGCATAGCTCGGCAGTGACGGTCTCTGCCCTGGGGCCCGGACAAGTTCAGGTGCCGGTCTCAGGCTGGTACCGGATGAGCCTCGGCCTGACCTACGCCGCGGCGCGGACCACCGAGATCGGAGCCGACCTCTGGTGGGCCCCAAGCTCCGGCGCGACCTGGCGGCAGTTGCGCACCGGGCCCAAGACCGTTCAGCTTCGGTCCGAGACCACCCAAAGCGGCACCGACGGCGACGGCTACCCGATATACACGACCGATTACTACGGGTACGCCTCGAGCGTCGAGGCCACGTTCGTCGTCCACCTGCCCGCGGGGGCAGTCGTCGCCGCTGGCTACAGCTCCAGTCTCAACAACAATCTCGTCGGCTCCAACACCTATTTCGACGGCGCCCTGATCAACCGCGCCTAGCCGGTGCCCAACTCAACCCCGATGCCTTCGCAGGGCCGACGTGGTCGAGCCCTCTCCCGTTGGCGACCCTACAAACCCTGGAGTCCACAATGTCGCAGAGCCATCACCAGCCGACCGTGCCCAGGTCCGAAGGGACCTGATGCCTCTTCTCGAAACCATGCTGATCAGCGCCACCACCTTTCTGGGCGGCTCCGGCGCCACCAGCTTCTACTCCTGGCTTCGGGCCCGGAAAGCTCAACCGGCACAGAACCTTCGCCACGAAGTGTCCGCAGCCAAACAGGTCAACGACATCGCCTTGGCGACCCTGTCCCGTGTGTCGGAAGAACTAGGGGTCGTCTCCGTGCGACTCGACGGAGTAGAGGCCGCGCAGGCGGCTTCCATGCAGGAATTGGACCGTGTCACCGGTCTCTTCCGCGAGGCGATCGCGGTACTGCGCGGCGTAATCGAAGCGGCCCAGCACGGCCGCATCCCGGAACTGAACCTGTCCAGAGAACTCATGGACGAGGTCGAACACAGCGAAGGAATGACATGACATCACCGATCGATCCCGGATACCTCGGCTACCAGCCGAAGATCGAACCACTCAAACTCACCACCGGCGCCAGCTTCGTGCAGACCATTCAGCCCTCCGATGGTGCCGTATTCCCTTCCGGAACAACGGTTTCTATCGTGATCACCGCACCCGGCGGCGCATCGCTGGGTACCTGGCCCGCCACCGTAACCTCGAACGCGGCCAGCTGGACCGTTCCCGCGGCCACGTCCGATCCGATTCCCGCCAACTCGCGCTACACGATGTTGGTCACCTACACGACCACCCCGGCCACCACCTACGCCTGGTACGTCGGATCCGTCATTCGCAACTGACCTCTTTCGCCGCTCGAAAGTGGCGAAATTCATTGCAAAGAAACAATTCTCAAGGAGAACATCATGGCTATCGCTGTTACGTCGACCAAGAACGCTCTGTGCGTCGCCTACGCCAATGCGGCGTCCACTGTGTACGTTTCGGTCCATACCGGCGACCCGGGCCCCACCGGCCTCGCGGAAGCCTCGGGTGGTTCGCCGACCTATGCCCGTGTGGCCACCACCTGGGGTGCGCCGGCCAACGGCCAGATCACCGGCAGCCAGGTCACCGTGAACCTGCCGGCCGGCACCTACTCCCACGCCGGTCTGTGGAGCGCCGCCACCGGCGGCACGTTCATCGATAAGGTCGCGATCGCCCCGACCACGCTGGGCGCCCAGGGCACCCTGCTGATCACCCCGACCTTCGCCGTGAGTTGATTCACCTCTTCGATTTGGAGGCTGCCATGCCAGCACCAGCACAGGTGATCGTGGAGGCACTGCCCACGCAACCGACAGTGCTCACCGAGGTCGCGGCGCCACCGACGTTGGTGGTGGCACTGCCGGGGTCGCCGGTCAGCCGGGTCGACGGTGCACAGGTCCCGGTCATCCCGGTATTCGTGTACGCCGCGTTCGGCGGAACCACCACCCCAGCCGTGACCTTCAAGCCCTCGGCTAAGCTCGCCGCCGAGGCGACCGGGCTCGGGTCTTTGACCTTCGCTACGAAACCCGCACCGCGGGCGACTCTTTCGCTCGGCAGCGAAGGATCGGCTACGGCTGGTGTCGCTGTCGGGTCCGGCGGCCAGGTTGTCCTGGCCGCGGGCTTCGGCGCCGCGGTGACGGCCCGTACGGCCAACGCGGTCACCACCGCCACCGGCGACCTTTCGGTCACCGTCGCGATCGCACCGTAACTCGGTGCTCATTCCCGCACTCCGCGTACTCGGGCGGCGCCACAT